>NZ_JAHSQD010000267.1 GCF_020103755.1 Streptomyces sp. LS1784
CACGCCCTGCACGACCGCGGTCCGGAGGCTGCCGGGCGGGTGCCGGGGGCGGAGCCGGAGGCCGCCCGATCCCGCGCGCCGGCCCGCCGAGGGGCGTCCGCTCGTCCACGGACGACCCGCCCACCGCACCGCCGAGCGCCTCCCGGAAGGGCGTCACACAGTTTTCACATGACGGCCATCCAGCGGCCGCGCGCCGCATTGACACTGTGTCAAGCAAGTCCGGAGCCGCCTGCTCCGCATACGTACAGTCAACGACTGAATGACATTGTGGACGCCGCGTGCACAAGCCCGGCCCAGGCGGCGAACGGACTTTCACTCCAATCACACGGTATGACTAATATCGCTTCGTCAAAAATCCCACGCCCCGGACGGCCCGCCCCTCACCGGCCGGCCGCCAGCCTCAAGGAGTCAGCTCTGCGCGCGCGTGCGAATCGGCGGCCCCCGACGCCGAAGGGCCCCCGCAGGCGTCCACGCCTGTCCCTGCGGACGGCGCTGCTCGTCCTGGCCGTCGTCCCCAGCATCGCCCTGGTCGCCCTCTGGGCCGTGACCAGCGGTGAGACCGTCTCCGACTTCCAGCGGCTGGCCGACCAGGCCACCATCGCGCAGAAGGCCGGCCAGCCGTCCAACATCGTCTACTACAACCTCCAGGAGGAGCGCCGGCTCAGTGCCGAGGCGCTCGCCCGGCCCGGCTCCAACGCCGACCAGCTGCGTCACCAGCGGCAGCTGACCGACGACGCGGTACGCCAGTTCCAGACCCTCTCCGGGGCGACCGCCGACAACGCCCCCGCCGAGATCCGCGCGGCCGTCATCGAGGCCCGCCAGGCCATGGGCAAGCTGGCCGAGCAGCGTTCCGCCGTCGACCGCGGCACCACCGACCAGCAGAGCGTCTTCGCCTACTACACCGACCTGATCAGCGTCGACCTGCGGCTGTTCACCGCGCTCAGCCGGGTCGACACCGGCGAGGTCGCCTGGCTGTCCAAGACCCTGGTCAACGCCTTCTGGGTCAAGGAGATGCTCTCCCGCGAGGACGCCATCCTGGCCCGCGGCTGGCCCACCGGGCGGCTGTCCGCCACCGACTACCAGCAGGTCCAGCAGCTGATCGGCACGCAGGACCACCTGCTCAACGTCCAGGTCATCCCGTACATCCCGGACTCCGAGGCACCGGCCTGGCACGAGCTGGTCAACAGCCCGTCCTGGCAGGCCAAGGCCGCCGTCGAGCAGGCCCTGCTCAAGCCCACCGCGGCCGACGCCGGCGGCACGGTCAAGGTCCCGGCGACGCAGGACCAGTGGCGCCAGGCCATCGACGGGCTCAACCCGCCGCTGGTCAAGGCACTGGAGGACCGCACCAACGGCATCATCGAGGTCGCCAAGACCGCCATCATCGGCATGCTCACCCGCGTGGTGCTGACCACCGCCATCGGCCTGGTCACGGTCATCGCGGTCGTCATCGCCTCCTGGCGCCTGAGCCGGTCGCTGCGCCGCCGCATCAAGGATCTGCACACCCAGGCCGAGGACATGCAGCGCACCCTGCCCGAGGTGGTCGACCGCCTCGGCCGCGGCGAGCAGGTGGACGTCGAGGCCGAGAGCCACAGCATCACGGCCGGCCCGCACGGCAACGGCACCGACGAGCTGGCCCGCCTCGGCCAGGCGCTCAACCTCGCCCGCTCCGCCGCCCTGAAGGCCGCCGTGGGCCAGGCCGAGCAGCACCGCGGCTTCGAGCGGCTGCTCCAGCGCATCGCCCGCCGCACCCAGCTGCTGATCGGCCGCCAGCTGCGCAAGCTGGACGAGCTGGAGCGCCGGCACGACGACCCGGAGGTCCTGGAGGGCCTCTTCGACCTCGACCACCTCACCGCCCGCCTGCGCCGCTACGAGGAGAACCTCGTCATCATGGCCGGCGGCCAGCCGCAGCGGCGCTGGCGCAAGCCCGTCCCGCTGCTGGACGTGCTGCGCGCCGCGCAGGGCGAGGTGCAGGACTACCGCCGGATCTCGATCGACATCGAGGGCCACCCGTGGCTCTCCGAACGGGCCGTCGGCCCGGTGGCACACGTGCTCGCCGAGCTGATGGAGAACGCCACCACCTTCTCCAAGCCGCCCACGCCGGTCGAGGTGCGCGCCGCCGTGGTCGGCCGCGGGCTCGCGATCGAGATCGAGGACCGCGGCCTCGGCATGGACCCGGAGCAGTACGACACCGCCAACGAGCTGATGAGCCGGCCCCCGCGCACCGACGTGCTGGCCCGGGCCGACGACATCCGCCTCGGCTTCCACGTGGTCTCCCGGCTGGCCGCCCTGCACGGGCTGAGGATCGAGTTCCGCCCGTCCGCCTTCGGCGGCACCCGGGCGGTCGTGCTCGTCCCGGACGAGCTGGTCCTCGACGGCGACGCCGGGCTGCCGGACGGCGCCGGCGGCACGGCCACCGAGCCGATCCCGCTGGTGCGCCGCTCGCGCCGGGCCGTGCGCTCGGCCTCCGACGAGACGCCCGCCCCGGTGCCGGCCGGCCCGCCGGTCGCGCCGGTGGACTCCTTCACCCGGGGCGACTTCGCCCCGCAGGCGGCTCCGGTGCCGCTGCCGCTGCCCCCGACTGGTGCCGAGGAGGAGACGGAGCCGGAGACCACGCTCCAGGAGGTCCCGCTGCCGCAGGCGCCGTTCCCGCCGGCGGCCGTCCAGCAACCGCCGCTGCCCCCGGACGCTCAGGCGGCCCTCCCGGCGCCGCAGTTCGAGGCGGAGCAGCCGTTCCGGGCCGAGCAGGCGTACCCGTCCGCGCAGCCCTTCGGCGCGGAGCCGTCGTACGGCACTGAACCGTCCGTCGGCTCGGAGCCGTCATACGGGGCGGAGCAGCCGATCCCGGCCGCCCAGCCGCCCTCCCAGTCGGAGCAGCCGATCGAGCACAGCTCCCCGGCCGACCCGGCCCCCACCCAGGGCGCCCCGGTCTACCCGGACATCGCCTACGCCCGGGTCACCGAGGCCGAGGCCCCGTACGCCGACGAGCAGTACCGCCCGGCCGACCACTACCGGCTGGCCGAGCGGCGGCAGCGCCGCGAGTACCGGACCTCGGTGCCGTTCAGTCCGGCCGAGAGCGGCCAGCCCCCGCTGCCGCAGCGCGTCCGGCAGGCCAGCCTGGCGGCCGAACTGCGGGTGCCCCCGCCCACCCAGCCGCAGTGGGTCGAGCGGCCCGCCGAGAACGCCGCGCCCGCGGGCCCGTTCCAGCGCACCGACTGCCCGGTGCGGCGCTCGGGTGCGGCGATCGGCGCCTTCCAGCGCCAGTCCCGCGCCGCCCGGGCCCAGGACAGCGGCGAGCACCTGCTGCCCGCCACCCCGCCCGCCCCCTCCCCCACACCCGCCCCGTCCCCCTGGGCCCTTCCGACCGCGGATTCCCGAACCACACGAACGGATGACCAGCAATGAACCGCACGATCGCCACCCACCAGGACCTGGACTGGCTGCTGGACGGACTCGTCGACTCGGTGCCCGGGACCAGGAACGCCGTCCTGCTCTCCGACGACGGTCTCGTGGTCAGCCACTCCCGCACCATCGAGCGGGCCGACGCCGAGCGCCTGGCCGCCGTCGCCACCGGCCAGCAGAGCCTGGCCCGGGGCGTCGGGCAGCTCTTCGACGGCGGACCGGTGCACCAGGTGATCGTCGAGCTCGCCGAGTGCTGGCTGTTCATCATCGCCGCCGCCCAGGGCACCCACCTGGCCGTGGTCGCCTCCCAGGAGGTCGACGCCGAGGTGATGTCCGTCGCGATGCACACCCTGGTGCAGCAGGTCGGCCAGAAGCTCACCACCCCCGTCCGCAACGAGGGCGCCCCCGGTGCCCCCGCCGCCCCGGCGTCCTTCGACGCCTTCGCCGCCCGGACCCGGGGCTGACGCAGGTGGAACCGTACGGGAACGACGCCTGGGGGGACGGCCGCGACGACGGCCGGCAGGCTGGTCCGCAGTCCGTCCCGGCCTCCGACCCTCAGTCCGATCCGCAGCCCGGCTGGGACGACCGCTGGCGGCGCGGCGCGGTGCCGCACTGGAGCGAGCTGGAGGAGGAGGACGCGGAGGACGAGACGGGCAGCATGGTGCGCCCGTACACGATCACCCGCGGCCGGACCGCGCCGGAGCGCGACGACCTCACCCTCATCACCGTGCTCACCACGGTCGAGGCGGAGGCCGACGCTGCCCTGGCGCGGGGCAGCCGCGCCGGTGCGCGCGGCCTCCAGCCCGAGCACCGGCTGATCCTCGAACGCTGCCGGCACCCCATCGCCGTCGCCGAGGTGTCGGCCGGCCTGGACCTCCCGGTCTCGGTCACCAAGATCCTGCTGGGCGACCTGGTCGCCCAGGGCCTGCTGAACGCCCGGGCCCCGCTCTCGGTGGCCCGGGCCGCCGGGGGCGTGGACCTCGGCCTGCTCACGGCCGTACGCGAAGGACTCCGGAGACTCTGAACATGGCAACACCCCACTGCGCCATCGACGACCCCGCCGCCGCCCCGGCCGCCGTCAAGATCCTGATCGCGGGCGGCTTCGGCGTGGGCAAGACCACCCTGGTCGGCTCGGTCAGCGAGGTCACCCCGCTGCGCACCGAGGAGTACCTGACCCGGGCCAGCGTCGGCGTCGACGACCTGGCCGGCGTCGACCAGAAGACCACCACCACCGTCGCGCTCGACTTCGGCCGGATCACGGTCAGCCCCGAGCTGGTCGTCTACCTGTTCGGCACGCCCGGCCAGGAACGCTTCTGGTTCATGTGGAACGACCTGGTCAACGGCGCTCTCGGCGGGATCGTCATCGCCGACACCCGCCGGCTGGACACCAGCTTCGCCTCCATCGACTTCTTCGAGAGCCGGGGCATCCCGTTCGTGGTCGCGATCAACTGCTTCCACAACACCAACACCCGCACCCCCGACGAGATCCGGGCCGCGCTCGACCTCGACCCGCAGGTGCCGATGCTGCTCGGCGACGTGCGCGAGCGTGCCTTCGGACGGGACCTGCTGCTCGCCCTCGTCGACCACCTGATGGACCTCGCCGCCAGGCCCGCCGGCTGACCCTCCGATCCCCGGCCGGCCGCCATCCGCACTCGTGAACTTCCTCCCGGAGCACTCCTCATGACCACACCCCTGCGCGTCCTCGTCCACGGCGGCGGCATCGGCGGCCTCACCCTCGCCACCGCCCTCGCCGGACGCGGCCACCACGTCGACGTCGCCGAGCTGCGCGAGCAGTTGGAGGCGCTCGGCGTCGGCATCATCCAGCCGTCCAACGCCCTGCACGTGATGCGCGAGATCGGCGTCCTGGACGACTGCCTGTCCGCCGGCTTCGAGTGGGAGGTGCTGACCATCTGCGACCCGGCCGGCGCCACCCTCGCGACCATCCCGCAGCCCCGGATGGGCGACGCCCCCTCCAACAACGGCATCCCGCGCCCGGCGCTGGCCCGCGTCCTCGCCGACGCCGCCGTCAGGGCGGGCGCCACGGTCCGTTTCGGCACCACCATCGACACCCTGACCGAGGACGCCGACGGCGTCCGGGTCGCCCTCACCGACGGGCACAGCGCCCGCTACGACCTGGTCGTCGGCTTCGACGGCATCGGCTCGCCGCTGCGCCGCCACCTGTACGGCGAGAAGTACGCCCCCGAGTACACCGGCTTCGCCAACTGGCGTGTCACGCTGCCGCGTTCGCCCGAGGTGCAGGGCGTGGTGATGTCCTCCGGCAACCTTGAGGCCAAGGCGCTGCTCACCCCGGTCAGCACGGAGCAGATGTACCTGGGCTCGGTCTTCGCCGAGGCCGAGGACTTCCGCCCGGACCCGGAGCACGCCCACGAGCAGCTGCGCGAGCGGCTGGCCGGATTCGGCGGCCCGATCGCCGAGGCGTTGGCGCAGATCACCGACCCGGCCGCCGTGGTCTACTCGCGGATCTCCCAGGTCACCGTCGAGGAGCCCTGGCACGTCGGCCGGATCGTCCTGGCCGGCGACGCCGCCCACGCCTCCACCCCGCACCTGGCCCAGGGCGCCGCGATGGCCGTCGAGGACGCCCTCGTGCTCGCCCAGAGCCTGGACGCGGCCGACACCGTCCCGGCCGCCCTCGCCGCCTGGGAGGAGCGCCGTCGCCCGCGCGCCATGTGGGTCCAGGCCCTGTCCCGCGCCATCCTCAAGCAGGAGACCGGCACCGCGACCACGCCGGAGGAGGACGAGCTCCTCAAGGTCGGCATCCCGGGGGCGGCGCACGTCCTCGTGCAGCCGTACTGACGGCTGCGGTTCGGCCTCCGGCAGGCTCGGCGGGGCGCTTCGGCGCGCCCCTGGGCCTGCCGGCGAGGTGGTTCACCAGCGGCCGGCCAACTGCAGGATCCGGCACCCGAGCCATCCCGGCAGGACCATCGCGAGGGCCAGCCCCACACTCACCAGGTCCGCCCTCCTCGTGGCGAGTTGCGCGCGCCAGGCCATCGTCCGCGGCCGCCTCCCGGTGGCTGCCAGAGCCGTGTGGATGGTGCGGGCCAGGTGCACCGTGGGCGTGTGCAGGTGGGAGATGCCCGACCGGGCCATCCACGCCGCCGGCCCCCTGCGCTCCTTCACCGGGAACACCCGAGGGGTCCAGTGGCCGTCGAAGGCGATGACGGCTCCGATCCGGTACCCGCCCGTGACCATCTCCCTGGGCAGCAGCGGGGTCGGGAGGCTCTCGTTCACCTGACGGGCCAGCTCCGGAAGGCCGCCCGGGGCCAGCAGGATCAGCTTCGCGGGGGGCTGGGTGGCCCGCGCCTCCCCGATCTCCCACCGCAGCCCTTCCCCCCGCCCGAGGCGCAGGACGATGAGCTGGGACAGGTCCATCAACCGGCGCACCGTGCCCTGCCAGTCGTCGAGCGGGAGGTAGAACCGGGCCGCACCCAGGCGTGGCAGGTCCTCCCCCGGCCGTCCCACCGCGATCACGGGACCGACGGCGCCCAGCGCGGCGGCGAACTGCACCTCCCGCGCGTGGAGGTCGGTCCCCGACCTGCCGCCCTCCCGGGCGGCGACCTCGTCGTCGTCGAAGCTGCGCAGGTAGAGCACGGGTCTGCGGCCGTCCCGCAGCAGGACCTGGGCAGCTCCGCGAGCCGCGTACGGACGGGTGCGGCGCAGGACCAGGAGGCCGGTCCCCGCAGCCGCCACACCGCCGGCCAGCAGCAGGAGCGACACCTCCGGGGAGAGGTCGTCGCCGCGCTCCGACAGGGCGACGGCGACGGCGAGGGCGCCGCCTGCGGACAGCACCCGGCCGGCGGCGCCGGCGGCCCGAACGGCTCGCCTCCGGCGCGGCTGCCGCAAGCCGTACCGGTCGACGAGCCCGACGATCTCGGCCACCCCCGACCGGCGGCGATGCCGCAACCACAGGGCGGGCCCGAGCAGCGCCAGGGCGATCGCCCCGCACCACGACGCCCCCGCCGCGCTCCCGCGCACCTGCCGGCCCATGCCCACGTTGACCAGCAGGTGCAGCGCCACATAGGCCGCCGTGACCGCGATCGCCGTGATCCACCGGGCGAACATCCGTAGCCGGGACGACACGTCAACCCACCCCCGAGCCTTCGCGCAGCTGCTTGAGCAGGACCCTTCAAACCGATACCGCACCCGACGGGCCGTCATGCGTGTGCGATCGGTAACGGTTTGGAGGCGCGCTCCCCGGCCGCGCGCTCCTGTGCCCGCACCCCGCCCTGCCGGCCTGCCTGCCGCTCGCGCTCGGCGAACGGCACTTCGAACCCACCGGGCACGAGGGCTCGTACGGGTCAGCCCGCCGAACGAGCCGGCGTCGGACGGGTTGACGCCCCCGGCCCGCTGATCTGCTCGCGGCGGTCCCACACCGCCTTGGAGATGCGGGCGAGCAGGCGGGCCGCCGGGTCGGTGCGGTCCGTGCCGTCGGCGAGCGGGCCGGTGTAGCAGACGGCGATCAGATAGGGCGGGCAGTCGGCCGCCTGGACGAGGCCGACGCTGAGCCGGGTACCGGGGATCCAGCCGTTCTTGAAGGCGATCCGGGTGTTGGAGGGGAGGCCGGCGGCCAGGTCCACCCGGAACTCGTTGCATTCGAGGAGGGCGAGGAGTTCGGGCTCCTCGGCGAGCGAGCGCAACAGCCGGACCAGGTCACGGGCGCTCACCCGGTTGTGCACGCCCCGGGCGCGCGCCGCGTGGTCCTCGATCCCGCGCGGCGTGGAGCTGCGCGTGGCTCCGGCGCGGCGCCACACCTCGGTGACGGCCTGCCGAGTCGTGCGGGCCAGGCAGATGTTGGTGGCCAGGTTGGAGGAGTGGGTGATCATCCGCTCGGCGAGCAGCCGGAGGGGCACGTGGGTGCCGAGCAGCTCCCAGGGCAGCGGATCGCCGTCCCGGTCCGGGTCGTTGCCGAACTCACCACCCACGACGGACTCGAAGCGGTTCACCACCGGCACCTCGGCATCGAGGTTCACCCCGCTGCGGCAGAGCGCGGCGAGCACGGCCACCTTCATCGTGCTGGCGGCGTCGTGAAGTTCGTCCGGGTTGCGGGCGAACACCGGCTCCGCTTGTCCTGCCCAGGGGGCCACCACCACAGAGAGCATGGAGGAAGGGTAGGGGAGGCCGAGGCCGGACCTCGACGGTTGCGGCGCGCGACACGAGCACTCTGCTGCCGTGGCGGTCCGTCAGCCGCCCGGCAGGGGCAGGGGCTTGCGCCGCAGCCACTGGCCGGCCGGCCGTCGCGGCTGCCGTACGACGATGCGGCCGTGCCTCTTCCTGCCGACCAGTTCCACGCGCAGCGTGATCGGCGCATCGAGGTCCGGAGCCCGGTGGTTCCTGACCCTGCTGAACTCCAGCGCCAGGGCGTCGGTATCGACCACGATGCCCGGCCCGGTGATCAGCGTCAGGGTCTTGCCCTCCATGTCCAGGTCGATCCGCAAGGTGTCATGCGTGATCACCGCCTGGGTGAAGTCGAGTGTCACCTCGCACCACTCCGCGAAGAGCTCCAGCCGGCGCGGCACCACCCAGCGCCCCTCCCGCCTGACCGGACTCCACCGCTGGTCGATCCGGAGGACGTCCTTGACCTCCGCCACCACCCCGCCGGCCGAGACCGACACCGCCGGCAGGTCGGCGGTGAGACCGGCCAGCTCGCCGACCGTCCGCGCCGACAGGGCGGCCTCCACGCGCTGGTCCAGTTCGTCCGAGGTCAGGCGGCCGTCGCCCGCCGCGACCCGCAGCACCTCGACCACCCGGTCCCGGTCCGCGTGGGAGGCCCGCATCTCGGGTTCCGAGCTGCGGCCGGAGTGCTTCCCGGCGGGTGACATCTCTCCCGGCATACTTCCCGTCCTGAGCTTGACGAAGGTCTTCCCGCGATGGGTCGGCGACGCGGACAGGAACTCACGATATATCGCGATAGGGGTTCCCGCCAGACCCGAGGGGAGTCCTCCACCGCCTGCGGTGCGGGGGCGCGGCTACGGCTGCCCGGGGAGCCCGCCTCCGGCCGACAGCGCCCGGACGGCCTGGGCGATGTCGGTGCGCAGCCCGTCGAGGGTGTGGTCGGGGCCGAGGATCATGCGGCGGAGCTGGGGCATGGCGAGGCTCCAGCCGACCAGGCCGAGCGTGAGGAAGAGTCGCGCACGGGGGTCGCCGGCGCCGTCCGCGGACTGCGCCGCCCGGAGCTTGTCCTGGTAGTGGCGGGTGCGGGCCTCTTCGCCGGGGACGGGCTGGTCGCCGAGTTCGAGGGCTTCCCACATGAGCAGCCGCAGGGCCTCGGGGTGGGCGCGGTGGTAGTCGAAGAGGTGCTCGGCGTAGGCGGACAGGTCCTCGTCGCCGGGCGGGACGGCCCGGGCGAGGTCGGCCATGAGGCGTTCGAGAACGGCGGCGAAGAGCCTGCTCTTGTCACCGAAGTAGTCGTAGATCGCCCGCTTGTTGGCCTGGGCCTGGGCGGCGATGCGGTCCACCCGGGCGCCGGCGACGCCGTACGCGGCGAATTCGGTGACTGCCGCCGCAAGGATCCGCTCTTTGGTTGCCGTCGAGTCGTACGCCATGGACCGATGGTAACGAACCGGTTCGTTTGACGATCCCGCGACGGTCTGCCACGCTCGCACGGAGCATTCGAACCATCTAGTTCGTTCGGTTGGAGTTGTGATGCCCCGGATCGATCCACCTGCCCCGCCGGAGCCCGCCCCGCCCGCGTCCGCCCCGCCGGCACCAGCGCCCGAGCCCGCACCGCCGGAGCCGGAACCCACCGCACCGGGCGGACGGCTGCCGCTGGTGATGGCCCTGGCCTGCGGCGTCAGCGTGGCGAACGTCTACTTCCCGCAGGCCGTCACCCCGCTCGTCGCCGACGGCTTCGGCATCGCACCGGGCATGGCGGCGAGCGTCGCCACGGTCACCCAACTCGGCTACGCCACAGGGATCTTCCTGCTGGTCCCGCTCGGCGACCGGCTTCCCCGCCGCCCGCTGATCACCGTGCTGCTGGCCGTGACGGGCTGCGCGCTGCTGGCCGCCGGGCTCGCCCCGGCCACCGGTCCGCTGGTCGCGGCCGGCGCGGTGGTCGGCCTGGCCACGGTGGTCCCCCAGCTGCTCCTCCCGCTGGCCGCGGGCCTGGTCGCGCCCGACCGGCGCGGCGCCGTGATCGGAACCCTCCAGGGCGGCCTGATCGGCGGCATCCTGCTGGCCCGCACCTTCGGCGGCGTCCTGGGTGAGCAACTCGGCTGGCGCGCCCCGTACCTGGCCGCCGCCGCACTCACCGGGCTGCTCGCGCTCGTCCTCGGTCTGGCGCTGCCCAGCACCGCGCCGGCCGTCCGCGACCGGTACCCGGCCCTGCTCGCCGACACCGTCCGGATGCTGCGCACCGAGCCGGGCCTGCGCCGCTCCGCGCTCTGCCAGGCCGCCCTCTTCGGCGGTTTCAGCGCCGCCTGGACCGCGCTCGCCCTGCTGCTCACCGGCCCGCACTACCGGCTCGGCGCCCAGGCGGTGGGCCTGTTGGCGCTGATCGGGGCGGCGAGCATGTTCTGCGCCACGGCCGCCGGGCGCCGGGTCGACCGGCACGGCCCGGACCGGGTGAACCGCTGGTGCACCGGCGCCACCCTCGCCGCGGCCGCGGTGCTCACCGCGGGCAGC
>NZ_JAHSQD010000268.1 GCF_020103755.1 Streptomyces sp. LS1784
GGGCGACGGCGGCCCAGGCCCGCAGCCCCGGCAGGGGAGGGGCGGTGGTCCGGGCGGCCTCGGCCAGGGCGAGCGCGGTGGCCGGGTCGCCGAGCCACCAGTAGAGGGCGCTCTGCCGGACGAGCAGCGCGGCCGTGGTGGCCCGGTCACCAGTCGCGCGCGCCCACTCCAGCCCGGTGGCGTACCAGCTGAGCGCGCGGGCGGGACGGTCGCCCTCGAAGTGGGCCCAGCCGGCGAGTTCGGCGTACTGGGCGGCGAGCGAACGGTCGGCGGCGAGGTCCTCGCGGGGGCCGGGGTGCCGCCCGCCGAGCAGGGTGTGGGCGTGGTGCTCCAGGACGGCGGCCAGCTCCTCGCCGCCGATCCGGCCCGCGGCGGCGCGGTAGACGGCGAGCAGGTGGGCGAGCACCTCGACGGTGGCGGCGTCCGGCGGGGCGGAGCGGACGGCGAGCGGTGGCCGGGCGGCGGCGCGTTCGCCGAGGTGTTCGCGCTCCTGCCGGACGGTCTGCCAGAGCTCGGCCAGTTCGCCGTCGGCGAGCAGGAGCTCGTCGGCCCGGGCGGGCATCCCCGGCGGCGGCCAGCGGCGGGCGTTCTCCACCCGGCTGATCAGCGAGTCGTGGTAGCCGAGCAGCCGGCCGAACTCGGCCTGGCTGAGGCCGCGGGCCTCGCGCCAGTGGCGCAGCCGGCGGCCGAAGCGCAGGCGTGCGGACCCGGGTTCCGTACGGGGTGGGGGCGGCGGGGGCGGTGCGGGGGTGGGCAAGGGCGGCACGGGGTCTCCCGGAGGGGGCGGGGGAGTGCTCGTGGGGGAGCGTCATGCCCTGGTATCCCCTTTGACGTGCCTTGGTCAAACTGGGCCGGGCGGCGGGCCGGGAACGGAGGGGCGGGTGGCGGCCCGGAAACGGCGCCGGGCCCGGGAGCCTGCGAAACGGCTCCCGGGCCCGGCGTTCCCGCGCGGGGCGGGCGGGTCAGGATCCCGCCGCCACCGCAGCCCGCCGCCGTCGGCCCACCACGGCCGAGGCCGCCAGCACGATGGCTGCGGCGACCAGCGACAGGTACATCTGCTTGCGCCCGTCGGCGTCGGTGAACATGTACGCCATGACGAACCCGATCATGCCCATGGCCGTCCAGGTCAGGTACGGGTACAGCCACATCCGGACGGTGTGCCGCTCGGGCATCTCGCGCTCGATGATCTTGCGCATCCGCAGCTGGGTGGCGCAGATCACCAGCCAGACGAAGAGCGCGACGGCACCGGAGGAGTTGAGCAGGAAGGCGAACACGGTGTCCGGCGAGGTGTAGTTGAAGAAGACCGCGACGAAGCCGAAGACCACCGAGGAGAGGATCGCGACCCGCGGCACGCCGCGCGAGGTCACCGTGGCGAAGGCCTTGGGCGCGTCCCCGCGCTGACCGAGCGAGAAGGCCATCCGGGAAGCCGTGTACATCCCGGAGTTGAGGCAGGACAGCACCGCCGTCAGCACGATCACGTCCATCACCTGGCCGGCACCACTGATGCCGATGTGGTCCAGTACGGCCACGTACGGGCTCGCCTTGACGTCGGCGGAGTCCCACGGCAGCAGGGTGACCACCAGCAGGATCGAGCCCAGGTAGAAGATCCCGATCCGCCAGATGACGCTGTTGGTGGCCTTGCTGACCGCCTTCTCCGGGTCCTCCGACTCGCCGGCGGCCAGGGTGACGATCTCGCTGCCCATGAAGGCGAACACCACGGTGAGCATGCCGGTGAACACCGCGCCCACCCCGTGCGGCAGGAAGCCGCCGTGGCCGGTGAGGTTGCTGGCGCCGACCGCGTGGGTGCCCGGCAGCAGGCCGAAGGCGGCGAGGGTGCCGATCACCAGGAACGCGGCGATCGCGACCACCTTGATCCCGGCGAACCAGAACTCGAACTCGCCGTAGGAGGCCACCGAGAAGAGGTTGGTGGAGGTCAGCACCGCCATGACTATCAGCGCCCAGCCCCACTGGGGCACGCCGGGCACCCAGTTGTTCAGGATCTTCGCGCCGGCCGTCGCCTCGACGGCCAGCACCACGACCCAGAAGAACCAGTAGAGCCAGCCGATGCTGAAGCCGGCCCAGCGGCCGAGCGCCCGGTCCGCGTACGCCGAGAACGAGCCGCTCTGGGGGTCGGCCGCGGCCATCTCGCCGAGCATCCGCATCACCAGGACGACCAGTGCGCCGGCCAGGGCGTAGGAGAGCAGGATGCCGGGGCCGGTGGTCGCGATGCCCGCGCCGGAGCCGACGAAGAGGCCGGCGCCGATCACGCCGCCGATGGCGATCATCGACAGGTGGCGGTTCTTGAGCCCGGCCTTCAGGTGGCCGTCGCCGCCGTGTCCGATCGGCCCCGGCTGGTGGGGGAGGCTCGTGGCCGCGGTGGGCTGGGTGGTGTCTGCACTCATCAGGTGCCCTGTGCCTTTCCAGCGCGGTCTGACCCTCGGCTCGTGGCACCGGAGGGTGGGGGACTGACCCGCGCATTGCGTCGCAACCTAACTTCTACGCCCGAGTATCGGAACAATTTTTTGGTAACTGTTCGCTCAACGGACATAAAAAGCCTGGTCAGGGTGGGTGGAAAGGTGGCATGGAAACCTCAAATCTGACGTGTCATCAGGATTCTGGGAGGTTGCCAAGCTCTGCTGGGCCTCAGATCGGCCGCCGGTGGCGGTCAGATCGGCCGGATGTCGAGGATGGTGATCGACGCCTCGTCCGCCGGTCGCCCGGTCAGTCGGGCGGAGAGGATCCGGGGGATGTCCTCCTCCTGCGAGTATCCGGGCAGCACGGTCACTTCCGCGCGCCGTACGCCGGGCTCGCCCCGGACCGCGTACGTCACCAGGTAGCCGTACCGCTCCGGCGGCGGTGTCCGGCCCCGGTCCTGCCGGCTCCGGGCGGTCATGCGCATCGACCTCCTCGGCCCATTGTCGGCGCGGTGTGGCCGATCCTCGCAAATCCAGGCACAGTGGGACTCTCGGGGCATGCCGCAGGAGCATCCCGAGCGTTCTCGGTGCCGGCCGGTTCCCGGCGCCGGTCAGGAGCGACCCCATGCAGACCACCTGGAAGGGGACGATCAGCTTCGGGCTGGTCAGCATCCCCGTCCACCTGTACTCCGCGACCCAGGAGCACGACGTCCCGCTGCACCAGGTGCACGCGAAGGACGGCGGGCGGGTGCGGATGAAGCGGTACTGCGAGCGGGAGGAGAAGGAGGTCCCGTACACGGAGATCGCCAAGGGGTACGAGTCCCCCGACGGGCGGACCGTCACGCTCTCCGACGAGGACCTCGCCGACCTGCCGCTGCCCAGCAAGAAGATCATCGACGTGCTGGCCTTCGTGGAGGAGGGCGAGATCGACCCGCTGATGTTCTCCAAGGCCTACTACGTGGGCGTCGCCGACAAGGGCGCCGCCAAGCCGTACGCGCTGCTGCGCGACGCGCTCACGGAGTCCGGGCGGATCGCCGTCACCAAGATCGCGCTGCGTACCCGGGAGTCGCCCGCGGTGCTGCGGGTGCACGACAACACCCTGGTGCTCCAGACCTGCATCTGGCCCGACGAGGTCCGCCCGGCGGCCGGCATCGCGCCCGAGGGGGACGTCACCGTCCGGCCGCAGGAGCTCAAGATGGCGCGCTCCCTGATGGACACCCTCTCCGAGGACTTCGACCTCGCCCAGCTGCACGACGACTACCAGCAGGCGTTGCAGCAGGTGATCACCGCGCGGCTGGAGGGCGTCGAGGTCCCGCACGAGGAGGAGCCGGGCGAGGCCCCGGACAACGTGATCGACCTGATGGAGGCGCTGCGCAGCAGCCTCAGGCAGGCCAAGGGCGGGCGGAACGCCGGAGCCGGGCAGGCCGGCGCAGAGGAGGAGCCCGCTCCGCGCAAGCGTGCCCCGGCGAAGAAGAGCGCCCAGGCGGCCGGGAGGACCGCCGCGAAGACGGGCTCGAAGACCTCCGAGAAGACCTCCGGGAAGACCTCCGGGCAGGGCTCCGCGAAGAGTCCGGCGGCGAAGCGGACCGCCACCCGGAAGTCCTCGGCTCCCCGCAAGGCCTCCTGACCCCCCGGGTCAGGCCCTCCTCCCGTCCAGCCGTCCGGCATTGGAGGCGATCCCGATGGACCTGCTGACCTACAAGGAAATCGACGCCCGAACCGAGGCTGAACCCGAAGCCCGGCAGAACCGGGGCTTCGGGCACCGTGCCTGGCACTGGCTGCTCAGCCTCAGCCCCACCGTGGTGACGTTCATGATCGCGCTCTCGGTCGGCCTCGGCATGGTCGCCGCCCAGGTGAGCCTGCTGCCGGTGCTGGTGCCGATGGCGATCTTCTGGGGCCTGACGGTCATCGCGATGTTCGGCGTGATCGCCCGCTGGATGACGCCGGGGCCGGGCCGGCACCGGATGGCGTCCTGACCCGGCCGGGATGAGCCGGGGTCCGGGAGGGCTCAGCCGATCCACACCGTGGTGACGTTGCAGAACTCCCGGATCCCGTGCCCGGACAGCTCCCGCCCGAACCCGGAGCACTTGACGCCGCCGAACGGCAGCGCCGGGTGGGAGGCCGTCATCCCGTTGAAGAACACCCCGCCGGCCTGGATGTCCCGGACGAAGCGCTCCCGCTCCGCCTCGTCGGTGGTCCAGACGTTGGCGCTGAGCCCGAACGGGGTGTCGTTGGCGACCGCCACCGCCTCGTCCAGGTCGGCCACCCGGTAGACGGTGGCGACCGGGCCGAAGGTCTCCTCCTGGTGGATCCGCATCGCCGGGGTGATGCCGGTCAGCACCGTCGGCTCGTAGAACCAGCCGGTGTCCCAGCCCTCCGGGCGCCCGCCGCCGCACTCCACCCGGGCGCCGCGGGTGCGGGCGTCCTCGACCAGCTCCTCCAGGTCGTCCCTGCCCTGCCGGCTGGCCAGCGGGCCGACGTCGGTGCCCTCGTCCATCGGGTCGCCGACCCTCAGCGCGCGCATCGCGTCGGCGAAGGCCGTGGTGAAGCGGTCGTACACGTCGGTGTGCACGATGAAGCGCTTGGCGGCGATGCAGGACTGGCCGTTGTTCTGCACCCGGGCCCGGACGGCGGTGCGCACCGCGGCGTCCAGGTCGGCGCTCGGCAGCACGACGAACGGGTCGCTGCCGCCCAGCTCCAGGACGGCCTTCTTCACCTCGTCCGCCGCGGTGGCCGCGACCGCCCGCCCGGCCGGCTCGCTGCCGGTGAGGGTGACGGCGGCGACCCGGCGGTCCCGGATCACGCCCTCGACCGCGCCCGAGCCGATCAGCAGGGTCTGGAAACAGCCCTCCGGGAAACCGGCCCGCCGGAACAGCTCCTCGATCGCCAGCGCGGTGCGCGGCACGTTGGACGCGTGCTTGAGCAGGCCGACGTTGCCCGCCATGAGGGCCGGCGCGGCGAACCGGATGACCTGCCAGAACGGGAAGTTCCACGGCATCACGGCCAGCACCGGGCCGAGCGGGCGGTACCGGACGTAGGCGCCGGTGGCGCCGGAGTCG
This sequence comes from Streptomyces sp. LS1784, assembly GCF_020103755.1. GTDB lineage: Bacteria > Actinomycetota > Actinomycetes > Streptomycetales > Streptomycetaceae > Kitasatospora. The sequence goes on from NZ_JAHSQD010000268.1 coordinate 5,474, forward strand.
GTGACGTCGGCCGGGGCCGGGTGCTCGTCGGCGAGCAGCGCCTCGGCGTTGTCCGCGTACCAGCGCATCGCCTTCGCGCACTTGGCGGCCTCGGCGCGGGCGGCGGCGAGCGGCTTGCCCATCTCCTCGGTCATGGTGCGGGCGACCGCCTCCTGGTCCTGGTCCAGCAGGTCGGCGGCGCGCCGCATCAGTTCGGCGCGGGCGGCGAAGGAGGTGTCGCGGTAGCTGTGGAAGGCGGCATCGGCGCGGGCCAGCCGCCGCTCGATACCGGCCGCGTCGAGCGGTTCGAAGGTCTTGACGGTCTCGCCGGTCGCGGGGTTGACGCTGGCGATGGGCATGGGTGCTCCCAGGTGGGGTCAGGGTCCGGTGCGTCTACCCTCACACCCTCCCCGACCACCCGGCTCCGGGCACGCCATCGCGCGCCCGGCGTGTCCCGGCGGGCGCGCGGTCGGCTCCGGTCACTCCGGCAGCGACTCCACCCGGGCCGCAGCCTCCCGGGCCCGGGCCCCGGCCCTGGTCCGTGCGGCGGTGACCTGCCGGTTGGGGAAGCGGTGCAGGTACTCGGCCTCCAGCTCCCCGGTGCGCAGCGTGTGCCGCTTCAGCGCGTCCTCCGAGCCGTAGAGGAAGGTCTCGTGGCGCGTGCGGTGCAGCTGCTCCAGCTCGTGCAGGAGCGTGTCGTTGCCCAGGGCGTGCGGGGAGATGCCCGCGGGCCGGATGTGCGGGTCGTCGGCGTGCCGCATCTCGGTGCCTCCTCGGCGGAAGTCCCCTCCTACAGGGTGCCCGTCGGCCGCCGCCGGTGCACCCGTTTCGCTCGCGTGGTGAATCCACAAGAGGAGTTGTAAAAGGGCTGTTGTACAAGAGTCCTTGTGGATATCCTCCCGGCATGACCGAGAAGACGACCGAGAACACGACCGAGAAGACGGACGAACCGCGCGGCTTCCGGGAGATCTCCGACTCCCGGGTGCTCGCCTCCCTCACCCACCCGTTGCGCCGCCGCCTGCTCGACCTGCTCAAGGTGGACGGCCCGGCGACGGTCGGGCAGCTCGCGGAGCGCACCGGACAGGCGGTCGGCAACGTCAGCCACCACCTGAAGGTGCTGGCCGAGAGCGGGCTGATCGCCGAGGCGCCCGAACTCGCCCGGGACCGGCGCGAACGCTGGTGGCGGCTCGCCGACAAGGAACTCAGCTGGACCAGGGCCGACTTCGACGGCGACCCGGTCACCGAGGCCGTCGCGGACGCGGCCGGCTCGATCCTGCTGGAGCGTCAGGCCGAGCTGGTCCGCGAGTGGGGGGCGCGGCGCAGCGGCTATGCCCCCGAGTGGCGGGACGGCTGCTCGATCGCCACCCAGACCTGGCTGCGGCTCACCCCGGAGGAGGCCCGGGAACTGGCCGCGGACCTGCACGCGGTGATCCAGAAGTGGACGGACCGGCCGGTGCCGCAGGACGGGCAGGAGCGGGAGACCGTGCTCGCCTTCTCGCACAGCGTCCCGGCCCGGCCGTGACCGCCGCGACCGCCGTCCCGGCTGCCCGGGATCCCGAAGTCCGTTCACGCTGGGGCCTGTTCGCCGATCGGGACTTCCGGCTGCTGTGGGCCGGGGAGACCACCAGCCGGCTGGGCAGCAGCGTCACCTCCGTCGCCCTGCCGCTGGTCGCGGTGCTCGTGCTGGACGCCGGGCCGCTCGCCTCCGGCCTGCTGACCGGCGCGGTCTGGCTGCCCTCGCTGGTGCTCGGCCTGCCGGCCGGGGTGTGGGTCGGCCGGCTGCCCCGGCGGGCCGTGATGATCGTCTGCAACCTGGCTTCGGCCGCGCTGTTCGCGAGCGTGCCGGTGGCGGGCTGGACAGGGGTGCTCACCCTGGCGCAGCTGCTGGCCGTGGCCTTCCTGAGCGGGGTGGCCTCGGTGTTCTTCGGCGCCGCCTACCAGGCGTACCTGCCCGAGCTGGTGGCGCCGGAGGACCTGGTCGAAGGCAACGCCAAACTCCAGGGCAGCGGCTCGGCGGCCGAGGTCGTCGGGCGCGGGCTGGCCGGGCTGACCATCCAACTGCTGGGTGTGGCGGCCGGGTTGCTCGTCGACGCGGTGAGCTTCCTGGTGGCGGCCGGCACCCTGCTGCGGATCCGGTCCAGGCCGGAGCCGCCCGTGCCCCGGCGGGCGGACCTGCTCGGGCAGGTCCGGGAGGGGCTGTCCTTCCTGCTGCGCGACCCGTACCTGCGCGCCTTCCTGTGCTTCGGCGCGGCCGCGAACTTCGCGCTCATCGGCTACCAGTCGATCCTGGCGCTGTTCCTGGTCCGGGAGGCCGGGATCGCCCCCGGCTGGGTCGGCGGGCTCGCCTCCGCCGCCGCGGTCGGCGGCGTGCTCGGTGCGCTGGCGGCCCGCCCGCTCTGCCACCGGCTCGGAACGGCGCGTGCGGTACGGATCGTGCTGCTCACCGCCATGCCGTTCGGACTGCTGATGCCGCTGGCCGGGCCGGGCCCCGGGACGGCGCTCTACCTCCTCGGATCGCTCACGGTCACCGCGGCGGCGGTGTTCGTCAACGTGGTGCTCGGGAGCTTCCGGCAGTCCTACACCCCGCCCGAGCTGCTCACCCGGGTCGCGGCCGGCTCGATGTTCGCGGTCCAGGCGACCATCCCGCTCGGCGCCCTGACCGGCGGCACGCTGGGCGAGACGATCGGGCTGCGCGCCACCATGTGGGTGATGTCCGGCCTGCTCGTACTGGCCGGGGCGCTGCCGCTGCTCTCCCCGCTGCGCACCCGCCGGGAACTGCCCGCCGGGCCCCCGACGGGCAGCAGCTCATAGGATGGATCATTCCGTCACCTCCGGGTCCACCCGCTACCGCTGGACAGATCGCACATGCCGCTTCCCAAGGCCGAACTCCACCTGCACATCGAAGGCACCCTGGAGCCCGAACTCGCCTTCGAGCTCGCCGCCCGCAACGGCGTCGAGCTGCCGTACGCCGACACCGAGGCGCTGCGCGAGGCGTACTCCTTCAGCGACCTCCAGTCCTTCCTGGACCTCTACTACGCGCTGATGGCCGTGCTGCGCACCGAGGACGACTTCGCCGACCTCGCCGACGCCTACCTGGCCCGGGCCGCCGAGCAGGGCGTGCGGCACGCGGAGATCTTCTTCGACCCGCAGGCGCACACCGCGCGCGGAGTGCCGCTGGCCGTGGTGGTGGACGGGCTGAGCAGGGCGCTGGAGCGCAGCGAGGAGCGGCACGGCATCAGCACCCAGCTGATCATGTGCTTCCTGCGGGACGAGTCCGCCGAGTCCGCGCTGGAGACCTTCGAGGCCGCCCGCCCGTACTTCGACCGGATCGCCGGCATCGGCCTGGACTCCGCGGAGGTCGGCCACCCGCCGGTGAAGTTCCGCGAGGTGTACCGCCGGGCCGCCGAGGCCGGGCTACGCCGGGTCGCGCACGCGGGCGAGGAGGGCCCGGCCGCGTACATCACCGAGGCGCTGGACGTCCTCGGCGTCGAGCGGATCGACCACGGGCTGCGCTGCCTGGAGGACGGCGAGCTGGTCGCCCGCCTGGTGCGCGAGCAGATCCCGCTGACCCTCTGCCCGCTCTCCAACGTCCGGTTGCGCTGCGTCGACACCCTCGCCGACCACCCGCTGCGCGAGATGCTGGAGGCCGGCCTGCTGGTCACCGTCAACTCCGACGACCCGGCGTACTTCGGCGGCTACGTGGAGGACAACTTCCGCGCCGTGCGCGAGGCCCTCGCCCTCGACCAGGAGACCCTGCGCCGACTGGCCGCGAACTCCTTCCGCGCCTCGTTCATCGACGACCGGCGGCGGGCCGAACTCCTGGCGGAGGTCGAGGAGTTCACCTTCTGATCGGCGGGGACGCGCCCGCCGTGGCGGCCCGCCGCCCTTCCCCGTCGAAACGGGAGGGCGGCGGGACGGGGGTCAGATCAGGGTGCTCCAGTAGTACCAGAAGCGGTTGAGGACCAGCAGCGCGATCACCGCGTACCACAGGGCCGGGACGACCCAGTGGTAGCGGGCCGCCTCGCGGACGACCGCCCGCAGCCGCGGGCCCACCGGGATCACGCCCGTGCGCAGGTTGTGCAGCGTGGTGTACCAGAACAGCGGGATCACCGCGGCCCACACCACCATGCAGTACGGGCAGAGCGCGCCGATCCGGTACAGCGCCTGGTACATCAGCCAGGTCACGAAGCCGACCCCGAACACCGTCCCGGCCTGCAGGCCGAGCCAGAACCAGCGCCGGTACGCCGCCCCGGAGAGCAGCCCGGCGCCGACCGCGACGACGACCCCGAAGGCGACCAGTCCGATCAGGGAGTTGGGGAAGCCGAAGGCCTCGGCCTGCTCGCTGCGCATGATCGAACCGCAGCTGATGATCGGATTGATGTTGCAGTTGGGGACGTAGGACGGGTCCTGCAGCAGCCGGATCTTGTCCAGGGTGAGGACCGTCGAGGCGAACAGGCCGACCGCGCCGCCGATCAGCAGCAGCCAGGCGAACGGGCGGCTCGCGCCGTAGGTGGGCCGTGCGGCGGGGGAACCGGCCGTCATCCGGTCACCTGCTTGACCATCGCGGTGAACTGCTCGGGGGCGACGGCCTTGCCGCCGGTCAGGACGTCCAGCTTCTTGCCGTCCAGCTTGACGGTCGGGGTGCCGGTGACGTCGCTCTTGTTGAACTCCTCGTTGACCTTGGCCGCCCACGGCGCGTAGGTGCCGTCCTGGACGGCCTTGACGAAGCCGTCGGTCTTCAGGCCGGGCACCTGGCCTGCCAGGTCCAGGATGTGGTTGACGTCGCCGAAGGCGTCGCTGCGCTCGTCCGGCTGGTTGGCGTACAGCACGTCGTGGAACGCCTTGAACTTGTCCACGCCCTCGTTCAGCGCGGCGCCGGCCGCGGCCAGCGCGGTGCGCGAGCCCTTGCCGCCGAGGTTGTTGTCCAGGAACGTCGCCAGGTGGTACTCGACCTTGTACGTGCCGTCGTCGGCGAGTTGCTGGATCGCCTTGCCGGTGGTGGTCTCCAGCTGCTCGCAGAACGGGCAGCGGAAGTCCTCGTAGACATCCAGGGTGTGCGGGGCGTCGGCCCTGCCGTAGGTGATCACGGTGCCGTCGGTGCCGCTCGCGTTGGCCGGGACGACCAGCGGGCCGTTCGCGGCGTTCGAACCGGAGCCGGAGGAGCCGCCGACGGCGAACGCCACGCCCGCCGCGAGGGCGAGCACGGCGACGGAGGCGCCGCCGACCACCACCCGGCGGCGGATCCGGTCGGAGCGCTCGGCCTGGGCGCGGGCGACGCGCATGCGCTCGGTGGCGGAGGTCTTCTTGTCGGTCTTGCGGGTGTTGCTCATGGGGTGTCGTCCTGTGCTCTCGGGCGTACGGGGAGACGCGCGGCCGGGCGGGGCCTGCGCGAGGGGAGAGAGACAGCCGGCTGGGCGGGCGGGAGGCCTGCGGGCTCAGGCGGCCAGGGCGAACACCGGCGGACCGCGCCGGACGGCCGGGCGGACGACGACGTCCTCGGCGGGGACCAGCGACCGGCTGGCCCGGGGGAACGGCGCCCGCG
>NZ_JAHSQD010000269.1 GCF_020103755.1 Streptomyces sp. LS1784
TTGCTGGCGCATTTTCTGATTCTTCTCCTGCGGCGGTGTGACACCGCTGGGCCGGGCCGGTGGTGTCGGGTGCCGGGGCGGGACAGGTGGAGGATGATGCGGGCGGATTCGGCGACTTGGCACACGCTTTCGAAGGAGTCGGGAGTGCCGGCTCATTCGAGGACCTGGAGGTCTCCGCGGAGATCATGCCGTGGAAGCGTCCGGATTCGGGCCTGTGGCTGACCGGCCGCCAGGACGACTGACGCGATGGTGTGGGCCAAGGCGGACGGGGCGTTCCCGTCGGCCGAGGTCTGCGCGGACGTGGCGCACTGGGCGGAGGAAAATCACAAGGTTCTGGTCTTCACCGACGACGGCACCACCCTGGACTACCGGGCAGACCGGGAGTCGTCGTTCGGAAACGAGTTGGCCAAGGTGTTCCTGATGCCGGCAACCCCCGCATGCGCGGGGCCGACAAGGTCTGGTTCTTCTCCCGGGGTCGCCGCCACGGAGGGCGAAATCGCAGGCGCTGTCAGCTGGTGTGAGTGGGCCAGGGCTGAGCGGTGCCGTCGCCCCGGTGGTTGGTTCTGGGAATCAACTAGCGCTGTCTGTAGATCAGTTAGCGCCGAAGTCGAACGCTGCGGTGACGGGCGCGTGGTCCGACCACCGCTCGGCGTGGGAGGCAGCGCGTTCGACGTAGGCCTCGACAGCCTTATCGGCGAGATTCTTAGTGGATACGAGTAGGTCGATGCGCCAGCGGATAGACGCCTTTTCGAAAACGGTCCACCCGTCCGAGGACGGGGTGTTCGAGGGGACCTGCCGGCCTGGGTGGTAGGGGCCTCCTGCGAACAGCGTGACGGCGTTGGCGCCGGTCCGCGCGCTGGTTGGTTCGCGTGTGCCGGACGCGCACGGGGATGAGAGCAAGGTCTCGTACCTGGGGCGGGCCGAGTCGGTGACCCGGCTCGCGTTGTCGAGAGAGCGGGAGATCGTCGGCTCCTCCGAGGACCTGGACGTCTCGGGCGAGATGACTCCCTGGAAGCGTCCTGACTTGGTCCGTGCAAGGGTGAGTGGATCCGGCGGAGACGTCTCGCGGTCCGCCCCGTGATCGTGTTGCGGCTCCTGGGCGCAACGGGTGCGGCCCGGCAGGCTTCGGAGCCTGCCGGGCCGCACCCGGTCGTTCACGACGGTCAGTTCGCGACGGTCAGTTCGCGGCGTCCGGCTTCACGAGATCCGGAAGCTTCGCCTCGAACAGCGCGTCGAACGCCAGTGAGGGCAGGATGTGACCCTGGTTGGCGGCGTTGTCAGCCACGCTCGCGGCCCACGCGGAAGCCGCGAAGCGCTGGTTGGGGGTGCCGTGGTGGCCGGGGCTGGAGAAGCCGCAGTCGCCGACCATGTAGAACGACTTCTCGGAGTCCAGCAGCCGCTTGGCGTTGAGGGCCTCGCCGCGGGAGTGGGTGAGGAAGTACGTGCCGTACGCGTCCGCCATCAGCTCGACGCGGCGGGTGGCCTCCGGCCCGGTCAGCCGGGAGGCGGTCAGGCCGTCCGCGAACTGCACCTGGTGGCCGAACTCGTGGGCGAGGATCGCACGTGGGGCCGTGTCGCCCAGGCCCAGTGCGCTCATGCCCTGAAGGATGCCGTCACCGACGACGATGCGGTCGGAGACACCCACTGGGTTCGGGCTGTGCTTCTCGGTGAAGGCGAACGCGTTGAAGGTGAAGATCGGGTTGTTGCCGCCCTGGAGGACGGGGTCGAGGTTGATCAGGTGGCCGATCAGGTGGGCCAGGAACAGCGCAGTGTCCTTGTTCGTCTCCGGGATGCCGTACATCAGGCTGATGACGCGGGCCAGGCGCTCCGGGGAGGAGAAGAGGTCGCCGCCGTGCATCGGCACGATCTGGATGTCGGCGGAGTCGATGTCCCAGAACCGCTTCAGGTCCTTGCCCTCGGACGTCAGCTGGTTGGTGTACTCGCCGTTGGCGCCGAAGGTGTCGGACTTCGACTCGCTGCCGAAGAACAGCGCGTCATAGGTGGGCATGTCGGGCGCGCCGAGGAGGCTGAGGAGGAAGAGCAGTCCGGGATCGGCGCCCGTGAGCAGGCCCTGCTGGTAGTCCCGGAGCGCCGTGGCCTGGCACTGGTAGTCGCCCGGATCGATGACGCTGTCGCGGATGCCGGCCCACTGGGTGTCGTGGATGCCGTACTTGGCTATGGCGGCATCGCGGTGCTGCTGCCAGTCGGCCGGCAGCTTGGCCAGGATCTGGTCGGCGAGGGCCTTGGCCTCAGGGGAGAGGCGGGAGGTGTCGAACGCCGTGGCGGAGACGGCGGAGGTGACGGCGGCCGGTGTCGTGGCGTCGGCGGCCACGGCCGGCAGAGCCGCACCGAGGGTGCAAGCGGCGACAGTTGCCAGGGTCGCGGCCCAGGCGAGGGTCTTCTTCACGGGAGAGCTCCTAGAGGTGCGAGCCGACGCGCGAGAGCGCCCCTGCGGGAGTGAGGGGAGCGGTCGGCTGTGCCGTACGCAGAGTTTGCGAGGTGTCGACCGGCTACTGGCGAGTTCACGGTGGCTGAATCCGGCGTGGCAGAAAGGTGACAGGTCTCCATGTCGGCCCATAAGTGCGACAATCGGCAGATGTATTCGCTTGATGGCATAGGTATCAGTGCAATGGCAGAGAGCGCCTACCTCGCCCTCGTCGAGCGAGGCCCGACGGCCGCGCCCGAACTGGCGAGCGCCCTGCGCGTGACCTCGTATGCCGTGAGCACCGCGATCGGCGAACTGACCGGTCTCGGCCTGGTGGAACCGGACGGACCACAGCTGGTCGCCCGCCCTCCGCGCGCCGCTCTCGACGCCGTGGCCGAGAGCCGCAGCAGGGAACTCGCCGCGCTGCGCAGCGGCATCGAGGAACTGTCCCGCTTCTGGCGCGACCACCACGTCGGAGGAGCCGACTACCTTGAGATCGCCCGGACGGATGCGGCCCGCAGAGCAGTCGTCAAACGGATCTACGACGAGGCCACCGAGCAGATCCGCGCCCTGACCATCGGCTACACCGGCCGATCGGCACAGCCCAACGCCATGGCCCCCGGGTGCCGCGAGGCACTGACACGCGGCGTCACGTGCTCGGTCGTCTACGGATCCCACGTCCTGCACGACCGGGCCGCGCGGGCGGCCGTCCAGGCCTCCGTCGACCTCGGTGAGCGAGCGCGGGTCTTTCCCGACCTCCCGCTGAACATGGCCGTCTGTGACGACCGATTCGCCCTGGTATGTCCCCCTGCGAGCGACTGGGCCCGCCGCCATCACATCGTCGTGCAGCGATCGGACCTCCTCGACGCGCTGATCGGCATCTTCGAGTCGTTCTGGCAGATCGCCGTCCCGCTGCCCGTCGCCGAGACGGCGGCCGACCTCGCCACGCCTCCCACCACCGAGACCCGGCAGCTCCTCACCTGCCTCAGCGGTGGACTGACCGACGAGTCGATCGCTCGTGAACTCGGCGTCAGCGAGCGGACGGTGGCCCGCCGCATCACCCGTTTGCAGGAGGTGCTCGGCGCGCGGACCCGCTTCCAGCTCGGCGTCCAGGCGAGCCGCCGCGGCTGGCTCTGACCCAGGTGTCGCGCGCACACCGAGACGCGGCGGGCCGCAGTGCGCCGAGGGTGCTCCTGGCTCGCCGGCTCTTTCCGGCGGATACCGAGGTGCTCGATGGACTGGACGCCCCGGAGCACCTGCTCCCCGGACCAGCCGGCCTTCCGCAGCATGGCGAACGCGCAGAGGAAGTTCTGGAGGGCCGTGTCGGGCCGGGGCGGTCGGGAGGCGAGCAGCGGCACCACAGAGTCTCAGCCACTCGGCCATTCCCGACAAACACACACCCACCGGTGACTGTGGTCGCGGCAAGAGCGTGAGGTGGGGCCGTCCCGCCTGCTGCCTCGCAATGCCGTCCCGCCTGCCGACGGTCGTGATGCCGAGCGGGAGCCGGTGCAACGATTCGCATCGTCAAATGGCCCGGGCGAGACCGCGCGGTGAGATCGCGGGTCTTGTGCGCCTGCTCCGCTCCCGCGAGGCAGCCCGGCCTGGGGGCGCCGCAGACCGGGGATCCATTAAACTGTCGATATCTGTCGGTCAGTTATCGCCGAAGTCGAACGCGGCGGTGACGGGCGCGTGGTCGCTCCAGCGCTCGGCGTGGGCCGCCGCTCGTTCGACGCGGGCCTCGATGCACTTGTCCGCAATGCCCGGGGTCGTCACGATGAGGTCGATCCTCCAGCGGAACGACACCTTTTCGAAAAAGGTCCACCCGTTCGAGTGCAGCCTGTTCGAGGGTGCTCGCTGGCCTGGGCGCTAGGGGACCTCCTGTGAGCAGCATGACGGCTTCGGTGCCGGTTCGGGCGGTGGTTGGTTCGCGTGTGTCGGACACGCACGGGGACGAGGGCAAGGTCTCGCACCTGGTGCAGGCGGAGTCGGCGACGCGGCACGCGCTGGCGAAGGAGTGGGAGATCGTCGGGTCCTTCGAGGACCTGGACGTCTCGGCTGAGATCACGCCGTGGAAGCGTCCGGACCTGGGCCCGTGGTTGACCGAGCGGCAGGGCGAGTAGGACGCGTTGGTGTGGGCCAAGGTCGACCGGGCGTTCCGTTCGGCGAAGGACTGTGCGGACGTGGCGCATTGGGCGGAGGAGGACCGCAAGGTCCTGGTGTTCACGGACGACGGGATCACCCTGGACTACCGCGAGGGGCGGGAGTCGTCGTTCGGGAATGAGCTGGCGAAGGTGTTCCTGATGCTGGCGTCGATCTTCGCGGAGATGGAGCTCAAGCGGATCAAGGCCCGGGTCGCGGCCGCGCACAAGCACCTGCGGAAGACGGACAGGTGGGCGGGCGGGCAGCCGCCGTACGGGTACCGGATCGTGGATCGCCCCGGCGGCGGGCGCACCCTGGAGCCGGACCCGGTGACCTCCGAGGCCGTCCGGTACATGGGCAAGTTGCTCCTGGAGGGGCAGAGCCAGTGGATGATCGCCGCGGCGTTGGAGGCTGCCGGCTTCGATACCCCGGCGACCCACGCGTACAAGAACCAGGGCGACAGCTACACGAGCAAGCGCAAGGCGCCTCCGTCGAACCACTGGAATCCCACCGGCGTGGGCAAGATTCTCCGCTCGCCGGCGACGATGGGCCTGAAGCTGGCCGGCCGCTCCGTGAAGACGCGCAAGATCGCGCGGGACGCGAAGGTCCTGCCGATCCGCATGGCCAAGCCCCTGTTCACGGAGGGGGAGTGGGCCGCGATCCAGGCGGCGATGGACGAGCGCTCGGTCACGAAGGAGCGCTCGAACGGCGCCTCGCCCTGGCTGGGTGTGCCGCACTGCGACCGCTGCGGCGACCGGTTCTACCGGCAGGTGAACCTCGCCAAGAACGGAAAGATCTACGAGTACTACCGGTGCGCGAAGACGGCCGGCAAGCCCGCCTGCAAGGGCCAGTCCGTCAAGGGCGAGCGCGTCACCGCCGCGATCGCCAGCCTGGTGCAGCGCCTGGCTGGGCTGGCGATGACGGTGCGCAGGTTCATCCCCGGCGAGGACCACACCGAACAGCTCAACCACGTCACCCAGGCCATGCGCGACCTGCGCGAGGAGAAACGCCGCAACCTGTTCGACTACCCCGGCGGCGACGACGAGTACTCCGAAGCCCTCGAAGTCCTGGTCGATGAGCGCCGTCGCCTCGCCGCCCTCCCGCAACGCCCCTCCGCTTGGGTGGAAGTCGAGACCGGCCAGACCTTCACCGACGCCTGGACCCAGGCCGACCAGGAACACCGCCGCCAACTTCTGCTCGGCCTCAAGGCCCGCCTCTACATGACACCCGACACCGAAGGCTGGTACCTACCCGCCGAACTCCAAGCGCGCGTGGGACAGCTGGAGTGCGCTGGCAGCTCGGCGGAGGTCGGGTGATCCGGGATCGTTGTGGACCCGAGACCTCCGCGTGGGTAGAGCGCGTCCCTGGCCGCGCTGTCAGTGTCGTCTCGGAGCGGGTCACCTCCACTTGGGCGGAGCGGACCTGAACGGCGCGTCCCTCGGGCACCTGGCTGTGGGGTCACCTCCACGCCGGACGGGGCTGGCGCTGAAGCCGCCGGCATGCGATCGACAAGATGTCAAGGGCATGCCAGACGGTGGGTCGGCAAGGTCCACCGCAGCAGGAACCCGGGTGGCTACCGGCACATCGAGGGGGTCGCGTGGGATGCGGCCGAAGTCCGCCGTCGACCGGGGCCGCGAAGGCGAGTCGCCCCTCGAAGCCTTGGCCTGGCACCACAGGGGAAGCGCCAGGCGCCATCCACGGGCACCACTAAAACTAGAGCCAGTAGTTTTGCCTGGCGAGAACGTACACTAGTCCACGACGAGGGACCAATACCCGGGGGTAACCACCAGCGGACGAGAGGACCAACAGATGGGCAGGCCGCCACGACCGCTGCTGACCCGGGACGGAATCATGCGGGCCGCTCTCGCACTGGTCGACGAAGAGGGGGTCGCCGCGCTGTCGACCACCCGCATCGCGGCCCGGCTGGGCGTCAAGGGGCCCTCGCTCTACAACTACGTCTCCAGCCGCGACGAGATCATCGCCGGAATCAGCGACCTCATCGTCGCCGAGATGGCCCTCGACCCGACCATCCAGCCGTGGACCGCCGCCCTGGACGCCTGGGCCCGCTCCTACCGCGCCGCCCTCGCCCGCCACCCGAACATGGTGCCGCTGCTCGCCTCCCGGCCGACCCGGTCCGTCACGGCCCTCCAGAGCTACGCCTGCGCGTTCGCCATGCTGCGGAAGGCCGGCTGGCCCGAGGAACACGTACTCCCTGTCGTCCAGTCCATCGAGTACCTCCTCATCGGCTCCGCCCTCCACCTCAACCACCCGCACGACGCGGCCTGGACGAACGAGGCACTCCCACCCGGACTCGAACCGCTGCGCAACGCCCCGCCCGACTTCCGCGAGCAAGCCTTCGAAACCGGCCTCACCGCACTGATCCGCAGCTTCCAGGAAACCCTGAACGACCTTCAGGCCCGGTACAACGGCTGACAAGCCGCCACCTCCGACGGCTCGCCGGTCACCCAGCAGGTGACACCGGCTTCAGCTCGGTGACGCTGGCGGTGGCGAGCAGTCCCGGCGGGACGCCGGTCGCGCCTTCACAGTGCGGGTGGACGAGGGAGGGGCTGCTCGGCCCAGATGGTCTTGCCGGTGCCGGTGTGCCGCGTGCCCCAACGCTCGGTGAGCTGGGCGACCATCATCAGGCCCCGTCCGCCCTCGTCGAAGATGCGGGCGCGACGCAGGTGCGGTGCGGTGCTGCTGGCGTCGGAGACCTCGCAGATCAGCGTCCGGTCCTTGATGAGCCGCAGCTGGATGGGCAGGGCGCCGTAGCGGATCGCGTTGGTCACCAGCTCACTCACCGTGAGTTCGGTGACGAAGGCCAGCTCGTCCAGCTCCCACGCCTGGAGCTGCGCGGTCGTCCGCGCACGGACCTCGGCGACGACGGCCGGATCGGCGGGCAGGTCCCAGTAGGCGACGTGCCTGGTGTCCAGGGCGTGGGTGCGGGCGATGAGCAGTGCGACGTCGTCGGCAGGCCGCTCGTCGAGCATCGCCTTCAGGACGGTGTCACAGAGGGTGTCGAGGTCGAGGGTGGTGCCGAGTGGGGGGACAGGGCCGGAGAGGGCTGTGCGCAGAGCGTTCAGGCCGGTGTCGATGTCGCGACCGCAGGCTTCGATCAGGCCGTCGGTGAACAGCGCGAGGAGACTTCCTGCGGGAAGCTCGGTTTCGACGGACTCGAACGGTAGCCCGCCCAGGCCCAGTGGCGGGCCGGTGGGCAGTTCGATGAAGTCCACGGTGCCGTCAGGGGTCACCAGAGCGGGCCAGGGGTGGCCGGCACTGCCGAGCGAGCACCTGCGGGAGATGGGGTCATAGACCGCGTACAGGCAGGTGGCGCCGAGTTCTCCGGGTGGCGCGTCAGCGCACTCCTGCCCCGTGCCGAGCCGGATGACGAGGTCGTCCAGGTAGGCGAGCAGCTCGTCCGGGGCCAGATCGACGTCGGCGAGGGTGCGTACGGCTGTGCGCAGGCGCCCCATGGCGGCGGAGGCGTGGATGCCGTGGCCGACGACATCGCCGACGACCAGGGCGACCCGGGCTCCGGAGAGCGGGATCACGTCGAACCAGTCACCGCCGACACCGGCCTCCGAACCTGCGGGCAGGTAGCGGCCCGCGACGTCGACGGCGGCCTGCTCGGGAATCCCCTGTGGCAGCAGGCTGTGCTGGAGGGTGAGGGCGGTGGTGCGCTCACGGGTGTAGCGGCGGGCGTTGTCGATGCAGACCGCCGCGCGCGCTGCCAGTTCCTCGGCGATCTCCACGTCATCCTGCCCGTAGGGCGAGGCGGACAGGTCCAGACGCGTGAACAGGACGACGCCCAGGTTCACACCACGGGCCCGCAGCGGAACCGCGAGCAGCGAGTGCGGGCGGTGTCGACGTATCCAGGCCGCCCGGTCCGGGTCATGGGCAAGCCAGTGGGCAATCTCGGGGTCGGTGATCCGGTGGGCGGTGCCGCGGCCGCTGGCCAGGCAGCGGGCTTGCGGTGAGGACTCCGGATAGCGGGCCGGCTCGCCGACCGCGACGACACCCGGCACGTCGGAGCGGACGGCGACCCGCCGCAGAACCAGGCCCCCGCCGGTACCGATCGGTGCCGGCTCATCCCCTTGCAGCACGGCGTCGAGCAGATCCACCGAGACGAAGTCCGCACAGGCGGGCACGGCCACGTCGGCCAGCTCCTGGGCGGTGCGGACCACATCCAAGCTGCTGCCGATGCGCCTGCTGGCCTCATCGAGCAGCGCCAGACTTCTCCGAGCCGCCTCCTGCTCGGAGAAGTCGAACACGGTCTGCTGCACAGCGTGCACCAGCCCCGCCGGGTCCTTGAGCGGGGTGAGGTGGACGATCCAGGCATGCGGGAAGGCCTCTCCTGGCACCTGCACGCGGTTCTCGATCTGCTCCGGCCGACCCGTCGCCGCCACTCGCTCGACACTGCGCTGCGGGACCTCGAACAGTGGATCCGGCAGGTGCTCGGTGATCCGGAGCCCGCGAAGCTCCCCCTCCGTGGCCGCGAGCTGCCGCACCATTGCCGTGTTGACGCGCAGGAACCTGCCCTCGGCGTCGTAGATCGCCAGGGCGAACGGGGACTGGTCGAACGCCCAGTGGACCAGCGGGTCGCTGCCGCGGTCGTCCCCCTGCCCCAGCGGGGCGGCCTCGAACAGCCAACCGACCCGCCCGTCACCGGCGGGCAGCGGACGCACACACAGTCGGCATTCCACCGGGCCGCCGTCGCGGTTGCGCAGCATGACCCGGCCGACCCAGTGTTCCTGCCCGGCCAGCCGCTCGCGAGCCGACCGCGGAAGGGGCGACGCCAGCAGATCCGCTGCGGGTCGACCTGCAGCCTCGGACGCGGAGTACCCGAGCAGCCGCTGGGCGCCGGAACTCCAGCCCGTCAGTACTCCGTCCGGAGTCGCCACCGCCATGGCCGCACCCGTGATGAAGGGGCCACTGGGCCGGCTGTCGCCCGCCGCTTGTGTGTCCATGGTGATCATCTCGCTTCGCGCGCCCGTTGACTCAAGGATTCCTCCGGCACGGCACAAGTTCACCTCGGGCCGCGCAAGCACCCTGTCTACGGCCACCGCCACGGCAGACCTCCGGAGCGCGCCGCGCAGCTGACCCGCCGCCTTCGCCGCAGGGCGTCCGCCCAGTTCCACCATGGCAAGAGCGCTCACGCCCGATCCGTACTCGACGGGACCGCCGATCTGCCTCCCGTCGCTGCAGTCCCGGACGGCGACCCTCCCGTCCCGGCCTCCGAACACAGTGACGGGCCGGCCGTCCACCGCCATCACCCAGTCAGTGTGGCTGCGGAGCAATTCACCGCCCTTCGCCCCCGCACGCAGGTCCTGTACCCGAATGGGCCGCGGCTCGTCCCAGCTGCCGCTGATCGCGATCGGTCGGCCGTCCACCACCATGGCCGCCGCTGTCACCACGGTGTCGGTGTGTCCGTTGAAGGGCTCTGTCCCGTAATCGGTGGTAGCGCTGTGTAGTGGTCACTGAAGGAGGATGCGCTGGCGGAGCAAGGGGAATCCGGCTCGGCCGTGCATCTGCCTCGTGATCCGCTTGGTTCACGTGTTGACGCCCTCGGTGTGGCCGTTGTGGAAGGGGAGGGTGAGGCCGGCATCGACCGCGGCGCGGTCGAGTTCGAGGCCGTTCGCAAAGGAGTGCAGGTGGGGCAGGTCGGCCGCGCGGGCCGTGGCGATCCAGTCGGTGAGCTTGGCATCGTTGCCTTCCGCTGGGGTCAGTAGCTGGGCGAATTCGCGGGTGAAGCACGCTAGTTCGGTCATCTCCTGGCAGGCTGTGGTGAGTTCCCGCAGCAGCTCGGTGTCCTTGTCGCGCAGGTTCTCGGGGCGGGTGAGCGGGAGGCGGGCGAAGCGCTGTGGGGTGGTGACTGGCTTGTCGCCCTCGGCCCGGCCCTGGCTGATGTAGCGGACCAGCAGGTTGGCACTGCCGGTGTGACCCAACTCCTTGATCTCGCGCAGGAGGTGGGTGACGGGCACCGCGGGGTCCTCGGCCCGGCGCCTGCGCAGGTGGTCGCGGTAGGGGTCGACGAGCGTGGGCTTGTAGCGCGGTGCGCGGCGGTCGCCGGTGGGCTCCTTCATGCGGGCGTACCGCTTGACGGTGTTCAGGGCGACGTCGAGGCGGCGGGCGCATTCGAGCAGCCCGACGCCTTGATCGATCAGACTATGGACTCGCTGCCAGCGCTCGCGGGTGGTCTGCTCGCGTACACCCCCGGGCCGGGCGGGGTTCACCGCGGTGGCCCAGCAGGCGGCGTGCGAGCGGACCTCGGCCAGGACCTTGCCACACAGGTTGCTCCAGAGATGCCACCTGTCGCTGACCTGCACGGCTTCGGGCAGGGCCCGGCGGATCGCCTCGCCGTAGGAGCCGGAGCCGTCACGGCAGACGTATTCGGCCCCGGGGTGCTCGCGCAGCCACGCGAC
>NZ_JAHSQD010000027.1 GCF_020103755.1 Streptomyces sp. LS1784
CGCGGGGGTCGCCCGGTGACCCGTGCGACCAGCCCCCGTACCACCGGCGGCTCCGGCCGGCCGACACCGGGGCGGGTCCGGCTCGCCCTGGCGATCGGACGGCGGGCCGGCCGGGGCCGAGCGGGCAGCGTGCACCGCGCCTCGCTGTTCTTCGCCGCTCTGATCACCTTCGCCACCGCCTGTGTGGTGGCCGGCTCCGCCGTGGTCCACGACCAACGCGACCTGCGTATGACGGCCAGGAACCCCGTCCCCGTCGCCGAGTCCGAGCGCGCGTCGGCCGCGGCCCGCTGGTGGGAACGGCCGGACACCTTCGACGGACGTGGCATCTCCGTCATCTTCGTCCAGCCCCTGGGCCAGGACGCCCCGCCGCCGCCCGGCCTGCCCCGGTGGCCCAAGCCCGGCGAGGCCTACCTTTCCCCCGCACTGCTCGCCGCGAACGCAGCGATGGCCGACCGCTACGGAACGCTCGCCGGGACCATTGCGCACGAGGGTCTCGCCGACGGCGCCGAACTGGTCGTCTACACCAACCCGACCCGGCCGGGGTTCTTCGACGAGGTCGACGAACGGACCTCCTACATCAGCGGATTCGGCAACCCGGACCGCGTCTTCTTCTTCATCAGCAGCCATCAGTTCGACCGAGGGCTGGACGAACTGCAGCTCCTGCTTCTGCTCATGGCCGGACTCCCGTGCGCCGCACTGATCCTGGTCGCGGTCCGCAGCCAGTCCGAGTCCCGCGATCGGCGTCTGTCCATGCTGGACGCGCTCGGGGCGCCGACCAGCCTGCGCACACTGGTCCTCGCGGGGGAGGCCGCCATGCCGCTCGTGGCAGGCATCGCCGCCGCAGGTCCGCTCGCGCAACATCCCCGCCACGGCGGAGGGGTTCATCACGGCCGCGGGTCCGTCCCGCACCCTGCTCTACGCGCCGCAGTCGGGTTCGACGGACAACGCACCGCGGGTCTCCCTCACCGGCCGGTGCGAGGCGCTCGCGGAGCTGGGACGGATGCGGACCTGTCCGACCCGGCCCAGGCCTCCGAAGGAGGCCTTCGAAAGCCTGACACCGCTCGGCCGCGAAGTCCTTCTGGGCGACGAGATGGTCAGCGCACCGGTGGCGACGGTCTGCGGCTGCACCGCCCCGACGGCCGGCGGCGAACTGGCGTTCTACGGCTTCCTCGTCCTCAACCGCGACGGCGAGCCCGGTGTGTCCGTGATCGAGCAGGCCGCCTACGCCCACCTCATCGGCCCCATGACCTACCGCCCGGGGCAGTCCTGGCTGCTCGGCACGGCCGCGCAGGCCGCGCAGATCCGCTGGCTGCTCGACGTCGCACTGCTCGGCCTCCTCGCCCTGGCCCTGGCGGGATCGCTCGGCGCCGCCGGCATCTTCCTGGAACAGGCCAAGGCGCTCGGCCCGCTGGCCTCCTACCGCACCGACGCCCGCTTCTACCGCGGCATCGCGTTCTGGAACCTCGCCCTCCCACTGAGCGTCGTCGGCGTGGCCGGAGCCCTGGTAGCCGCACTGTTGGGCCGACTGCTGATCAACCTCGGCAAGGGCGGGACGATGTCCCTGTCCGTCCTCGTTCTCGGCCTCGCCGTCGTCGCTGCCTCCGGCGCGGGTGTCGCCATCGTCTGCGGCAGAGTCGCGGCGGGCCAGGCCGCCGCCTGGCGCCCAAGAGCGGACTGATCAGAGAGCCGGGCCGGGGACGAGCAGGTTCGTCCCCGGCCCTCGTCACATGCACGTTGCACCTCGAACGCCGGCCGGGTCGCTTTCGGCGTCGAGGGCGCTGTGCTCAGCCGGTGGTGTAGTAGCCGGTCAGGTCGGTGATGACGTCCACCGCACCGCCGAAGCTGTCCATGGAGAAGGTGGTGGAGTTGTCGTCGAGGCCGGTGGTGACCGAGTTGGCCACGGTCAGGCCGGGGACATAGCTGAGGGTGGAGGTGCCCGGGACCTTCCAGTCGGCCGTGCCCGGGAACACCGTGAGGTGGCCGGCGGCGTCGGCGTTGGTGGCGGTGATGTTGAGCTCCGCGCCCAGGCCCTTCGGGTCCACCTCGATGCCGAGCCCCATGGTGGTCGGGCCGGTCATCTTGTAGCCCGTGGTCCGGGTGTCGTCCAGGCGGACGGGGGTTTTGAGCGCCTGGAACAGGCCGGTGCCCGAGGGGCTGTAGTAGCCGACGATGTCGACGATCACGTTGACCGAGCCGATGTGGTTGTAGATGTCGATCTTCCCGTCGGCCCCGACCGGCACCACGACCCGGTTCGCGACGTCGCGCCGGACCGGAACGGTGACGTTGGATGCCTCGGACGGGCGCGTCGTGCCGGTCGGGTAGACGGTCAGGAAGCTGTCCGCGGTGCCGTCGGTGGCGGTGACGTTGAGGACCACCGCATGGGCGTCCTGGTCGCCGAGTTCGGGCCGGGCGACCCGGATCGAGCGGGTGGCGGAGCTGCCGAGGGGGCCGGTGCCGTCGGTCCGGCTGTCGGCGATGCGGTTCGGGTGCAGGGGGGTGAACTTGTCGGCCGCGCCGGGCGCGTAGTAGCCGACCACGTCGAGGATGACGTCGGTCGTCCCGGCGCTGTTGAAGATGTTGACGGTGTGCCGGACGTTGTCCTGGCTGAGCGCGACCGTGACCAGGTTGGACACCGTCTGGCCGGGCGTGAAGGTGAGGCTGGAGGTGTCCGGAGTGCCGGTCTGGGGCGTGGATTCGCCTCGGACCGAGAGGTAGCCCGCGGAGGTGGGGTTGGTCGCGGTCACGTTGACCACGACGGCCGTCGCCTCGTGCGGGACCACGCCCACCACCGCCGGGTAGTACTCTCGCGGGCCGAGCGGAGTGAAGCCGTTGTGGAACGGAGTGTTGTCGGTCCGGGTGTCCAGGACGCGGGTCGGGCTCATCCCGACGAAGCCGGCCGGAGCGGTGAGGTCGGCGGTCCAACTCGGCGCCGAGGCCGGGGCGGCGAGGGCCGGGGACACGGTGAGGGCGGGGACGGTCAGGGTGAGGGCCGTCAGGACGGCCAGGGTGGTGGCGGTACGGGCACGCATGCCTGCTTCCCCCCAAGTACGGCTACTGCATTGGCTGTTCCGGAGAGTCCGGTATCTCTTGGACGTCTGAACCTGCCGGAGGTTGCGGGTCGACCGGAAATCTTTTGCGGAGGGGTGTGAGGGGATCGCCGTCCCGAAGTTCCGGACACCTGACCCGCTTGGCCGGTGGTGAAGCAGCCGTCGAGGTCGGCCGGGCGCACGGGACTTCGCCCTCTCGTCCCCGTCGACCGCCACCGTCGAGCGCAGCCGGGCGGTGGCGGTGCCGGCCGCTCCGGTGCGCCGCATGCGATGGCGGTCAACGAGACCGTGCTCGCCTTCGTCCTCGGCGGCACCGTGCCGGGGGCCGCGGGCAGGATGGGCAGGGTGCGTTCCTGGTCGACCGAGACGGAGGTCCTGCTGCCGGGAGGGAAGCGGAAGGTGCGCCCTGACGGTGTGTGGCAGGCTCCGGCGATCGGGGTGCCGGTGCTCATGGTCGAGGTCGACCGTTCCACCATGGCGCCGGCCCGGGTGGCGGCGAAGTTCACCGCCTACCGCGAGCTGTTCCACGTCAAGGTCCGACAACGACCCGGCCCTCGCCGGCGAGGAGCCCGCCGACCGCACGGTGTACTGGTGGCGCCGCGCCCGCGAGCAGGCCGAGCGGGAGGCGAACCGCCCGGCCTGCACACGCTGCTCGGCCAAGCTCACCGACGCGGAGTGGGACCGGGCGCGATGGGGCGACCGGCTGTGCACCGTTATCTGCACCTTCCTCTCCTCGTTGATCGCCGTGCTGGTCACCGCGATCAAGGAGAGTGAAGTGGATCCGCGCCACGAACTGATGGAGGGTCGGTCCCAACTGCCCTGTGTGAGTGCTGTTCTGGAAATCGGCGAGGCCCATCCGCCGTACGTCCTCCTCAACGGCCTCGCGGCCGAGGTCGAGCCGGTCACTGCGTACCTGCGCGACCTGGCGCCGAGTGACAGCAGCCCGCTGACGGCTCGCAGCGATGGGTTCGGGATGCTGCGGGTTCCGGCTGCTGTGGCTGCTCGATGTCGCCGGGGAGCGGGCGACCGAGGCGGAAGCGGCCGTGCTGACCGGTTGGATGCGCACGGCACCGAACCCGCAACGCCGGCGGCGCAACCTCCTGTCGCCGGCCCCGGGAACGGTCAAATCCGCGCACCGGCAAGCCGTACCTCGGCACCGGATATGCCGCGACGACGATCAACCATGCGAGTCAGCTCTCCTGCGTCCATCCCCGCCGGAGGCCCGTCCGCCTGCGGCGGGGAGCGGCCGATGCCTCACGCATTCGCCTACGGCTTGGTCAACCGCAGGTACCACCACGGCCGACTCGGCGGGTCGAACCACTCGCTGCACAACCGTTCCGACGCATACGGATCCGGCAACGTACGCCGCTCGAACTCCGCATCGAGCCGGGTCACGATCTGGCTCAGTTCACGGCGCGCGGCCGACGGCAGCGCATGAAGCATGGCTTCCAGGTTGTTCCGACCACCCAGCATCGTGGCACGGACAATCCGCCAACGGCACATAGAGCCACCGACCAGGCTGGCGCAAGAACCGTTCGTACTGGCCGAGCGCCTCACTCAAGAAGCCGGGCCCAAACCTGCCAGCCTCAAGGCGCCTGACAGCAGCTTGGGCACTTCGTCGCAGGCCTCGGACCTGACTGAACTGTTGGGACTGACCCCGAATCAACCGCGTCTGGGCGCGCACGGCGCCGGGCGACTTACGCGGCATCGCCCCTTCGGATCAACGTCATGGCGCCATCCTGCCACGCCACGGGCAGACCGACCGCCGAATTTCCTCCAGAACGGACGCCCTACCAGATAACCACACCACCCCTGACGTTCTGCGCACGCTCGGCAGCGTCCTCGATGTTCACCAGTCGCTCGGCGATCTGCCGGACGTACTCAGCATGCGACTTCGCTGGGTCGGCGCCGGGCGCGACGAGTTCGAGGTTGCTCCGGAGCAGGGCGCATTCACCCAGGAAGTCCGCCACCTGGTCCGGGGCCACCTTGAGCCAGTCACCGCTGGCCAAGATCGGGAAGAACCTCGCCCCCAACGAGCGCACGGCGTCGGATCCCCACACAGTGGTACGCCAGCGCTCGAAGCCCGCGAGGTCGGAACTGCCCTCCGGGACGTGCAGCAGGTCCATCTTGTCGTCTTCACCGACGACGAACACATCCACCGACAAGCTCATGGCCTCAGTGGATCACGGCGATGGAGGACGGATCCACAGGGTTACATGCTCGGCCGCGCACCGGTCCCCGGCGGCCCCGATCGCCCAATCGGGTGAAGTGAAGAGAAGCACGTCCTGCCAGAAGGAGGAGTCCGACCGGAAGCGGGCCGAGCGGGTCGCCGCCAAGGCTGAAGCCGCGGCTGCCGAAGCGGCCAGGGCGAAGAACGCCGGCTCCTGGTGGCGCCGCTCCTGACCGGCGGGCCAGCCGCAACACGAGGTGCAACACGACCGCGTTGCACTGCTGACCTGCGAAAACCCCCGGCGATCTGGGCCGGGGGAAGCGTGTTGCACCCGTGTTGCGGCCAGCCCGGCCGCTGTGACCTGCACTGGGGAGTTTCACGGGCGGGCCGGTGAGCTTCGCCCGGGGCGGTGGTGAGTTTGCCCGCCCCGGGTGGCCGCCCGCCGGTGAGTTTCGGGTGTTGTCGTAGGTCAGTGCCCGGTGGGAACGGGCGGGGCTACTCCGTCCGGGTGGTGGCCGGGTTCGCCGGCCCACGGGGGCGGGCAGAGCCTTCGCATGACGACCCCCACCAGGCACCGCCGTCGCCGTCGCCACCCGGCGGCCGCTGCCCTCCCGGCCGTAGCCCGGACGGCACCGGCCGCTGCCCGACAGCGCGGCGCGGGCGGGTGCTGCCGGACCTGGTTCAGCGAGCGCATCCGTCCGGGCGGCCTGGTCGTCCGTACGACGTGGCACGAGCCCGCCTGCACGACCGGGGGCCGGCCGTGACCGCCTTTGCCGCGCAGGCCTCGCCCGCCCGGTTCGCGCCCGGTAGCACGGCGGTGCGCCGCGACGTCCACGCGGGTCGGATCTGGACCGCGATGCCGCAGCGGGTCATCGACGACACCGGCGACACCCTCCAGCTCGCCTACTGGCCCGGCATCACCTCGCTCGCCCCGACCACCTGGGTGACGGCACCCGCACCAGCCCCGAGCAGTACCCCGAGAAATAGCAGCAGTCCATGGGACGGCCCGCCGCCCGAAGGGGCGGCGGGCCGTCGAGTCTGTTTTCGCCCCACCCACGAGCCCGTGGTGTGGGTTCTCCCGCAGCCGGCCTTCGAGGCAGTTGCTGCCAACGCGGGCAGCTCAGCTGTGGTTGATGCCGGGTGCGACCTCGCGGGTCATACGGAGGTTTGGCAGCCTTCCTTGCCAGAGCTCTCGCTCGCCCGTGATCTCGAATCCGTGGCGCTGATAGAAGCGGACCGCGCTGTCGTTGTAGTCGGTGGCCCATAGGCCTATGGGTGCGGCTCCGGCCCAGGTGAGGAACTCGGTCATCATGCGGCCACCGAGTCCCTGGCCCTGGACGTGTTCCAGCAGATACATCGGTCCGAGAGCGACCACCTCGCCGCGGCGCCCGCAGAGAACACTCATCACCGCCCCCGACGCCCTGCGCGCCCAACTGCGCGGCCTGGCCACAGCCGACCTGATCGCCACGTGCAGCCGCCTCCGGCCGGCCGGCGACCTGGCCACCCCGGCGGCCGCAGCTCGTGGGTGCTCTGGTTCGAAGTTGCCTCGATGCCATGTCCGTTGCCCCCTAGCGGTGTTACTGTCACGCCATGTCCAAGATCGAGATTGACGCGATAACCGCCGAGTTCTTCGGAGCCTTCGACAACCGCGGCGGCAAGCCCGCGGACGTGGCCCGGATCCGCCGGCTGGTCATTCCGGGTGGTGTGATCGTGCTGACCGGGCCGAAGTACACGGTCTACACTGTGGACGAGTTCATCGATCCGCGCGAACGCCTGCTCGCCGACGGCCGGTTGGTCGAGTTCTCGGAGTGGGAGACCTCCGAGCGGACCGAGATCGCGGGCGACATCGCGTCGCGCTTCGGCGAGTACCGGAAGGCCGGCGTCCTGGACGGCGAGCCGTTCGAGGGCGGTGGGACCAAGACCATCCAGTTCGTCCGCACCTCGGAGGGCTGGCGAATCGCGGCGTTCTCCTGGTACGACCAGCCCTGAGCTGAGGCACGGCCTCGAACCGCTTGACCAAACACATAGGGGCACCCCCCGCAAAACCGCGAAGGTCAATCAGCAGATCCCGACGGCGAGCCAGACGTTCGAGCGGTGTACCAGGCTTAGGGTCAACGGCGAGACCGGCCCCAGGACCTGGGCCAAGCAGGGCTACCTCAGGGGCAACGGCTGGGCCTGTCGGCGGGGCGCGGTGAAGTACGGCCACCCGGCCGGCCTCCGGCATTGCCTTAGCCTTCTGCCATTGCAACGGCCCATTGCGTTTGAGTTCAGCGTCATTGCATCAATTTACCGCCACTGAGCTGGCAGAACGCATTTCATGCGATTGACGGTAAGTCAGAAAAAGCCGTAGCTTTCCAGTGATCCCGAACGTGAGGCAACGCGAAACGAGGAACAGCCATGGGTGAATCCCCGCACACCGTCACGACCATGCCGGCGGCGCGCCGCCCCGGCTGTCCCTTCGACCCGCCTGCCGAGCTGATCGACGCCCGCCGACACGGGCCGATGAGCCGCTACACGTTCCCCGGCGGAAAGCCCGGCTGGTTGGTCACCGGATACGACCTGGTCAGGGCGGTGCTGGCCGACACACGGTTCAGCTCGCGCAAGGACCTGATGCTCCACCCGACCATCGACTACGGCGACTTCCAGACCCCGCCGGCGCCGCCCGGGGAGTTCGTCCTCATGGACGAGCCCCAGCACAGCCGCTACCGCAAGCCCCTGACAGGCAAGTTCACCGTACGGCGAATGCGGCTGCTCACCGAGCGCATCGAGCAGGTCACCGCCGCCCGCCTGGACGCCATGGAGGCGGCCGGGCCTCCGACAGACCTGGTGACCGCATTCGCCAAGCCGATCCCCGCCATCGTGATCTGCGAGCTGCTCGGGGTGCCGTACGAGGACCGGGGCTCCTTCCAGGAGCAGGTCGACTCGTTCATGAACGGGGAGACGAGCGACGAGGACCTCATGGCGGCCTACGCCTCGACCCAGGAGTACCTGGCAGAGCTGGTGGCCGCCAAGCGCGCCAACCCCACCGACGACGTGCTCAGCGACCTCACCGACAGCGATCTGACCGACGAAGAGCTGAAGGGGATCAGCCT
Source organism: Streptomyces sp. LS1784 (assembly GCF_020103755.1). Taxonomy (GTDB): domain Bacteria; phylum Actinomycetota; class Actinomycetes; order Streptomycetales; family Streptomycetaceae; genus Kitasatospora. Next base: position 8,310 of record NZ_JAHSQD010000027.1, read on the forward strand.
GATTCTGCTCGCGGCTGGTCTCGACACCACCGCGAACATGCTGGCCCTTGGAACCTTCGCGCTGCTGCGCAACCCGGACCAACTGGCCGCACTGCGCGCCGATCCCGCGCTCGCCGACCGGGCCGTGGAGGAACTGCTGCGGTACCTGAGCGTCGCCAAGACCTTCATGCGGACGGCCCTGGAAGACATCGAACTCGGCGGCCGGACCGTCAAGGCCGGCGAGCGGGTGATCCTCTCGTTCAACACCGCCAACCGCGATCCCGAGCGCTTCCCCGATCCCCACGCGCTCGACCTGCGGAGGCAAGACGGCGGACACCTGGCCTTCGGCCACGGCATCCACCAGTGCCTGGGCCAACAACTGGCCCGCATCGAGATGCGGGTCGCCTTCCCCGCACTGCTCGACCGCTTCCCCACACTGCGCCTCGCCGTACCGCCCGAGGAGGTCGCCCTGCGCCCGGAGCTCGCGGACATCTACGGGGTGAAGAGCCTCCCCGTCACCTGGGACGCGTGATCGATGAGGATCACCGTGGACGTCGAACGCTGCATCGGCTCCGGAATGTGCGTCCTGACGGCCGGCGAGGTCTTCGACCAGCGCGACGACGACGGCACGTCGGTCGTGCGGCAACCCGAGCCTCCAGCCGGGGCGTTGGATGCAGTTCGCGAGGCGGTCGCCCTGTGCCCCGCCTCGGCGATCAGCCTGTCGGCCGACCAGCGACGTTAGGGCGTGTCTTGCGGATCTTTGCCGGGTGCGCGACGCCGGGGCACGCATCTCGCCGCGTTGTCGTCGGTCGCCAATGGCCCCCAGCCTTCGGTCGGGAGGTGCCCCCACCGCAGTGGCTCCCTCCTCCGCCTTGCGATGCACGCACCCCAACGCCGCGGCCTGATCCGTCAAGATCCACAAGATGCGGCACCTGTGTCATGAGAGCGGTGTTTGCCCTGGTGGAGGGGCGTGCCTGTGTCACCTGTAGCGGTTGTGTCCAGTTCAGCGTGGGAGCTTCATTCCATGACCGCGTTGGTAGTTGAGGCCACCGTCCAGACTTCCCGAACCCGTCGGCCCTCGATCCGCTCGTGCGGCAGCCGCATGCACACGACTCCGGACGCCTTTGCGATGTCGATCACGGCGACCCGAGCCACGGCTCCGTCGTCTTGGTCCTCCCTCGTTTCTTCCATGGTCGTCGGCCCTCCCTTGCTGTCGTGCTTCAGGGTGGGGCCGTCCGGGGAGCCTGAGGAAGGCGGAGAAGCTGAACGGCGTGCTCAAAGCGACAGTGCGTGGTCCCTCGGTCAGCCCCCTCACCAGACTCCTATGCGAGCTCGAAGCCCAAACATCATGCGGCGTCAGCGGGCGGCCCCCACACCGATTTTCACGCGGGCAAGGCGTCATCCGCAGGCGAACGGCTGACTCCTATGGGGTGTCAAGCGGCGGTGAGCCATTCGCGGTAGGCGTTGGCGAGGTCGTCGTCGCGGCGGATTCCGCGTTCGAGGGTGGAGATGGTGGCGGGCCAGACGCCGAAGTGGTTGGCGACGGCGGTGAGGGTGATGTTCTTGGCCTGGCGGGCGGGCCGGAGGTCGGCGATCTCGGCGACGGTGACGGTTGTGGTGAGGCAGCGGAAGATCTCGCGGGCGATGGCGCGTTTGAGGAGGCGGATAATCTCCTTCTTGGTGCGGCCGGCCTCGGTCTGGCGGGCGACGTAGTCGCGGGTTCGCCGGTCGCTGGACATCCGGCACAGGGCTATACGGTAGAGGGCGGCGTTGGCCGCGCGGTGGCCGCCGCGGGAGAGGCGGTGGCGGTTGATCCTGCCGTTGTGATCCGACGTGGTGTTCGACTGGGAGTCCGCATAGGAGCTGTGCCTGCCGGGCTGGCCGCCTCGTTATGGCTCGGCGTAGCTGTCGCGCAGCTCCTCATGAAGCCGCATGCCCTGCCGGGTTTATCCCGACTTGTCATCGCGGTCGGCGGAAGCCTGGGTGTCGGCGTTCTGGTCGGCGCGATCACCGGTGCGGCACTTGCGCTGTCACCTGAGTGGCTGGCTGGGCGCACCTCGCTGCGAGGACTATTCGCCGGGATTGTCGCCGGGACGACATATCTCGGCGAGACCGTCGTCGTGGCAGTGGCCTCCGATGGCGGATACGGGCCGATGCTGCTCACGCTCCTCTCCACTCCCGTGGTTAGCGTCGTGGCAGCGGTGCACAGCGGTGACATCCTGCAACGCAAACACTCGCAGAAAGTCAGCATGCTGACGCACCACCCGCGTCATCGCCAGCAGGAACCGTCAGGCCGGCGCCTGTTCGGCAGTGTCGAAGTCCCCGAGGGCCGTCACCATCCCGCCGATCAGCCGACCGAATAACGTTTTGCGCGCACCTTGGCTGGACCCCGCGAGCCCCGGGGGTTCGGGGAAGCCGAAGGTCCTTCAGCGCGAACTCACGGGTCCACCGGTGTGCGTCAGGCCGACGGACCCGTGGATTCGGATGAAACGCGAGGACGGAGCGATCCGAAGGGCTTCCGGTGTGACGTCGGTCTGGACGTCCTCGGGTTATGACGGGCGCCCGCCGAACTGCCAGTTGTGCACCTCGATGGTGGCGTATCGGTCCCGGGTCAGGATGGCTCCTGCCGTATCCGGGTCCGGCGCGCGGAGCAACGCGGCCGTGCCGAGCCAGGTGGTGCCGTCGTCGGACAGCAGCGGCCCGTAGGCGATGAGGTCGTCTCTGTCAGGCGGCACGGCGAGGTCGGCGGCCTGTCCTGCGCCGAGGCCCAGCACGAGGTATCGGTTGCTGCCGGTCCGGCCGCCGGGGAAGTCCCACATGGTGCGCCCCAGCGTGTTGCTCCACCGTCGCAGCAGCACGTCCCGGTAGACGCCAGCCTGGTAGCCCGGCTCGTCGAAGGCGAACGCGCGGGCGGCGGCGGGATCGGGCAGGTCGACGATGTGCACGCTGCCGGTGGGAGCGCCACCGTTGCCGGTGAGGGTCGGGCCCCGGGCGATCATCTCCTTCGCGTACCGGTCCATGTAGGACCAGTGCTCTTCCAGTAGTTCGTTGCGAAGTGCTAGGGAGCCGGGCCGGTCGTGGTGGTAGCAGAAGAACTCCATGCCCGTAGGGTCTCTTCAAGGAAGTAACCAGGTCCAGCGAATTCACTGTGCTGGCTGTTCGGCGGTCTCACGCAGAAGCCTGCGTGCCGAGTCCGCGTACCGGATGGCGGTTTTCTCGGCCAGGCCGAAGACTTCGGCGAGGTGGAGCGGGTCGGGGCCGTGGACGAGGCTTCTTCGAGCTGGCGGTCGACGCGGAGCCGTTCGAGGGTGGCGGTTTGGCCGCGAAGCGCGGCGGAGACGGAGACGCCGCTGATGGGGCCGGTCTTCAGCGCGGTCTGCTTGTTGATCAGCAGGTGCGGGTTGGCGGTGTCGGGCCAGCGTCGTCGTCGGTGCTCCAGCCAGGCGAGGGCGGCCTGCAGGGTGAGTTCGTCCAGGGGCCGGACGCGGCCGTCGATGGCGAGTCGGCGGTCGCCGATGTCGAGGTCGTCGAGCTGGAGGCGGCGGATCGCGCCAGACAGGCCGCTCCGGCTGCGCCGTCGTCTGCGACCTGCCGTTCGTCCGTCCGGTGCGCGGCATCGGATGGTGCCGTGAACTGCGCGTGGTCATCGGCCTTGGGATTGGTAAGCGTCGATGATCCTGAGTGCTGTATGGGGTAGTTCGACGCGACCGCTCTTCACGCTCCGTGACACTGAAATGTGGTGGGCGTGCACGGGCTGTGCTCATAGGATGCGCAGGATCTGCATCGACTTCCTGAGGGGGACGTGTTGAGAGAGCTGGCCTGCATTGCTCCCGAGGTGCGGGATCGTCTCGTCGTTCGGTTCGGCGCTGGTGTGCTCGGTTGGTGTGACGAGTTGCCGGCTCTCGTCGGTGAGCTCGCTGATCGCTGGAATCTGGATCTTGTTGCGACGGGGGGCGGAGGCACCTCGCGGGTGTTCCGCTGCTTGCAGCGTGGCTCTGGTGCCTCGGTGTGGCTGAAGCTCACGCCAGAGCCCTTGATTGCCTGCGAGGAAGCCGAAGCCCTGCGAGCCTGGGCAGATATGCCGTCGGTCGTCACTCTGCTGGCGGCGGACCTCGCTGCCGGGGCCTTGCTGCTGGAGAATGTGGAACCGGGAGTACCGGTGCGGCAGCTTGCTTGGAATTTGCCCGAGGTCGCGGCCCTGCTTCGAGATCTGCGGTTCTCGCCTCCCGTGCCAGGGGAGCACTCGGTGCTGCGGCCTCTCTCACACAGGATCGACTTCCTGTTCGACTTGACTGATCGCAGGCTGGCGGCGGCCCGCGCGAACGGCGTGGTTGCCCCGACGGTGCTTGGTCAGGCCCGAGCAGCAGCCCTGGAACTTGCCGCCAGTGGGCCTGTGGGACTTGTGCATGGTGATCTCCATCCGGCGAACGTGCTGTCTGGTCCGGGAGCCCGCATGGTGGCGATCGATCCGAGGCCGACGTGGGGCGACCCGGACTTCGACGCTGTGGACTGGGTGCTTGAGGGAGTCGCAGATCCAGCCATGCTGGAGCAGAGGACTGAGGAGCTGGCGGCGCTGGTTCCTGGCCTGTCTCCTCGGCGTGTGGTGGGTTGGTGCCGGGCTCTGGCCGCCCTCGTTGCGGTTCCCAGAATGTGTGCGGGGCGGGACGACGCGGAGACCCGGTTCCTTATGGCCCTGGTCGGCGGCTGATTCGCCCGGTGGCTGTGACCGGATCCGCTCGGCCGTTGCCACTGTGCCTGTCAGCTGCCGTGAGCGCCCGGAGCGTAGTTCTTCCAGGGGTCTCCGGCGTCGATGGCAATGCGGGTGGTGCTTTTGTCGGTGACGCCGTCCGCGCCGGGGCGGGGGCGGGGGATGATGGGCCGGGGTGCGGTACTGGGGGTTGGGTGTGCCGGGATGCGTGGTGGGGCAGGGGGTGTTGCGTGGAGATCATGGCCGGTACGGGGCTGGTGGGCGGGGTGTGGCCGGAGCTGGTGCCGGGCCGGTGTCCGGTGCTGGTGGTGCCCGACGCGGTGGGACGCCCGGTGGCGGTGGGGGAGGGGTGGGCCCGCGACGCGGGCGTCCTGGAACGGGATCCGGCCCCGGACTGGTCCGCGTTTGCGGCTGCACCGGGCCTGACGGTGCGTCGGCCGGACGGCGAGGCCTGGTTCGAGGGGGAACTCGCGGCCGGGCGCGAGTGGTGACGGGCGCTGCGCGCGCACGAAGTCCTGCTGCTGGTGACCGAACCCTTCACCGATGTCTTCGACTTCCGCCCCGCCGCCGCAGCCGGGAACCTCGCCCTGCTGGCCGTACGGGCCCGTACCACCACCAGCCCCTGACCCACCCCGGCCCCGCGCCGTGGCATGCCGGCCCGGCGGGCCTGTGGTCACCGTCGTCCGCAGAACAGGCGCGGTGCTTGGGCGGCCTCGGCGCAGCAGCCCGCCCCGCAGACCCCGGCCGAGTCGGCTGCCTCGGTCGCTTCGGTCGCTGCGTCCCGTCAGGCCGCCCGCGCGGAAGCCGCACCGGCTGTGGCCCGGCGTCCCGCCCTGTCGCTGGCGCGGTGTCGCGGGCGCGGAACACGGCGGCTTCCGAGGTGGTCCGGCGGACTGGGAGCCCGCTGTGGCGGCGAGGTTCCCGGTCGGTCCGCTTGCGGTGCTCGATGTCGCCCCGTCTGGGAAGGCCTTGGTGACCTTCCTCGCCGACGGCGAGTTGGCGCCGTCCGGTCGGACGCTCGCGGACGCGGTGGAGTGGGCGCTGGAGGGGTTGTCCAGCCAGCCCGACTTCCCGTGCACCGCACCCGTGGTGAGGCGACGCAGGGGTGCCCGTCAATCCGGCGTGGTGCGGTAGCGGCCCGGGGAGAGGCCGTGGTGGCGCTTGAAGGCGTGGGAGAAGGCGAACTCCGAGGCGTAGCCGACCCGGGCGGCGAGGGCGCTCAGGGGGAGGTCGGAGCCGCGGAGCAGGCGCGCGGCCAGCGCCATGCGCCACCAGGTGACGTATGCCAGCGGTGCCTGGCCGACCGTGGCGGTGAAGCGGCGGGCGAAGGCGGAGCGGGAGAGGCCGGCCCGGGCGGCCAGCGCCTCGACCGTCCAACTCCGGCCCGGTTCCTCGTGGACGGCCTGGAGGGCCTGGCTCAGCGAGGGGTCGGCGAGGGCGGCCGCCCAGCCGCGCTCGGGCCCTGCCGAAGGATGCTCGGACGACGCCCGCAGGATGAACAGCAGCAGCATGTCCAGCAGCGCCGGGACCACGGCCGCAGCGCCCGGGCGGGGCTTCTCCAGCTCCCCGGCCAGGAGTTCGACTGCCGAGCGGATCTCCGGGTGGTGGCCGGGGCCGGCAGGCAGGTGGAGGACGTCCGGGACGTCCCGCAGCAGCGGGTGGGCGCGGACCGGGTCGAGTTGGTAGGCGCCGCAGAGGGTCACGACGTCCGGCTCCGCTGCCCCGGTGGCCTCCGCCCCGTACGCCCCGACGCGCTGGTCGCAGACCGGCTCGGCGAGCGGGGTGCCGGGGTGGTCGGCCAGAGCGTGCCCGTGGCCTCTTGGGAGGAACAGCACGTCCCCGGCCGCGAGCCGCACCGGCTCGCCCTCGTCCGGGACCAGCCAGCAGGAGCCGTGCAGGACCACCTGGAAACCCGCCCCCGGCGCCCCCGGGAACCGCTGACCCCACGGCGCCCGCCACCCGACCCGAGCCGAGCGGGGCTCCCCCGTCCGCAGGGTCGCGACCACATCGCTCAGCACGTCCATCCGGACGACGATAGACGATCGCGCATCAACGGAGGACTTGCGAGCATTGGGCACCTCGGAGCCACCGCATACGTTCGACACATGACGGACAAGCGAACTGACGATGGGTCAACCGTGTTGGTGATCGGCGCCTCCGGAACGGTCGGACGCCATGTCACCCGGCAGCTCACGGAGGCCGGAACGCACGTACGGGCACTGACCCGGCAGGCGGACCGCGCGCGGCAGGAGGGGTTCCGCCAGGGGGACCTGCTCGATCCGGCATCCCTGCGCGCGGCCGCCCGCGGAGCCGGTGCGGCCTTCCTGACCTGGCCGTTCCCGACCACCGAGGGCGCGGCGGAGGCGGTGGCGGCACTGGCCGGGGAGGTCGGACGGGTGGTGTTCCTCTCCTCGGCCGCCGTCCGGGACGTACCGGGGGCGGGCCCGCAGTCGCCGGGGCGGCCGGACGGCGGGATCGAGGCACTGCTCGCCGACAGCGGGGTGCGGCACACCGTGCTGCGGCCGCACGGCTTCGCGGCCAACGCGCTGCGCTGGGCGGAGGAGATCCGCACCGGGGGCGTCGTCCGCGGCTACGGTGGTGCGGCCGGGCTCAGCCCGGTGGACGAGCGGGACATCGCCGCGGTCGCCGTCCGAGCCCTGGTCGAGGACGGCCACGACGGCGCCCGGTACGTCCTGACCGGCCCGGAGTCACCCACCCAGGCGGAACAGGTGCGGATCATCGGCGAGGCCGCCGGCCGCCTGCTGCGCTGGGAGGAAATCCCCCGCGAGGCCGCCCGGCAGCGCATGCTCACCACCGGCTGGCCCCCGGCGATCGCCGACGGCGCACTCGACTTCATCCACGCCCGCATCGCCGAGCCGGAGCCCGCCACCACGACGGTCCGGGACGTCACCGACCGCCCCGCCCGCAGCTTCCGCACCTGGGCCACCGACCACGCCGCCCTCTTCCGCTGACCACCCGCGCGGGAAGCCGGCCCCGGCCGGCACTTCCGGTCGCCGGCGCAATGGACCTTGCTGGTCAACCCGCCCCTGGAGCGCCCGAGCAAGGCTTCCTTCAGCCAAAGCCTGCGCCGACGCCGGGTACGTCGCCGTTCTTCCCTTTCCGGGCCGCCTGAGGCGTCCCGCCCGTCTTGTTCCTCTGGGCCAAGTCCACCTCGCCGCGCTTCGCGGCTTCCGCGATCAGGCCCTCCATCAGGCGGGCGGAGCCGGGCGTCGTATCTGGGGCGGGAGAGCGCGTGCTGCTCGACGCCCTTGCCTCGCTACCTGCCGATGACCGCGACCGGTTGCTCCGGAAGGAGGCTGCACTGGTCGACTGTCTCGACAGCCGAGACCTCGGCCGGCACTGACCCGAGTCCCCGCCCTTCGGCCGTCGTGCTCGGCGCCATCACCGTCCCCCGATGTGTGACCCTCCACGCCACCACGACCAGCGGTCAGGCGGCGTGGAGGACGCGCTTGCGCAGGGCGACCTCGTCGACGCCCAGAACGCGCGGCACCGCGTGCGCCCGATCCGGCAGGGCGCGAAACCAGTTTCCACTTGTCGCCGACAGTGGGCGCCCAGGAGGGCGCCGCGTCCTTCGCGGAGGACCGAGTCGGGAGGGGCGCCCCGTCAGGCGGGAACGTTCTTGATGACAGCGTCGGTCAGCGGCGAGAGCTGATCGGACAGCTTGTCGAGGTCTGCGGTCCGGCCGTCGGACCACTGGGCCGAACCGACGACCACGCCGTGCCCGTAGGCCGCGAAGCCCTGCACGCGGCCGCTGTCGGCCGGCAACCGGCGCAGACCCGAATCCGTGGGCGGGACATGGACGGCGACCTGGAAGGAGTCGGCGTGGGAGCCGAGAAAGCTCACCAGGTGCACGCCGTCGCCCTGGTCCGCCATGGTGAACAGCGCCACGTTGTACTGGTTGCCCTCGGCGTCCTTGTACAGCGCCAGGTCGACTCCGAGACAGCCGTGGCCCTGTGTGATCAACCCGGCGAGGGTCGGCGCCACGGTGTCCGGGCCGGTGCAGTTCGAGCGCGCCACGCCCGCCACCAGCGTGTACCCCTGGACCTGCGCCGGAAAGACGGACAGCGGCATCGCCGAGACCGGAGCGCCGGATGCCGCCGACGAAGCACCGATCGACGGCGTCGCCACCTGCGGCGAGCGATCGGACGATGCCGGCGCAGCCAGCGCGGGCGGTGCGGCCGGTGCAGGGCTCGACGGCCGGAGCAGGTACGCCCCCGCGCCCGCTGCCACCAGCAGCGCAGCGGCCACCGAAAGCAGCAGCCGACGTCGCGCGCTTCGTCGTACGGGCCGGCGCGCCTGTTCGGCGACACTCGGCTCCCGTACCGCGTTGTTCTTCTCAAACTCCTTGACGAACTCTTCCCACAGGTCGTCACCGGATCCACGCATGCTCACAGCTTCCACACCTTAATGATCACCGCCACCGCTGGGAAGCCGCGCCCCGTGCCGTCGCTGGTGCTGGTCCTGCCGAACCGGATGGTGCGTGGCTGCGCCAGGCGCAGGGCGCCAGTCTCGTTCCCACCACCGTCCAGGTCCCGGCCGGGCCGGCCCCCGCTCCGGCCGAGGCCGCGCCCGTGCGCGCGGCCGCCGTTGTGGAACCCGCTCAGACTCCGGTTCACGCTGCTCCGGTCGTTCCGGTGCCAGCGGCGCCGGCGGCGTTCGGCGGCTGGTGGTCTCTGACCGGATGGACCGTCAACCCTGACGTCTACCTCGTCCTCGGCGAGGGCCACCAGGTCGGCTGGGTCGAGCGCGGCCTGACCGGCATTGGCGATCAGTGGGTGGCGGTGTACGAGGGGTACGTCATCGGTGACCCGACCACCCAGGAGGCGGCCCTGCATGACACCCCGGAGCAGGCCCCCCGGACAGTCCGGCTCGCCTATCTGCAGAACCTGTGACCGGCGGGACCCGGCTACGACGGCAGGCCGTCGGCGTCGGCCCGGAGTTCGGCGTAGGCGTTCAGGCGTTCGTCGTCCTCCGGCCGCGATAGCCGTTGTCGCTCGGTCAGCCGGCCGCTTCGACGTACGACGCCAGATTGGCCAGCGAGGAGGCGATCCCAGCCTCGTGGATCGCTTGGTCGACAAAGATCAAGCGTACGTCCAGCAGCTCGGGCATCGTCCCAGTTCAGAGGAGGTGGAGAGGATGTAACCGGGCGTCAAGCTCAGGGCAGCCAGCCGGTGTGAGTCCGGTCCGGGGAGACGCCAGGGTCCTCGGTAGCTGACTCCCGGCGTTCGTCGAGAGGCGGGCGTCGAAGTGGAGTGACAAGCGTCCTTCGGGGGCGTGCGACCGGCCAGTCCGCAACATGAAGTGAAGCCTGCAGCGTCGTGATTTAAGCCCGTCGAGAGGCGGGGCCAAGGAGGAGCCGAGCCTGTGCTTGAAGGGCGAAGGCCATGGAAGGCGTCCCAGATCCTGGAGCGGGCGCTCAAGAACCTCCCGGCGTAAGGGGCGTGGAATGGTCGGAGGGTTGTCCTGGGAACTGGAGAGGGCCTCCTCCGCCCCGGGTATTGCGGACCGGGAGTGTGGCTCGCCTATAACCGGCGGAACCGGGAAGTGGCGGGCTGCCGAGAGGCGGCCGGAGGGGGTCGTAGTAGTGCCGATCGGCGGGACAACACAACCCGTCAGGAGCGAAGGGCCCCTGCTTCATCGATGCGTGACACGAACAAGGAGGGGCCCGGGTGAGTGCCGGAATGGCTGTGTCCGCCCGCCGGGAGGACACATGCCGCGGTGAGCGGCGTCCTCTGGACAAGGTCCGAGCCTTGCACAGTTATCTGCACCATCTCTGCTCGTTGATCTCAGTGACGGTCCCCGAGATCAACGAGGAGAGTGAAAAGTGGATCTTCGACACGAACTCATGGAGGGGCGGGCGGATATCCCCCGTGTCGGGGCGGTGTTCCCGGCTCGGGGCGTCCATCCTCCGTACGTCGTCGTCAACGGGTACGACGACGAGATCGAGCCGATCACCGCGTACCTGCGTGACTTGGCGTTGAACGACAGCAGTCCGCTGACGGTCCGCAGTTACGGGTATGGGCTGCTGCGCTGGTTCCGGCTGCTGTGGCTTCTCGGGGTGGTCTGGGAAAGGCGACCGAGGCGGAGACGGCGGTGTTGGCCGGGTGGCTGCGGACGGCGTCGAACCCGCAGCGCCAGCGCAAGACGGTCACCAACCCGGTGCCGGGCTCGGTGAACCTGCGGACGGGCAAGCCGGTGCTGAGGGCTGGGTACGCGCCGCGGACGATCAACCATGCGCTGTCGGTGGTGAGCGGGTTCTACGAGTTCCACGCCCACCAGGGCAACGGGCCGGTCACCAACCCGGTGCCGGTCTCTCCGCAGCGACGCCGGGCGCTGGCCCACCGCAGCCCGCTGGAGCCCAAGCCGGTGCTGGGCCGGGCCCGGCTGAGGCAGAAGGTCCCCGACCGTCCGCCGCGGTCGATCCCGGACCGTCTGTGGGATGAGCTGTTCGAGCGGATGGGGTGCCAGCGTGACCGCGCCCTGCTGGAGTTCTACGTCTCCAGCGGCGCCCGCGCCGAGGAACTCCTGGGTATCGGCATCGGGGACGTCGACTGGTCGGGCCAGGGGATCTATGTGATCTCCAAAGGGACGCGAGAGAGGCAGGCAGTTCCGGCCTCGCCGCAGGCGTTCCTGCGCCTGGCCTGCTACCTCGACGAGATCGGCACCGCGGCGGCGGACGAGCCGCTGTGGCGGACCCGTCGCGGCGCGGACCGGCCCATGTCCTACTGGGCGATGCGGCGGGTCATCCAGCGGGCCAACGAGGCACCGGGCACCAACTGGACCCTGCACGACCTGCGGCACACCGCGGCGAGCCGGATGGCGAACGGCGGCAAGCTGACCCTGCCGGAGGTGCAGGCGGTCTTGCGTCACGCCAACATCCAGACCACCAGCCGCTATCTCGCGGTACGGGTCGAGGAGATCTTCGACAAGCTCACCGAGCACTACAACTCCCCGCGTGTTGAACGTAGTTACCCGTCCGGCTACAACGCCGACGACATCGCGGCGGTGTTCGGTGCCTGAGACGCAGCTTCGCACCACCGGTCAAAGCCGCCGCCACGGTCCAGTCGTGGAGGGGCTCCAGTTCGCCAGCCGTTTCGTCGGGGGCCGATCACGCCGGAGCCTGCCGTTGCGGCCAGCCTGCCCCGGCCCCACGGCGAGTTCGCCACCGCTTCGGTCTCGCTGTTGTCGCAGGTGGCCGGCTCCTCCTCGATCTGGCCCGGCACACAGCGCGCAACCCGCCTGAACTGGAAGAATTCAACCCGCGCGCTGCTCGAATACCTCCTCACCTTCCCAGGGGAGACATGGCAGGTGAGATGGGACGCCAGTCCGCTCGGCCAGGGCCAGATCGCCGCCGATGAGGTGGGGTCCCGTCGGACAACGGGCACCAGCGTCATCCCCGGAGTCCGAGCTCTGTACTGCCTGCGCGTCATCCAGCCGACGCCACTCGCCTTCCGGCGTAACCCTCTGCCCAACTACGGGGTGATGTTCATCGCCGCTCAGGAGGACCCGCTCCTGGACAAGTACGTGGCGGAGGTACGCGCCCACCAGTTCCGCCAAGTGCACCGCCGCGACGCGATCAACGAGTTGTGCATGCTGCTGACCGTCCAGGGCGTCACCCTGAGCGATGTCACTCCCGCCGCGTTGCTGCACTTCACCCACGAGAATCGGCAGGCACGTTGCATCCTGCAACCGGGCAGCCAGGTGTCCAACCGGCTGATCGGCCGAGGCGTCTGGAACGTTCTGCATTCCATGGGGCACTTCCCGCCGTCCACACCGGAGAGCATGCGGGCCGCCCTGCTGCGTGGACAGCTCAGCGTCGAGGAACTCGTCGACCAGTACGAGATCACCAACCAGGCCGTTCGCGGACTGCTCATCGACTACCTCACCCGACGCAAGGCCGACACCGACTACTCCACCCTGAAGGACCTCGCCTGCAAGCTCACCCGCCACTTCTGGAAGAACATCGAGAGGATCAACCCCGACCAGGAGGAACTGCGCATCTCACCGGAGACCTACGCGACCTGGCGCCAGGCGATCACCGTCAAGGACGACGGCAAACCCCGCGTCGGCCAGGACAGCATCGTCATCGCGCTCCGCTCCTTCTACTACGACCTACACACCTGGGCCGCCGACGAACCTGAGCGCTGGGCGGCATGGGTCGCACCCTGTCCGGTCCCGCCCAGCGAACTACGCGGGCTCGGGGTTCGTCGCCGGCGCATCAACGAACGCTCCGCCGACCGCACCCGCCAGCGTCAGCCCCTCCTTCCCCTGCTGGTGAACCACGTCGAAACCCGCTACGACCGCGCCCGCCTGCTCCTGGAGCAGGCCGACAAGTCGGCCGAAGGGGAGGTGTTCACTCACGAGGGGAGCGAGTACCGGCGGATCCGCACCGAAGCCGACCGCAAGTTCCTTCGCCATGGAGATGCCGTCCCCACCCGCGTCCAGGAAGTCGACAGCGGTCGGATCGTCCACATCGGCACCGAGGAAGAAGGCGCCTTCTGGGAATGGGCGGCCGTCGAGACCCTGCGCCATTCCGGCGTGCGCATCGAGGAGCTCTGTGAACTGACCCACCTGAGCATTCGCCAGTACCAGCGGGCGAACGGCGAGGTCATCGCGCTGCTGGTGATCGCGCCATCGAAGACTGACCGCGAGCGTGTCATCCCGATGTCCGCCGAGCTCTTCCACGTCATCGCCTCGATCATCCGCCGTCACACCCGCACCGGCCGTCCGATCCCTCTCGTCAGCCGGTTCGACTATCACGACAAGGTGTGGAGTCCCCCGATGCCGTTCCTCTTCCAGCGGCAGAACGGCACTACCCCCATGGTGTTCAGCACCGCGACCATCCAGGTCATGCTCGGCCGGATCTGCGAGCAACTGGCCAAGAATCACCGGGAGTTCCGCGGGCTGAAGTTCACCCCGCACGACTTCCGAAGGATCTTCGCCACCGAGCTGGTCAACAGCGGCCTGCCCATCCACATCGGCGCGGCTTTGCTCGGCCATCTTGACGTCCAGACCACCCGTGGCTACGTCGCGGTCTTCGACGAGGACATCGTCCGCCACTACCAGGAGTTTCTCCACCACCGCCGTGAGGTCCGGCCGGAGGGTGAGTACCGCGACACGACGGAGCGGGAATGGGAGGAGTTCGAGGAGCATTTCGACCGCCGCAAGGTCGAGCTTGGCTCCTGCGGACGCCCCTACGGCACCCCCTGCCAGCACGAACACGCCTGCATCCGCTGCCCGATGCTCCACATCAACCCGAAGATGCTTGGCCGCCTCGAAGAACTCGAAACCGACCTCCTCGCCCGCCTACGGCGGGCCCAGGACGAGAACTGGCTCGGCGAGGTCGAAGGCATCAACCTCACGCTCACCTTCCTGCGCGCCAAGCGCGAGGAAACGCAACGCCGAACCCGACGCCCCGCCGTCGACCTCGGCATCCCGACAGCCCGAAGGAAGGAGGACCACTGACGGACAGCAGCTATCCACGCCGGGCGATCGTGATGATCTCCCGGCTGGAAGCAGTGATCGGCTCCCGGTTCCAGTCGCCGTACTGCGCCTCGACCTCAAACCCCGCATCAGCCAGGAACCTGCCGAGCGCCGGCTCTCCCCGCTCAAGGACCGGCACATCAACTTCCTGGGCCGCTACCTGTTCAACATCACCGCCAGCGGCCCCGGCCAGGGCCTGCGGCCCTTCCGCGACCCCGACGCCGCCGAGGACGACGAGGAAGAGGACTGACCGCCGGCGCACCCGGGACGTTAGGCCGTTCGTTGTACCTCGTGCCGGCCGGGCGGCACCGCCTGTGTATCCAGCGCAGGAAGAGAACGCTGATCTCCGAAAACCTTGGACTCGCCGACCGATTGTGGCCCACCAGCCGGTGAGTCGAGAGCATGGGACTCAGCGGACCAGCAGGTCCTGGATGGCCGCCGCGATCTCGTCGGGTGCCTCCTCGGCCATGAAGTGGCCTGCTCGGGTCAGCCGGTGGTCCAGGTCCGGCGCCCACGCCTTCCACACCGCGGCAGCGTCGTAGCCCAGCTGTGCGCCCCAGTCCTGCTGGATGACCGTCACGGGCATGGCCAGCTGCGACCCGGCGTCCAGGTCCGCCTGGTCGTGCGTGACGTCGATGCCCGCCGAGGCCCGGTAGTCCGCAACGATGGACGTCACTGCCGCGGCGCTCGCGCTCAGGTATTCGGCACGCACGTCTTCGGGCATGGTTGTCGGGTCGTTGGCCCAGGCGTTGAGGAACGAGCCGAAGAACGCGTCCGCACTGCCTGCGATCATCGCCTCCGGCAGGCCCGGCGGCTGCGCCATCAGGAAGAGGTGGTAGCCGACCGCCGCCGAGGCGCCGCGCAGGACGTTCCACATGTCGAGCGTCGGCACGATGTCGAGGATGCCCAGGTGCGTGATGGTCTCGGGGTGGTCCAACCCCGCCCGGAAGGCGACCAGGGCGCCCCGGTCGTGGCCGACGAGGGCGAAGCGCTCGTGGCCGAGGGCCGCCGCCAGGGTCACGACGTCGGCGGCCATGGTGCGCTTGGCGTACACATCGGGGCCGGTGGCCGCCGGCTTGTCGCTGGCGCCGTAGCCCCGCAGGTCAGGACAGATCACCGTGTGCTCGTCGGCGAGCCGCTCGGCGACGTGCCGCCACATCAGGTGGGTCTGCGGGAAGCCGTGCAACAGCACGACCGGACTGCCGCTGCCGCTACCGCCGACAGCGGCGGCCAGCTCCACACCGTCCGCGCCGGGCAGGCGGACGTGGTCGAAGCCGGGAATCGTGGGGGTCATGGAAGGCCGTCCTTTCGGGTCGGGGACCGATCGGATCAGCCTGAGCGACGGCGATCAGCAGCCGATCAGTACGGCTGGGCGCAGCCCGCCCCCGTCACAGACACTGGGCGCATGCGAATCGACGTGCTCGGTGCTGTGCGGGCCCTCCGCGACGACGGCAGCCCGGTCGACCTGGGCGGACCCCGTCATCGCGAGGTACTCGCCCGGCTCGTCGCCGCCGAGGGGCGGATGGTCACCACCGACACCCTGGTCGACGACCTGTGGACCGATCCGCCGGTCCGCGCCGTGGGCGCTCTGCGTACGTTCGTCGCCGCGCTGCGCCGCGCCCTCGAACCCGAACGGCCGCCCCGCGATCCGCCGCGTGTCATCGTCACCGAAGGTCCCGGCTACGCACTGCGCCTGCCGCGTGATGAGGTGGACGTCCACCGGTTCCAGGACACCCTGGCCCGTGCCCGGCGCCACCCCGACGCGGTGACCGACCTCGGCGCGGCACTCGCGGCCTGGCGCGGACCCGCGTACGCCGATGTGCCCGGCTCCGCATGGGCGCAGCGCGAGCGGATCCGGCTGGAGGAACTGCGGTTGGAGGGCGTGGAGTTGCGTGCCCGCCTCCTCCTCGGCTCCGGGGAAGGGGCCGATCTCGTCGCCGGGCTGGGTGCTCATGTCGCCGACCATCCGTGGCGCGAGCCGGCCTGGGGGCTGCTCGCCCGCGCGCAGTACCATGCGGGCCGCCGGGCCGACGCGCTGGCCACCCTCCGCCGCGCCCGCGCGATGCTCGTCGACCAACTCGGACTGGACCCCGGTGCCGACCTGCAACGCCTGGAGATGGAGATCCTCGGCGGGTCCGTGCCGCTCGAAGGCGCACGTACTGCGTGGGCCGGCCCTGGTGTCCGGCTCGGTCCGCGCACCACCGTGGATCTGGCCCGCACCCTCGCCCTGGCGGGTGGCGACGCCCTCGTCCACTCGCGGCGCGACCGTCTCGCCGCCGTCCAGGCCGCGGAACGCACAGGAGACCTCTCCCTGACCGCGCGGATCATCGGTGCCTACGACGTGCCCGCCCTCTGGAGCCGGGCCGACGACCCCGAACAGTCCCGCGCCGTCGTCGCGGCCGCCGAGCGCACCATCACCGCGCTCGGCCCCGACGGCCCCGCCGACCTCTCCGCCCGCCTGCTGGCCACGATCGCCGTCGAGAGCCGCAGCGCCGATCTGTCCGGGACCGAGCCGGGGCGCGCGCGGCAGGCGGCGCGGCGGGCCGAGGCGCTGGCACGGGACCTGGCCGATCCCGCCCTGCTCGCCTTCGCCCTCAACGGGGTGTTCCTGCAGTCCTTCACCCGCCCCGGGCTCGCGGCGGTACGGGACAGGACCGGCGCCGAGATCCTCGACCTGGCCACCCGGCACGCGTTGCCGAACTTCGCCGTACTCGGCCGGCTCATCCGCCTGCAGTCCGCCTCCGCCCTCGGCGACCTCGACACCGCAACCTCCCACGCCGAGGCCGCCGAACAGCTCGCCGCCACCATCGAGGCGCCCCTCGTCCCCGTCCTCACCGGGTGGTTCCGGGCCCGGGTCACAGCCGCCCGCAGCACCGAACCCGGCGGACCGACCGCCGCCACGGCCGCGGCGCACTACCGCGCTGCCGAGAACGCCCTCCGGACTGCCGGAATGCCCGGGCTGCACCGCGGCCTCTTCCCGCTCGCCCTGCTGGGGCTGCGCCTGCTGCACGACCGGCCCGCGCCCACCGACCCGCACCTCGACTGGGGTCCGTACCGGCCTTGGGCACGACCCCTCGTACTGCTCGCCCAGGACCGGACCGAGGAGGCCCGTGCCGCCCTCGCCACGGTGCCCGAACCACCGCGTGACCACATGCAGGAGGCCATGTGGTGCCTGACCGTCCGCGCCGCCGTACGCCTCGGCGCGCCCGGAATCGCCGCACGCGCCCAGGCTGCCCTGCGCGATGCCTGTGCCGAACACGCCGGCGCCACCAGCGGAATGGTGACCCTGGGCCCGGTGGCACGGTATCTGGCAGAGGCGGAGGCATGCGCCGGAGCGGGGTAAGCGACCCCGGAACGGAGACGACCAGTGATCCCCATGCCGCCCCACCGTTGGAAGGACCCCGGTGTCCTCGGCGCCACCGGACCCGGAGAACACGGACCCTTCGGCCGCTGGCCCAAACCCGAAGCAGGCGAGACTGCACCCGAGCCCAGCACGCCCGAGCCCCGGCAGGAGTAGGGGAATCACAGCAAGATCAATCTCACCGGGATTTCCTGTACCTCAACTATTCACACCCGTAATCACGCAGTGCGGCGTGAGTTCGGTGCCACCTGGCACACTCCCCAGCCCCCTCATCAACGGAGCATCCCCTGCCCAACCACATACCCTTCCTCACCCTTTCGAGTGAAGTGCAGAGAAGCAGTGGACGCTCTACCGCTGTGCCAAGCAAGAACCCGAGCGCCGGTTCCATGCCCTGTATGGCCACGTCCTCCGCATGGACGTCTTGTGGCGGGCATGGTCCAGCGTGAGCACGAACCGGGGCGCCCCCGGGGTGGACGGCGTGAGCGTCGACCAGGTGGCGGCCTCGGGGGTGGATGAGTTCCTCCAGGACCTGTCGGATCGACTGCGGACGCATACGTATCGTCCGTCGGTGCTGCGGCGGGTCCAGATCCCGAAACCGGGGCGGCCGGGGGAGTTGCGGCCGCTGTCGATCCCCACTGCGGCCGACCGGGTGGTGATGACGGCCGCGAAACTGGTCCTCGAACCGGTCTTCGAGGCCCGGTTCACCGAGGCGAGCTACGGTTTCCGGCCCAAGCGGTCCGCGATCGACGCGTGTGAGGCTGTGCGCGTCGCGGCGAACCAGGGACGGGAGTGGGTGTTCGAGGCCGATATCCGGGACTGCTTCGGGACGATCGGACATGATGCCCTTGTCGCTCAGGTGGAGCGGCGCGTGGCGGACCGGTCGATGCTGAAACTGATCCGGGCATGGCTGCGGATGGGAGTACTGGAGGGCGGGGTGACCTCCCCGACTGGGGCGGGAACCCCGCAGGGCTCACCGATCTCCCCGCTGCTGGCCAACATCGCCTTGCACGTCCTCGACGAGGCGTGGCAGGACGAGGGACGCCGGCTGGGGGTGCTGGTGCGCCACTGCGATGACTTCGTGGTCCTGTCGCCGACCAGACAGCGCGCCGAACAGGCGCGCGAGCTGGCCGCGCGGGTGCTGGGCAGACTCGGGATGCGGCTGCATCCGGAGAAGTCCGGCATCGTCTGCCTCACGCGGGGCGGGCAGGGTTTCGAGTTCCTCGGATTCCACCACCGGAAGGTGGAGTCGTGGAGATGGCGGGGCAGGTTCTACCTGCAACGCTGGCCCCCGCCACGGGCGTTGGGGGTTCTGCGGGACAAGATTCGCGCGGCCACCTCAAGGTCCCGGAGCGAGCGGCCGGTGGCCGCTGTGGTCGCCGATCTCAACCCGGTCCTGCGGGGCTGGGCAGCGTACTTCCGAAACGGCAACAGCGGGCGGAAGTTCAATGAGGTCGACGGCTATGTCCACGAGCGGCTGGCGATCTTCGCCAGCCGGAAACACGGCCTGCGGGGCCGGAACTGGACCAGCCGTTTCACCTACGGGTGGATCAGTCGGCTCGGGGTCTACCGCCTGACCGGGAACGTGCGCTGGGCGACGGCGCATGCCAGCTGGTGAACGATGTCGGAAAGCCGTGTGCGGGAGAACCGCATGCACGGTTCGAAGCGGCGGGGACTGGAAACGGAGCATCAGCCACCGCGCCAGTCCCCGACCCTACTCAGTGGCTCAGCGCTCCTGACCCAGCTCGGATTCGGTCAACGCGCCGAGTTTTACCGGGACGTGACACGATGCCTGCTTGGGCCGGTCGTTCCGGCGTCCGCCGGTAGGGTCGCCGATTATGAGGATTCTGGTCACCGGCGGTGCCGGGTTCATTGGGTCGGCGGTCGTACTGGCCCTAGCGACGGCGGGCCACGAGGTCCGCGTTCTGGACGCACTGCTGCCCGCCGTCCACCCCTCCGGAGTGATGCCCAGCCTGCCGGACGACGTGGAGCTGCGGCACGGCGACGTGCGGGATGCGGTGGTGGTTGAGCAGGCACTGGCCGGTGTGGACGCGGTCTGCCACCAGGCGGCGATGGTGGGCCTGGGGCTGGACCTCGACGACGCGCCCGCCTATGCCGGCTGCAACGACCTCGGCACAGCGGTCCTGCTCTCCGCGATGGCGCGTTCGCACGTGCGGGACCTGGTGCTCGCCGGGTCCATGGTGGTCTACGGGGAGGGCCGGTACCGGTGTCCGGTGCACGGGGACGTCTCGCCCGGTCCGCGGCATCCGGACAACCTGGACGCCGGCCTGTTCGAGCCGCCGTGCCCGCGGTGCGGCGCTGAACTGAGCCCCGGGCTGGTGGCAGAAGACGCCCCGGTCGACCCGCGCAACGTGTACGCGGCCACCAAGCTGGCCCAGGAGCACCTGGCCTCCGCCTGGGCCCGCGCCTGCGGGGGACGCGTACTGACGCTCCGTTACCACAACGTCTACGGGCCGGGCATGCCACGCGACACGCCGTACGCTGGGGTCGCTTCCCTGTTCCGCTCGGCCCTGGCCCGAGGCAAGGCACCGCGGGTGTTCGAGGACGGCGGTCAGCGCCGGGACTTCGTCCACGTCCAGGACGTGGCCGATGCCAACGTCGCCGCGCTCGCTGCCGTTGGCGGCCGGCCCCCAGGCAGCGCCCGGGCGTACAACGTGGGCAGCGGCGAGGTCCGGACGATCGGCGAGATGGCCTCGGCGCTCGCCGCTGCCCACGGGGGGCCGATGCCGGTAGTGACGGGCGAGTACCGGCTCGGCGACGTCCGGCACATCACCGCGGACTCCTCGCGGCTGCTTGCGGAACTCGCTTGGCGGGCCCGGGTGGCCTTCACGGACGGCATGAGGGAGTTCGCGGCGGCACCGCAACGTGCCTGACGTCAGCTTCGGGCAGCGGGAAGGACGATCTCGAAGCAGCAGCCCCCGGCGGTGTTGTGCACCCGGGCCCGACCGGCATGGGCCTCGACGATGCCGCGGACGATGGAGAGCCCAAGTCCGGCACCGCCCCCGCCCGGTTCCTGGGGGCTTCCGGGGTCGGCCGGGCGAGGAGTGCGGGCGGTGCTGCCACGCCACCCCGTCTCGAACGCCCGAGGCAGGTCCTGTTCCGGGATGCCGCCGCAGCCGTCGGTGACCGAGAGCACCAGCTCGTCCCCCCTTGGCGGTGAGCATGACGACCGGCAGGTCGGCACCGCCCTCGGCGGGCCGCAGCCTGCGCAGGATCTCCAGGCCGTCGATCCCGGGGAGCATGAGGTCCGGAACCAGCAGGTCCGGGCGGTGGGCGGGGGCCAGGGCGAACCCCTGCGGGCCGTCGGCGGCCCGGTCGACGCGGTGACCCGCCCGAGTGAGGTAGCCGGCCACGACCTCGGCCACGGTCGGGTCGTCACCGATCACCAGGACGCGGCAGGACGACGGTGATCCCCCTGTGGTGGGGCGGTCGTTCACCTTGCCGAGGATACGACCCCCCGGCCACGGCGGGGTCGCCCACCGGGACCGGCGTCCGCGTTCCGTGAGATCCCCGAGATCCCCCGAACGGGCCCCGCCGGACAGACGTGGCACTTCCACAAGGGCGCGGTTCGGTCCCGACGGGACCGCCCGCGGTTAGCGTGACCGGCGTGACTTCTCCCCTCCCTCCCCCACCGGTCGCCGATGTGGTCCTGCCCTGCCTGGACGAATCCGGGGCCCTGCCGTGGGTGCTCGGACGCATCCCTCCCGGCTGGCGGGCGATCGTCGTGGACAACGGCTCCCGGGACGGCTCCGCCGAGCTCGCCCGCTCCCTCGGCGCGACCGTGGTCGAGGAACCGAGGCGCGGCTTTGGCGCCGCCTGCCACACCGGGCTGCGCGCCGCCACCGCCGACCTGGTC
This sequence comes from Streptomyces sp. LS1784, assembly GCF_020103755.1. Classification (GTDB taxonomy): domain Bacteria; phylum Actinomycetota; class Actinomycetes; order Streptomycetales; family Streptomycetaceae; genus Kitasatospora. Next base: position 29,736 of record NZ_JAHSQD010000027.1, read on the forward strand.
TGCTTCCTCGACTGCGACGGCTCGCTCGATCCCGCCCAACTCCCCCGGGTCGTCGCACCGGTGCTGGACGGTGCGGCCGACCTGGTGCTCGGCCGCCGCCGGCCGGCCACCGCCGGTGCCTGGCCGGTGCACGCCCGCCTCGCCAACGCCGTCCTCGCCCGACGGCTGCGGCTGGCCCGCACCCTCGCCCTGGCGGGTGGCGACGCCCTCGTCCACTCGCGGCGCGACCGTCTCGCCGCCGTCCAGGCCGCGGAACGCACAGGAGACCTCTCCCTGACCGCGCGGATCATCGGTGCCTACGACGTGCCCGCCCTCTGGAGCCGGGCCGACGACCCCGAACAGTCCCGCGCCGTCGTCGCGGCCGCCGAGCGCACCATCACCGCGCTCGGCCCCGACGGCCCCGCCGACCTCTCCGCCCGCCTGCTGGCCACGATCGCCGTCGAGAGCCGCAGCGCCGATCTGTCCGGGACCGAGCCGGGGCGCGCGCGGCAGGCGGCGCGGCGGGCCGAGGCGCTGGCACGGGACCTGGCCGATCCCGCCCTGCTCGCCTTCGCCCTCAACGGGGTGTTCCTGCAGTCCTTCACCCGCCCCGGGCTCGCGGCGGTACGGGACAGGACCGGCGCCGAGATCCTCGACCTGGCCACCCGGCACGCGTTGCCGAACTTCGCCGTACTCGGCCGGCTCATCCGCCTGCAGTCCGCCTCCGCCCTCGGCGACCTCGACACCGCAACCTCCCACGCCGAGGCCGCCGAACAGCTCGCCGCCACCATCGAGGCGCCCCTCGTCCCCGTCCTCACCGGGTGGTTCCGGGCCCGGGTCACAGCCGCCCGCAGCACCGAACCCGGCGGACCGACCGCCGCCACGGCCGCGGCGCACTACCGCGCTGCCGAGAACGCCCTCCGGACTGCCGGAATGCCCGGGCTGCACCGCGGCCTCTTCCCGCTCGCCCTGCTGGGGCTGCGCCTGCTGCACGACCGGCCCGCGCCCACCGACCCGCACCTCGACTGGGGTCCGTACCGGCCTTGGGCACGACCCCTCGTACTGCTCGCCCAGGACCGGACCGAGGAGGCCCGTGCCGCCCTCGCCACGGTGCCCGAACCACCGCGTGACCACATGCAGGAGGCCATGTGGTGCCTGACCGTCCGCGCCGCCGTACGCCTCGGCGCGCCCGGAATCGCCGCACGCGCCCAGGCTGCCCTGCGCGATGCCTGTGCCGAACACGCCGGCGCCACCAGCGGAATGGTGACCCTGGGCCCGGTGGCACGGTATCTGGCAGAGGCGGAGGCATGCGCCGGAGCGGGGTAAGCGACCCCGGAACGGAGACGACCAGTGATCCCCATGCCGCCCCACCGTTGGAAGGACCCCGGTGTCCTCGGCGCCACCGGACCCGGAGAACACGGACCCTTCGGCCGCTGGCCCAAACCCGAAGCAGGCGAGACTGCACCCGAGCCCAGCACGCCCGAGCCCCGGCAGGAGTAGGGGAATCACAGCAAGATCAATCTCACCGGGATTTCCTGTACCTCAACTATTCACACCCGTAATCACGCAGTGCGGCGTGAGTTCGGTGCCACCTGGCACACTCCCCAGCCCCCTCATCAACGGAGCATCCCCTGCCCAACCACATACCCTTCCTCACCCTTTCGAGTGAAGTGCAGAGAAGCAGTGGACGCTCTACCGCTGTGCCAAGCAAGAACCCGAGCGCCGGTTCCATGCCCTGTATGGCCACGTCCTCCGCATGGACGTCTTGTGGCGGGCATGGTCCAGCGTGAGCACGAACCGGGGCGCCCCCGGGGTGGACGGCGTGAGCGTCGACCAGGTGGCGGCCTCGGGGGTGGATGAGTTCCTCCAGGACCTGTCGGATCGACTGCGGACGCATACGTATCGTCCGTCGGTGCTGCGGCGGGTCCAGATCCCGAAACCGGGGCGGCCGGGGGAGTTGCGGCCGCTGTCGATCCCCACTGCGGCCGACCGGGTGGTGATGACGGCCGCGAAACTGGTCCTCGAACCGGTCTTCGAGGCCCGGTTCACCGAGGCGAGCTACGGTTTCCGGCCCAAGCGGTCCGCGATCGACGCGTGTGAGGCTGTGCGCGTCGCGGCGAACCAGGGACGGGAGTGGGTGTTCGAGGCCGATATCCGGGACTGCTTCGGGACGATCGGACATGATGCCCTTGTCGCTCAGGTGGAGCGGCGCGTGGCGGACCGGTCGATGCTGAAACTGATCCGGGCATGGCTGCGGATGGGAGTACTGGAGGGCGGGGTGACCTCCCCGACTGGGGCGGGAACCCCGCAGGGCTCACCGATCTCCCCGCTGCTGGCCAACATCGCCTTGCACGTCCTCGACGAGGCGTGGCAGGACGAGGGACGCCGGCTGGGGGTGCTGGTGCGCCACTGCGATGACTTCGTGGTCCTGTCGCCGACCAGACAGCGCGCCGAACAGGCGCGCGAGCTGGCCGCGCGGGTGCTGGGCAGACTCGGGATGCGGCTGCATCCGGAGAAGTCCGGCATCGTCTGCCTCACGCGGGGCGGGCAGGGTTTCGAGTTCCTCGGATTCCACCACCGGAAGGTGGAGTCGTGGAGATGGCGGGGCAGGTTCTACCTGCAACGCTGGCCCCCGCCACGGGCGTTGGGGGTTCTGCGGGACAAGATTCGCGCGGCCACCTCAAGGTCCCGGAGCGAGCGGCCGGTGGCCGCTGTGGTCGCCGATCTCAACCCGGTCCTGCGGGGCTGGGCAGCGTACTTCCGAAACGGCAACAGCGGGCGGAAGTTCAATGAGGTCGACGGCTATGTCCACGAGCGGCTGGCGATCTTCGCCAGCCGGAAACACGGCCTGCGGGGCCGGAACTGGACCAGCCGTTTCACCTACGGGTGGATCAGTCGGCTCGGGGTCTACCGCCTGACCGGGAACGTGCGCTGGGCGACGGCGCATGCCAGCTGGTGAACGATGTCGGAAAGCCGTGTGCGGGAGAACCGCATGCACGGTTCGAAGCGGCGGGGACTGGAAACGGAGCATCAGCCACCGCGCCAGTCCCCGACCCTACTCAGTGGCTCAGCGCTCCTGACCCAGCTCGGATTCGGTCAACGCGCCGAGTTTTACCGGGACGTGACACGATGCCTGCTTGGGCCGGTCGTTCCGGCGTCCGCCGGTAGGGTCGCCGATTATGAGGATTCTGGTCACCGGCGGTGCCGGGTTCATTGGGTCGGCGGTCGTACTGGCCCTAGCGACGGCGGGCCACGAGGTCCGCGTTCTGGACGCACTGCTGCCCGCCGTCCACCCCTCCGGAGTGATGCCCAGCCTGCCGGACGACGTGGAGCTGCGGCACGGCGACGTGCGGGATGCGGTGGTGGTTGAGCAGGCACTGGCCGGTGTGGACGCGGTCTGCCACCAGGCGGCGATGGTGGGCCTGGGGCTGGACCTCGACGACGCGCCCGCCTATGCCGGCTGCAACGACCTCGGCACAGCGGTCCTGCTCTCCGCGATGGCGCGTTCGCACGTGCGGGACCTGGTGCTCGCCGGGTCCATGGTGGTCTACGGGGAGGGCCGGTACCGGTGTCCGGTGCACGGGGACGTCTCGCCCGGTCCGCGGCATCCGGACAACCTGGACGCCGGCCTGTTCGAGCCGCCGTGCCCGCGGTGCGGCGCTGAACTGAGCCCCGGGCTGGTGGCAGAAGACGCCCCGGTCGACCCGCGCAACGTGTACGCGGCCACCAAGCTGGCCCAGGAGCACCTGGCCTCCGCCTGGGCCCGCGCCTGCGGGGGACGCGTACTGACGCTCCGTTACCACAACGTCTACGGGCCGGGCATGCCACGCGACACGCCGTACGCTGGGGTCGCTTCCCTGTTCCGCTCGGCCCTGGCCCGAGGCAAGGCACCGCGGGTGTTCGAGGACGGCGGTCAGCGCCGGGACTTCGTCCACGTCCAGGACGTGGCCGATGCCAACGTCGCCGCGCTCGCTGCCGTTGGCGGCCGGCCCCCAGGCAGCGCCCGGGCGTACAACGTGGGCAGCGGCGAGGTCCGGACGATCGGCGAGATGGCCTCGGCGCTCGCCGCTGCCCACGGGGGGCCGATGCCGGTAGTGACGGGCGAGTACCGGCTCGGCGACGTCCGGCACATCACCGCGGACTCCTCGCGGCTGCTTGCGGAACTCGCTTGGCGGGCCCGGGTGGCCTTCACGGACGGCATGAGGGAGTTCGCGGCGGCACCGCAACGTGCCTGACGTCAGCTTCGGGCAGCGGGAAGGACGATCTCGAAGCAGCAGCCCCCGGCGGTGTTGTGCACCCGGGCCCGACCGGCATGGGCCTCGACGATGCCGCGGACGATGGAGAGCCCAAGTCCGGCACCGCCCCCGCCCGGTTCCTGGGGGCTTCCGGGGTCGGCCGGGCGAGGAGTGCGGGCGGTGCTGCCACGCCACCCCGTCTCGAACGCCCGAGGCAGGTCCTGTTCCGGGATGCCGCCGCAGCCGTCGGTGACCGAGAGCACCAGCTCGTCCCCCCTTGGCGGTGAGCATGACGACCGGCAGGTCGGCACCGCCCTCGGCGGGCCGCAGCCTGCGCAGGATCTCCAGGCCGTCGATCCCGGGGAGCATGAGGTCCGGAACCAGCAGGTCCGGGCGGTGGGCGGGGGCCAGGGCGAACCCCTGCGGGCCGTCGGCGGCCCGGTCGACGCGGTGACCCGCCCGAGTGAGGTAGCCGGCCACGACCTCGGCCACGGTCGGGTCGTCACCGATCACCAGGACGCGGCAGGACGACGGTGATCCCCCTGTGGTGGGGCGGTCGTTCACCTTGCCGAGGATACGACCCCCCGGCCACGGCGGGGTCGCCCACCGGGACCGGCGTCCGCGTTCCGTGAGATCCCCGAGATCCCCCGAACGGGCCCCGCCGGACAGACGTGGCACTTCCACAAGGGCGCGGTTCGGTCCCGACGGGACCGCCCGCGGTTAGCGTGACCGGCGTGACTTCTCCCCTCCCTCCCCCACCGGTCGCCGATGTGGTCCTGCCCTGCCTGGACGAATCCGGGGCCCTGCCGTGGGTGCTCGGACGCATCCCTCCCGGCTGGCGGGCGATCGTCGTGGACAACGGCTCCCGGGACGGCTCCGCCGAGCTCGCCCGCTCCCTCGGCGCGACCGTGGTCGAGGAACCGAGGCGCGGCTTTGGCGCCGCCTGCCACACCGGGCTGCGCGCCGCCACCGCCGACCTGGTCTGCTTCCTCGACTGCGACGGCTCGCTCGATCCCGCCCAACTCCCCCGGGTCGTCGCACCGGTGCTGGACGGTGCGGCCGACCTGGTGCTCGGCCGCCGCCGGCCGGCCACCGCCGGTGCCTGGCCGGTGCACGCCCGCCTCGCCAACGCCGTCCTCGCCCGACGGCTGCGGGCCCGCACCGGC
>NZ_JAHSQD010000270.1 GCF_020103755.1 Streptomyces sp. LS1784
GGCCTCGCGGTCAGCGCGCCCGCCGACCGGCTGCCCGCGCTGCGGGCGCTGCCGGGCGTCCGGGCCGTCCACCCGATCGTCGCCAAGCGGCGGGACAACACCCACTCCGTCCCGCTGACCGGCGCCCCGCAGGTCTGGGCCGGCGACCCGGCGGCCGGCACCGGCCGGGGCATGCGGATCGGGATCATCGACAGCGGCATCGACTACACCCACGCCGACTTCGGCGGCCCCGGCACCGAGGAGGCGTTCCGCTCGGTCGAGCGCGGCAGGCCGGCGCCGCCCGCGCTGTTCCCGAACGCCAAGGTGGTCGGCGGCAAGGACCTGGTCGGCGACGACTACGACCCCGACCCGGCCTCCCCGCACCACCAGCCGGTGCCGCACCCCGGCGACAACCCGATCGACTGCGTGCGCAACGGGCACGGCACCCACGTGGCCGGCACCGCGGCCGGGTACGGCGTCACCGCCGACGGCCGCCCGTACACCGGTCCGTACGGGCCCGGGCTCGACCCGGCCGGCTTCCGGATCGGCCCCGGAACCGCCCCGGACGCGCAGCTGTACGCGATCCGGGTGTTCGGCTGCGACGGTTCCACCGACCGGGTCACCGAGGCGCTCGACCTGGCCGCCGACCCGAACGGGGACGGCGACCTGAGCGACCGGCTGGACGTCGTCAACCTCTCGCTCGGCAGCCACTTCGGCAGCACCGACGACACCGACGCCCTGGCCGTCGACCGGCTCGCCGCGCTGGGCACCGTCGTCGTCGCGGCGGCGGGCAACGACGGCGACGTGTACGGCATCGGCGGCAGCCCCGGCACCGCCGCCCGGGCGATCACCGTCGCCGCCTCGGTGCACGGGCACGCCGACGTGGACGGCATCACCGTGCTCGCCCCCGCCGCGCAGGCCGGGGTCGTCCCGGCGCACTGGAGCGAGCGCTACCAGGGCTGGTCGACGGCCGACGTCAGCGGCGAACTCGCCCTGCCCGCCGACCAGTCGGACGGCTGCACCGACTTCAGCGAGGCCGACAGGCAGCGGCTGAAGGGGCGGATCGCGCTGCTCGCCTGGCGCACCCGGGACGCCGACCGGGCCTGCAACTCCGGGCCGCGCGCCGACCACGCCGCCGACGCGGGCGCGATCGGGGCGCTGTACGCCGCCGACTCCGACCACCTCGCCGAGATCTCCGGCGACGACCGCATCCCGGCCGCGCTGCTGGCGCACGCCGACGGCGAGCGGCTGCGTCAGGCCGCGGCGGCCGGGCCGGTGCAGGTCCGGCTCGCCGCGCCCGGCAACACGCTGCACGGCTCCGTCGCGCAGGACCAGCCGGCCCGGGTCGACACCCTGACCGACTTCACCTCGCGCGGCATCGGTGTGCCGGGCGTGGTCAAGCCCGACCTGGCGGCCCCCGGCGAGAGCATCTGGTCCTCACTGGTCGGCAGCGGCACCGGCGGTCAGCGCGAGAGCGGCACCTCGATGGCCACCCCGCACGTGGCCGGGCTCGCCGCGCTGGTCCGCGCCGCGCACCCGGACTGGCCGGTCGAGCAGGTCAAGGCCGCGCTGATGAACACCACCGTGGACACCTTCCTCGGCGACGACCGCAGCGGGCCGGTCTACGGGCCCGAGCGCACCGGGGCCGGGCGGGTCCGGGTGGACCGGGCGCTCCGCACCCCCGCCGTCGCCTACGCGGCGGGGGAGGGCGCCGTGGAGGGCGCCGTCGGGGTCTCCTTCGGGCCGGTCGAGGTCTCCGGGCCGACGGCGGCGACCCGCGAGATCGAGGTGCGCAACACCTCGGGCGCACCGCTGGCCTACCGCACCTCGTACGCGGCGGCCACCGAAGTCCCGGGCGCCTCGTACCAGGTGACGCCGGCCCGGGTGGACGTCCCGGCGGGCGGCACCGCGCGGGTGCGGGTGACGCTGTCCGTGCCCGGGGAGCTGGGGCGCGCGCCCGACCCGACCATCGCCACCGTCCAGGGCGACCGGGCCCGCAGCTACCGGGGCGAGCTCTCCGGCCGGGTGCTGCTCACACCGGTCGGGGACGCCAGGCTGCCGCAGCTGCGGGTCCCGGTGCTGGCCGCCCCGCAGCCGACCGGCGACCTCACGGCGACGGCCGCCATCCGCACCGCCCGGGACGGCACCCTGGTCACCCTCGGCGGCCGGGCCGCGCCCGGCGAACAACCCGGGCTGGTCAGTGCCTTCGCACTCGGCGGCGTGGGGGTTCGCTGGCCCGACTGCCCGTCCGGCGGCAGCGGTGCGACGGCCGCGCCGGGTGCGGGCATCCGGCCCGAGGGCGCACGGGAGGAGGCGGACCCGGCGCAGGAGGTCTGCGTCGAGCACCCCGGCGAGCGGTCCGCCGGCCTGCGCGCGGCCGGTGCCGCCGTCGACTCCGAACTGCTGTACGTGGGAGCCCAGTTGTGGGCGCCCGCGGCCACCCCGGTGGGGCTGTACGGGGTGCGGGTGGCGCTGGACACCGACGGCGACGGCAGCACCGACGTCATCCTCAAGGCCGACCGGCTGCGCGGCGGCGACGTCCTGGTCTCCCGCGCCCTGGACGCCCGCACCGGCGCCGAACTGGACGTCCAGCCGCTCAACGCCCACTGGGGTGACACCGACACCGGGCTGCTGGACAGCGACGTGTTGGTGCTGCCCGTCCGGCTGAGCGCCCTGCCCGGCGTCGCGCCCGGGCACAGCACCGTCCGCTACGGCGTCTGGACCGGCTACACCGGGGGCGGTACGCCGGACGTGGCCGAGGCCCTCTCCGCCATCGGGCTGAACGGCACCAGGCCGTCCGTCCCGCTGGACGTCCTGCACCCGGCGCTCACCGTACGGGCCGGCCTCACCGGGCCCGCCGCGGTGTCGGCCCCGGCCGGCCCGGGCACCGTCCTGGACGTGCACCGGGGGCAGGGCGACACCTCGCGGCTCCTGCTGCTGTACCACCGCAACCGGGCCGACCGGCGGGCCCAGGTGCTCGACCTGCCGTGACCACCGGGCAGCGGGGCGGCCCACCGGGAGACCGGTGGGCCGCCCCGTCACGTTCCGGCGGTCTGCGCCACCCGGCGGCGGTCGCGGCGCGGGACGGGGGCGGGGCGGCGGGAGAGCCGGGCGAAGACGGCCACCAGGACGAGGACGGCGGCGGTGGCGGAGGTGACGGCGAGGCCCTCGGTGAGGCCGGGCGGGCGGAAGGCGCAGGCGATGCGGGACGCGCCGTCGCCCAGGGGGACGCCGATCATGCCGAGCACGGAGGTGGGGGCGGTGCGGCGGCCGCCGTCCACCGCGCAGGTCCAGCCCTCGGTGGCGGGGACGGAGAGCAGCGCGGTGCCGGTGGAACCCGCCGGGAGGGCCGCGGTGAGGGTGTGTCCGCCGGCCTCCACCCGGGTGGCGCCGGTCGCGGTGAGACGGGCGACGGCGGCCTCCAGGGCGCCGGCCCGCAGACAGCCGATCGGTCGGGCGGGGACCTGGCTCACCACGTCCGACCGCAGCGTCACCCGGACCACCCCGTCCGCCGGGACGGTCCCCAGCCGGTGGATCGGCACGGCGGTGGTGGGCTGCTCGCCGTCGCTGCGGTACCGGGTGCCGAGGCCGCTGACCGTGCCCCGGTACCAGACCCCGTGGAAGTAGGCCGTCCCGCCCGGGGTGCAGGCGGCGGTGAACACGGTGCCCTCCTCTCCGCTCGGCACCGACCAGCCGCTGGTGCCGTGCAGGGTGGGCGTCGGCCCGCCCGCCGGGACGGGCAGCGGGGCGTCGTACACCTGGCTGCCGAGCAGCGACTCCTGCCGGGACCAGACCGAGGAGTTCTCCGGCCGGGCGCCCGGGGGCAGCACGGTGACCAGCGGCGGTGCGGCCGCCCGGACGGGGGTGAAGGCGCGCGGCGACGCGCCGGGCTCGGCGCCGTCGGGGTGAGTGTCGTCGAGGTGGGTGTCGTCGAGGTGGGTGCGGACGCCGAACAGCGCCTGTCCGACCGGGTCGGTGACGCTCGCGGTCTGCCGTCCGCCGGCCGTCCAGCCCGCACCGAGGTCGTGCAGCAGCAGGGCGGTGACGGTCGGCAGGTAGCTGCTGTAGTAGCCGCCGCCCTGGCCGTTGAGCAGCAGCGGGTCGTTGGGGGTGAAGGCGTGCGGGCCGGGGTCGCTGCGGCCCTGCGGCCAGTCCGCGGCCGCGCGCAGCACCGTGTGCCCGGCCCGGACGGCCGCCGGGGAGACACGGTCGGAGGGGGCCGCGCCGAGCGTCGCGTACCCGGACCAGACCGCGTTGCCCAGCACCGCGCCGCCGATCACCCAGGTGGCGAGGGTGTTCGCCCGGCGGTCGGGGTGCCGGCTGTCCAGCAGCCACAGCGCGGCCGACAGGACGGCCGCGCCGACGCCCAACAGCACCCAGGTGGCGGGGCGCACCGCGTGCCGGCCCGCCGCCAGGCCGGCGATCACCGCCACCACGGCGGCGCCGCCCAGCACGGTGAGCCGGTCCGGGCGGTGCGCCAGCGAGACCCAGCCGGCCAGCACCAGCAGCCCGCTGAGCACGAAGGCCACCCGGTACGGCCCGCCGACCGGGATCGCCAGGCCGTGCCAGACCAGCAGGGTCGGGGTCCACACGAAGCCGACCGCCACCACCGCCAGCGCCGCGCACCAGAAGGCGCGCTCCCGCAGCCGCACCCGCCGGTTGAACGGCAGCCCGCACACCACCAGCAGCCCGAAGACGCCGATCGCCACGTCCGGCAGCTGCTGCCCGCCGTGGGTGGCGGGCAGCAGCCGGGCGAGGTGGGCGCCGACCCCGGACGGGCCGAGCGGCTCGACCGGGGACTCCGGCTGGGCCCGGCGGGCGGCCAGGACCGCGACGAACAGCACGGGGGAGGCGAGCAGCACCCCGGCGGTGACCGTGGTGACGGCCCGGCCGATGGCCCGGACCCGGTGGCGGAACGGGCGCGGGGCGGCGAACAGCCGGACGGCGAACAGGAGTCCGGCCGCCAGGGTGGCCGGCGCGGCGGTGTACAGGTTGCCGGCCCAGGCGAGCGCGACGCACAGCGCGCCGGCCACCCAGTGCCGCTCGCGCAGGCACCAGTCGGCGGCCAGGCCGAGCAGCGGCAGCGAGACCAGGCCCCAGAGCCACATCGGGGCGGCACCGCCGAAGTCCAGCACCCAGGCGCACAGCCCGTACCCGACGGCGGCGAGCGCCCGCAGCCGGCGCGGGCCGGGGTGCAGACGGCCGAGCAGCCGGGTCATCAGGGCGGTGCCGAGGCCGATGGTGGCCAGGGTGACCAGCAGGACGGCGAGCCGGCCCTGGTCGCGGGGGAGGAGCGCGGTGGGCCAGGAGAACGGATTCATCAGGTAGGCGAAGAAGTCCGCCAGGAACGGGGCGCCGTAGCCGCTGTTCCAGTTGACCAGCAGGTCTCCGGCGGCCTGCCCGTGCAGCAGGTCCCACAGGTGCGCGTGGTACGGGACGGCGACCGCCTCCGCGCCGGCCGGCCACTGCCCGCGTGCCGCCGTCGCCAGCCCGTACCCGCCCATCGCCAGCCCCGCCGCACCCCCGCAGACCAGCACCTCCCGCCGCCGCTCGCCCATCCACACCCCGTTCCACCGGACCACTGCCGAACCCCGCCACCCTAAGCACGCCCCCGGCGCACCGTGCGCCACCCGCGCTCCCTCGAAGGAGTGGCGCCCGAGGAAGCTTTGCCGAGTAGCCTGAGAGGGCCGTCAGGATGCCCGTATGGGAGGAACCATGAGCATCGCGCCGTACCCCGACTGGATTCGGCCTCCTGCTGGTGGCTACACCGCAGAGGATCTTGACCGGCTGCCTGATCTCCCGCCGCACACCGAGCTGCTCGACGGGAGCCTGATCTTCGTGAGTCCGCAGACCGCGTTTCACATGCGCACCCTCCGTAGGCTGGAACGTGCCCTGGAAGGTGCCGTGCCGGAGGGGTGGGAGGTCTGGCGGGAGATGACGGTGCGGTTGGACCGTCGGAACCGTCCTGAGCCGGATCTCCTCGTGGTCGACGAGCGAGGAGTCACCGGCCCGAAGCAGACCTTCTGCGATGCGGAGTATGTGCTGCTGGCGGTCGAGGTCGTCTCCGAGGAGTCCGAGGAGCGTGACCGGGACACCAAGCCTCGAAAGTACGCGGCTGCGGGGATCAGGCATTTCTGGCGGGTGGAGAGCGACGACGACGGAAAACCGGTCGTCTATGTCTATGAACTCGATCCCTCCACACGCGGCTATGTGGTTGCGGGGATCTACCACAAGCAGCTGAAGGTCGACCAGCCGTTCGAGATCGAGATCGACCTGACCTGACCGTCCGCATGGTGGACGCCAGATGTCAGAACCTGGGACGGCGGAGTAGGGTCCGAGCATGTCTCGCACCATTCGTCTCGCAGTTGTCCCCGGTGACGGCATCGGCCAGGAAGTGGTGGCCGAAGGCCTCAAGGTCCTGGGTGCCGCGCTTCCCGCCGACGTGAAGCTGGAGACCACCGAGTACGACCTCGGGGCCCGGCGCTACCACCGGACCGGCGAGACGCTGCCGGACGACGTGCTGGCGGAGCTGAAGTCGCACGACGCGATCCTGCTGGGCGCCATCGGTGACCCGAGCGTTCCCTCGGGCGTGCTGGAGCGGGGGCTGCTGCTCAAGCTGCGGTTCGCCTTCGACCACCACATCAACCTGCGTCCGGGCCGGCTCTTCCCCGGGGTGCAGTCCCCGCTGGGCGGTCAGCCGGAGATCGACTTCGTGGTCGTCCGCGAGGGCACCGAGGGCCCGTACGTCGGCAACGGCGGCACGCTGCGCACCGGGACGCCGCAGGAGGTGGCCACCGAGGTCAGCCTGAACACCGCGTACGGCATCGAGCGCGTGGTGCGCGACGCCTACCGCCGGGCACAGGCGCGGCCGCGCAAGAAGCTCACCCTGGTGCACAAGAACAACGTGCTGGTGCACGCCGGGCACCTGTGGACGCGGATCTTCTCCGAGGTCGGCGAGGAGTTCCCCGAGGTCACCACCGACTACCTGCACGTCGACGCGGCGACCATCTTCTTCGTCACCCAGCCCGAGCGGTTCGACGTCATCGTCACCGACAACCTGTTCGGCGACATCCTGACCGACCTGGCCGCCGCCGTCACCGGCGGGATCGGCCTGGCCGCGAGCGGCAACATCAACCCGAGCGGCGAGTTCCCGTCGATGTTCGAGCCGGTGCACGGCTCGGCGCCGGACATCGCCGGCCAGGGCAAGGCCGACCCGACCGCCACCGTGCTGTCGGTCGCGATGCTGCTGGAGCACCTCGGCTTCGCCGCCGAGGCCGCCAAGGTCGAGGCCGCCGTCGCGGCGGACCTCTCCGAGCGCTCCGGCGCCCGCAGCACCTCCCAGGTCGGCGACGCGCTCGCCGCCCGAGTATCCGGCTGACGGGCCGGATCCGAGAGCGGAGTTCCGGCTGACGGGCCGGATCCGAGAGCGGAGTTCCGGCTGACGGGCCGGATCCGACAAGGTTTCCGGCCCGGCGGGCCGGACCGCATAACCGCAGCTTGCAGCCCTCGAAAATGGGCGGACAGCTGTTCGGCACGGCCCCCTGGATGCGAGTATCGACAGTGGGTCGTGCCGTTGTGCGTCCGTTTCGGCGACTTTCGCCGAAACGTATCTGCAGCGGTGGCGGCCCGGACCAACCCCACGGTGAAGGAAACAGCCATGAGCACGGCCACCCAGGCGCCCATCACGTTCGACCTCAAGCCCTCCGCCCAGCCCCTGCCCGCAGCGGAGCGCGAGGCCCGGCTGGCCAACCCCGGCTTCGGCCGGGTCTTCACCGACCACATGGTCACCATCCGCTGGACCGAGGGCGTGGGCTGGCACGACGCCCAGCTGGCGCCGTACGCGCCGCTGGAGATCGACCCGGCGAACATGACCCTGCACTACGGCCAGGCGATCTTCGAGGGCCTGAAGGCCTACCGCCAGGCCGACGGCTCCATCGCCACCTTCCGCCCGGAGGCCAACGCCGCCCGCTTCCAGGCCTCGGCCCGCCGCCTGGCCATGCCCGAGCTGCCGGTGGAGACCTTCGTCGAGGCCGTCGAGCTGCTGGTCCGCCAGGAGCAGGGCTGGGTGCCGAACGAGCCGGAGCAGAGCCTCTACCTGCGCCCGTTCATGTTCGCCACCGAGGTCGGCCTGGGCGTCCGCCCGGCCAACTCCTACCTCTTCATGATCATCGCCTCGCCGGCCGGCGCCTACTTCCAGGGCGGCATCAAGCCGGTCTCGGTCTGGCTGTCCAAGGAGTACGTCCGGGCCGCCCCCGGCGGCACCGGCGCCGCGAAGTGCGCGGGCAACTACGCTGCCTCGCTGGTCGCCCAGGCCCAGGCCGCCGAGAAGGGCTGCGACCAGGTGGTCTGGCTCGACGCCGCCGAGCACCGGTGGGTCGAGGAGATGGGCGGCATGAACCTGTACTTCGTCTTCGGCGAGGGCAAGGACGCCAAGATCGTCACCCCGGAGCTGTCCGGCGCGCTGCTGCCCGGCATCACCCGTGACTCGCTGCTCCAGCTGGCCACCGACCTCGGCTACGCGGTCGAGGAGCGCCGGATCTCCACCGACGAGTGGCAGCAGGGCAACGCCGACGGCACCCTCACCGAGGTCTTCGCCTGCGGTACCGCCGCCGTCATCACCCCGGTCGGCTCGGTGAAGTCCGCCGCCGCCGACTGGACGGTCGGCGCCGGCGAGCCCGGCCCGGTCACCATGGAGCTGCGCGAGGCACTGCTGTCGATCCAGGGCGGCCAGACCCCGGACACCCACCACTGGCTGCACAAGATCGTCTGATCGTCGCACCCCGGTCCGGCCCCGGCCGGTCCCGTCCGGCTCCCTCCGCCGCGTCCCGGCCCGCCCGTCCCGCATCGCGAGACGGGCGGGCCGGATGCCGGGCGGCTGTGCCAGACTGCGAGCGTGTCCTCGCTTTCGCTGATTATTGGCAGCAGGCGCGCCGGTCCGCAGTGACCGCTTCCCGCACGACCGATGCGGAGCGACCACGAGCGTCCAGACCCGCGCGCAGACCTCTCGCACCCGCGAGGGGTCTTTTTGTTTCCCCGGACCGGCCGAGGGCCCTCACAAGGGGCCCGGGGACACCGGGACCGCGCGCGGGATCATGGACAGTGGAGCCGGGACAAGTCCGGCAGAGCAGTACCTACCTCCCCGAAACGGAGAACCAGGGGTCATGACCGAGGTCACCCGTACCGACGACAGTTTCCACGTGTTCGACACCACGCTGCGCGACGGAGCACAGCGGGAGGGCATCAACCTGACGGTGGCGGACAAGCTCGCCATCGCCCGGTACCTGGACGAGTTCGGGGTCGGCTTCATCGAGGGCGGCTGGCCCGGGGCCAACCCGCGCGACACCGAGTTCTTCGCCCGCGCCGCCACCGAGCTGGAGCTGGAGCACGCCCGGCTGGTCGCCTTCGGCGCCACCCGCCGGGCCGGCGGCAAGGCGGCGGAGGACCCGCAGCTGGCCGCACTGGTCGCCTCCGGCGCCCCGGTGATCACCCTGGTGGCCAAGGCGCACGACCGGCACGTGGAGCTCGCGCTGCGCACCACCCTGGACGAGAACCTGGAGATGGTCCGGGACAGTGTCGAGTTCCTGCGCTCCCAGGGCCGGCGGGTGTTCATCGACTGCGAGCACTTCTTCGACGGCTACAAGGCGAACCCCGAGTACGCCGTGTCGGTGGTCCGCACCGCGCACGAGGCCGGCGCGGACGTGGTGGTGCTCTGCGACACCAACGGCGGGATGCTGCCGGCCGGCGTCCGGGAGACCGTCGCCGACGTGCTGGCCAGGACGGGTGCCCGGCTCGGCATCCACGCCCAGGACGACACCGGCTGCGCGGTGGCCAACACCCTGGCCGCGGTGGACGCCGGCGCGACCCACGTGCAGTGCACCGCCAACGGCTACGGCGAGCGGGTCGGCAACGCCAACCTGTTCCCGGTGGTCGGTGCGCTGGAGATCAAGTACGACCGCCGGGTGCTGCCGCAGGGCCGGCTGGCCGAGATGACCCGGATCTCGCACGCGATCGCCGAACTGGTCAACCTGACCCCCTCCACCCACCAGCCGTACGTCGGCTTCTCGGCCTTCGCCCACAAGGCGGGCCTGCACGCCTCCGCGATCAAGGTCGACCCGGACCTGTACCAGCACATCGACCCGGAGCGGGTCGGCAACACCATGCGGATGCTGGTCTCCGACATGGCCGGCCGGGCCTCCGTCGAGCTCAAGGGCAGGGAGCTCGGCTACGACCTCTCCAGCGACCGGGACCTGGCCGGCCGGGTGGTGGCCAAGGTGAAGCAGCAGGAGAACCTCGGCTACACCTACGAGTCCGCGGACGCCTCCTTCGAGCTGCTGCTGCGCGACGAGGTGCGCGGCAGCCGGGACCGCTTCTACACCCTGGAGTCCTGGCGGACCATCAGCGAGCAGGGTCCGAAGGGCTTCACGGGCAACGAGGCCACCGTCAAGCTGTGGGCCAAGGGCGAGCGCCGGATCGCCACCGGGGAGGGCAACGGCCCGGTCAACGCGCTGGACCAGGCGCTGCGCGCGGCCCTGGAGGGCATCTACCCGCCGCTGGCCACCTTCGAGCTGGTGGACTACAAGGTCCGCATCCTGGAGGGCCAGCACGGCACCGGCTCCAAGACCCGGGTGCTGATCGAGTCCACCGACGGCGCCGTCACCTGGTCGACGGTGGGCGTGGCCGACAACGTGGTCGCCGCCTCCTGGCTGGCGCTGGAGGACGCGTACACCTACGGCCTGATCCGGGCCGGCCTGGAGCCCGCCGAGTAACCCGCCCCCGGAACGCCCGTGGCCCGTCGGACTTCGTGTGAAGTCCGACGGGCCGTCTGCGCCTGGGTCACCGCAGTCGGGCGAGCAGGGCGTGTTCGACGAGGGTGATGAGGGCGCTCTTGGCGCTGTCCCGGCGGCGGGCGTCGAGGGTGATGACGGGGGTGTCGGTGCCGAGTTGGAGGGCTTCGCGGACTTCGTCGGAGG
>NZ_JAHSQD010000271.1 GCF_020103755.1 Streptomyces sp. LS1784
AGCGGCGCACCCGCCGCCGGGGCGTCCTCGCCGCGGTGACGGCCACCGCGGTGCTGGTCGCCGTCGGGGCCGTCACCACCGGTCTGAAGACCCACCTGGACGGTGACACCGACCCCGCTCGCGCCGCCGACGTCAGGTCATCCGCCGGATCCCCGGTCCCGTCCGTGGCCCCGCCCCTGTCCGCTGCCGTCGCTGCTGCCGGGGCGAGCCCGTCCGGGTCGACCGGCGGGACGGACCCGAGCACCAGCGCCCCGATCACCGTCGCCGTCCACCCGTCCGGCTGGACCACCAGGTGCGACCAGTACGTGGTCAACCGCCCGCCGTCCGAGGTCCCCCGACCGCCCGCCGTGCCGGACGTGCCGGGCTGGGCCTCCCAGGTCGGTGCGGTGCCAGGCCGCTACCAGTCGGTCAAGCTCACCGTGCAGGGCACTGGCTGGGACACCGTGCTGCTGACGGGCCTCAACGTCCGGATCACCCGGATCGCGGCCCCCCTCGCCTGGAACGTCTACTCCATGGGCGAGGGCTGCAGCGGTGGAGTCGGCGTTCGCTCCTACTCCGTCGATCTGGACGCGGCCCGCCCCGTTCCGGTCGTGGCCAAAGGCAGCAGCGCCAGCCTGCCGGTCAGGGTGACCGAGAGCGACCCCGTGGTCATCGAGGTCACCGCCGAGACCGCCTCCCACGACGTCAGCTGGTACCTGGAACTGGAGTGGGCCACCAGTAACCGGAGGGGGATGCTGCCCGTGGACCTCGGCCATGGCACCCCGTTCCGCACCAGCGCGGTGAAGGACCGGCCGCTGTACGCCTACCCGGCCGGCGGGCAAGCCTGGGAGCCGGCCCCGTCCCAGCAGTGACGACGACGCGGCCGGGGACGGGAACGGTCCGGCCGGCCCACGTCGACTCCGGTGAAGCCGTGGAGCGTGCTCGCAGGGTGCTACGGGGTTGGGGACGAGCGTGTTGTGGGGGAGGCCCTGCGAGCGCTTGCCCCGGGGCTCGCCGGCGTCGTCCCGGCGGCCTTCGGCGGGCAACATGCCGAGCGGGTGGGGCAGGTTGCGCAGCACCTGACGGCGGTGGCCGCCCAGATGGTGGAACAGGGCTTCGTGGACGGCGCGTTCACGGCCGCCGCGTTGGAGGAAGCTCGTTCTGCCTGTGAGTTGTGGTCGCGTTGCCTCGTCGAACGGCGCCGAGGCCTTCGGTAGCCACTCCACCGAGGACATCGCGGCCGATGGCCTCGCCGGGTGCGCGCGCACCGGGTGACGGGCCGGGCCGTCCGCGGGGCCCGGGCCGTCCGCGGGGCCCGGGTGTCAGGCGGTCAGGCCGTCCAGTTCGGCGGCCCAGTCGATCAGGGTGTCCTCCGACCCCTGCGGCACCAGCGTGAAGGTCTCCCGGCGGAGCCAGCGCCGGACCTGTCGGGACGGGAGGTCGACGAGGACGACGCTGCCGCATCCCCGGAGCATGATGCGCAGGGAGGCACGGCCGTGGCAGGTGCAGGGCGGCCAGATGCGGACGTTGCCGAGGCCCGCGGGCTTCTGCAGGCCCTCCCACAGGAGGTCGCGGGAGAACTGCCAGGTGCCCGCTTCCGCTGCGGGGCCGAGGAACTCGAGTGCGACGGCGAACGGGTCGTCGCTGCGGTAGCCGAAGCGCACCGGGATGTCGACGGACTCGTGCTCGCCGAGGACGAGCCGGGCGTCGAGGACGATGCCGGTGCTGGTCACCTCCGGGCGGGGCTGGGGGCTGGAGAGGGAGTGGTGCGGGGGCATGGGTTCTCCTGGGCGGTGTAGGGGCGGGGCCGAGAGGGGCCGCCGTCCGGGCCGGCGTGGCCGGGCGGTGCGGTGTCCGATCGGGACGGGGCACGCCGGACGGTCGGGGTGTCGGTGCCGGTGACGGTGCGACGCTCTCGCCTCGGGCCCTGGGAGCTGCCGAGGAGCAGGGGGAGGCGGAATCGCTCCTCAGGCTAGGAAGAGGTGTCGGCACGGATGTTCCGGCCGTGCACCGCGAGGTGACGATCCGCGCACCCTTCGCCCGGCGTACCGGACGGGGTGCGGGCTGAGGCTGTGGGACCTGCTGCAGGTGCCCCCGGAGGGACCGGCCTGACCTGGGGCGTCGTCGAAGCGCCGTTGCTACAGAGTGATGAAGCTTCGTCCGGCAATCCCTACGTCGGTCGGTGGTCAACGGTTCGGTGCGCGGCGAGAATATCCACTACGAGCTGCCGCTCATCCCCCCGGCGACCTGTGGGTTCCGGACACGCTGAACCCGCGAGCCGACACGAACGGACAAGAACGAGCACCATGCACGAGCTGACGACGAACGACGGCGTGCGCCTGGCCTACCGCGACAGCGGTGGCGACGGGGTCCCGCTGGTGATGCTCCACGGCTGGGGGCAGACACAGGAGATGTTCCGCCACCAGGTCGAGGGGCTGGCGTCGGGCCGGCGCGTCGTGACGGTGGACTTCCGCGGCCACGGCCGTTCCGGCAAGCCGCGCCACGGCTACCGGGTCGCGCGCCTGGCCCGTGACGTCCTCGGCCTGGTCGACCACCTGGGCCTGGACGCCTTCGACGCGCTGGGCTGGTCGATGGGCGCCTCGGTGTGGTGGAGCTTCGTCGACCAGCACGGCACCGGCCGCATCCGCCGGCTCGTCCTGGTCGACCAGCCGGCCGCGGTGGCGGCGGTGCCCTGGATGACGGAGACGGAGCAGCACGAGTCCGGCGCCCTCTTCGACGTCGCCGGGCTCCTGGAACTGGGCGCCGCGCTGGCCGGCCCGGACGGCTCCGAGGCCCGCGAGGACTTCGTCCGCTCGATGTTCAGCGGCGACACCGACCCGGACCTGATCGCCTTCGTGACCGAGCAGATCCGCTCGACCCCGGCGTACGCGGGCGTCCCGCTGCTCTTCGACCACTGCGCCCAGGACTGGTGCGACGTGCTCGACCGCATCGACGTGCCGACCCTGGTGATCGGCTGCGGGAGAAGCCACGTGGACCCCGCCTCCCAGCGCTTCATCGCCGAGCGGATCCCCGGCGCCCGCCTCCACGTGTTCCCGGCGAGCTCGCACTTCCCGTTCCTGGAGAACCCCGGCGCGTTCAACGCCGTCGTGGAGGAGTTCCTCTCCTGATCCCTCCGCCGCCGTGACCGCCCAGCGGCGCGGCGGGCCGCCCTCCCCGTACCTGAAACGATTCGAACCGGTCGGAGCCTCCCGTGATCCCGTCGGGTCCCTCACCCATGCCCGAAACCCAGTACCACCAGCTCGACCAGACCGCCCCTGAAGGTGGCAGCGGCTGCATCGACATCCTCTCCCCACCGCCCGGAACCGACCCCGAGGACTGCCTCTACGTCGCCCTGCACGTCCACGGTGCGGCCTCCGTCCGGCGCCACGGTGTCAGCACCGTCCTGGCGCCCGGGGACCTGCTGATCGGCACCACCGCGCACCCGGCGGGCCTGCTGAAGGACGCCGAGTGCCGGATGGTCCACTTCCGCGTCCCCTGCTTCTACCTGGGCGTCCGGCACGGCGACGTCCGGCGCACGGGCGGGCTGATGGCGCGGGGGAACGAGGGCATCGGCTCGCTCGCCTCGCAGGTGCTGCGGACGCTCGCCACCCAGGCCCGGGCGCACCGGGCCCGGCCGGGCAACCACCTGGCGCGCAGTGTCTCCGACATCGTCGCGATCCTGGTGAGCGAGCTGCTGGAGCGGGAGGGGCCGGAACAGGCGAGCGGTGCGGCCGAGCTGCTGGCGCGGATCCGGGCCCACATCGAGGAGAACCTCGCCGATCCGGACCTCGCGCCCGAATCGATCGCCCGCTCGCAGCACATCTCGGTGCGCTACCTGCACAAGCTCTTCCAGCAGGACGGGACGACCGTGGGCCAGTGGGTGCGGCAGCGCCGGCTGGACGCCTGCCGCAGGGAACTGGAGCGTCCGTCCCGCCGGCAGACCAGTGTCTCCGCCGTCGCGCACCGGTGGGGCTTCGTCAGCCACTCCCACTTCAGCCGGGCGTTCCGCGACGCCTACGGGGTGTCGCCCCGCGAGTGGCAGGCCTACGCCGCACAGGCCGACGACCGCAGTCCGGCCTCCTGACTCCTCCGCCGCGGCCTCCTCCACCGAGACCTCCTCCGCCACGACCTCCTCGCCACCCCGCCGCCTGGCGACAACGCCTGCCCGTTGACCGTGCGCCTCGCCGTCCGGCGCCATCCGAAAGGCCGCCATGCCCTCCACCAGGCCCACCGTCGTGCTCGTCCACGACGGCTGCTCCGACGCGACCACCTGGTTCGGCGTCATCGCCGAACTCCACAGACGCGGCCTGACGGTCCTCGCCGTCGCGAACCCGCTGCGCGGACTGGCCCACGACGCCGCCTACCTGGCGTCCGTCGTCGCGGACATCGGCGGCCCCGTCGTCCTGGTCGGCCACTCCTACGGGGGAGCCGTGATCACGGAAGCCGGGGCCGCCCCGAACGTCGTCGCGCTGGTCTACGTGGCGGCCTACCTCCCCGACGTGGGAGAGAGCCACAACGCGCTCGCGAGCCGCTTCGACCCGTCGCCGCTCATCCCCCGGCTGCGGCGTACGGAGTTCACCACGGACGGCACCGAGCGGGCGACGGAGCTCAGCGTTCCCCGGGAGTGCTTCCGGCCGTTCGTCGCGGCCGACCTCGACGCGGAGGTGGCCCAGGTGCTCGCCGTACTCCAACGCCCCGTCGCTGAGCGGGTGCTCACCGACGCACCGACGGTGGCGGCTTGGCGCGCCACGCCCTCGTGGGCCCTGGTGACGGGGGCCGACCAGGCGCTGCCCCCGTCGATCCAGCGCTTCACGGCACGGCGCGCCGGCGCCACCGTCCTCGAACTGCCCGACGCCTCCCACGCGGTGGCCGTCTCCCGGCCGACCGCGGTCGCGGAACTCATCCACGACGCCGCCAGGTCGCCTTCCGTACGACGGTGACGCACCCGAGCGCGGGAGCGGCACCCGGCGGGCGGTGAGACGGACAGGCCGTTGCCCGGGTGCGGGTGCGGACCGGAGAGCCGCACGCGCTGGTGGGCGGCCGGGCGACGAGGGGCCCGGCCGCCCACCGGCGACCGCGTCACGCCGGTCACCGGCCGGTGTGGATCTCCGCGATGTAGCCGCCCGGGAACTGGACCATCGCGCTGTCCCGGCCGCCGGCGTGGACCGGCCCCCACAGCACCGAGGCGCCGGCGGCCTTGGCCCGCTCCAGGGTGGCGCCGAGGTCCGTCACGCCGTAGCCGGTGAGCTCCCGGCCGAACGGGTGGGGCAGGTGGCCGTCCGTCACCGCGACCGTGGTGGTGCCGAACCCGGAGGTGAGGCGGATGAGCCGGTACGTCGTGCCGGGCAGACCGAGGGCGGCGCCGTCGGCCTTCCGGTCGTCGGAGACGATGCGGCCCCTGGTGAAGGCGACGTAGCTGTCGAGGAAGGCGCCGACGGCGTCCGGTGAGAGGTAGAGCCGGTTCTCCGGCACGCTCGCCGGGGCGGGGTAGGACGGCGGGGTGGTGTGGACGTAGAGCTGGGCGTTGATCCCGCCGGGGAACTGGACGACGGCGTCGCGGCCGATCGGGTCGGCGAACGGTGCCACGGTCACGGCCGCGCCGTCGGCGCGGGCGGCCCGGACTGCCTGGTCGAGGTCGGTGACCAGCCAGCCGGTGCGCTCGGTGCCGAACGGGTACGGGATGGGCGTGGTGTAGTCGAACACCGACAGCGTGCCCACCGGGGACACCACCAGCTCGGACAGCGTCCGACTGGGCGTCGGGGTCACCTGGGTGGAGACCGGTCCGATCGTGGTACCGCCGAAGGTGGACGTCCAACTGGCCACGAAGGCCTGCTCGGTGCCGGGTGCGACGTAGACGTGGGTGCTGTCGTACTGCGGGCCGACGGCGAACTGCTGGTGGGCGCCCGGCGGCTTCGCCGGGTTGCTCTGGGTTGCCGAGGCGGCGGGGACCGCCGTCAGCGCGGCGACAGCCGCCACCAACGGGACCACGCGCCGGGCGAATCGAAGCTTCACGGGTGACCTCCTGATCGTGGTGCGCGCCCGGCGCCCGCTTGGAGCGGGCGCCGGGCGCGGGTCTGGGGCCCGGGCCGGGCGGGGTGTTGGGCGGGGCCCCGTTGGGGGCCCGGCCCGCCCGCCGCCGGCGGCACCGACATGGGACGGCCGGCCGCGGTCGGGGGTGACGCGGCCGACCGGGTCACTTGGCGAGGAAGGCCAGCAGCGCGGCGTTGACTTCCTCGGCGTGGGTCCAGAGCAGGCCGTGCGGCGCGCCCTCGATCTCGACGTAGTCGGCGGCGGGCAGCGCCTTGTGGAAGGGGCGCGCGGTGTTGTCGATCGGCAGGGTGCGGTCGCCGGTGCCGTGCAGGATGAGGGCCGGGACGTCGATGCGGGTGATGTCGGCGCGGAAGTCCGTGTACCAGGTGGACGGCGCGGCCGAGGCAGCGAAGGCACCGCCGGAGGTGGCGACGTTCCAGCTGTTGCGGACGGCCTCCTCGCTGATCCGGGTGCCGAGGTTCTCGTCGAGGTTGTAGAAGTCGTTGAAGAAGCCGGTGTAGAAGGCGAACCGGTCGGCCTTCACGGCGGCGACGATGCCGTCGAAGAACTCCTTCGGCGCGGCGCCGTCCGGGTTGTCGTCGGTCTTCAACAGGAACGGCTCAAGGGAAGCCAGGAAGGCGACCTTGGCGATGCGCTCGGAGCCGTAGGTGCCCACGTAGCGGGCGACCTCGCCGGTGCCCATCGAGAAGCCGACGAGCACGGCGTCGCGGACGTCGAGGGTCTCCAGCACGGTGTTCAGGTCCGCGGCGAAGGTGTCGTAGTCGTAGCCGGTGGTCGGCTGCGAGGACCGGCCGAAGCCGCGGCGGTCGTAGGTGATGACCCGGTAGCCGGCGTCCAGCAGCGCGGCCTCCTGGCGCTCCCAGGAGTCGCCGTTCAGCGGGAAGCCGTGGATGAGGACGACCGGCTGGCCGGTGCCGCGGTCCTCGTAGTGGAGGTCGATGGAGGTGGTGTTCTCCTGGCCAACGGTGATGTACGGCACGGGTTTTCCTTTCCTTACGGCAGCGTGTGGCTGCGACGGGTCACACGCTAGGGCCGTCCGCCGTCGGCCGATTGCCTCTGAGAGCACCCCGAGTCGTCCGAGAGTGCTGTGGCCGGGAGCACCCGCGGGGACGGACAGGTGACAGCGGCTCGACCCCCGCATCCGGTGCGCGGACCGACCGTCGACAGTGCGCGGTCGGGACAGGCCCCGGGCCCGTGCGTTCCTAGCCTGATGGCCGAAGAAGTCAGTGATCCGAAGGCCTCGGTAAGGCCCAGTAAGGATTCAGTCATGACGACGAACGACACGCCCACCGTCGTGCTCGTGCACGGCGCCTTCGCCGACGCCTCCAGCTTCGCCCGGGTGATCCCCGAACTGCTGGCCGACGGACTGAAGGTGGTGGCGCCGGCCGTGCCCAACCGCAGTCTGACCGGCGATTCCGCCTACATCGCGTCGGTGGTCCGGCGGATTCCCGGGCCGGTCGTGCTGGTCGGCCACTCCTACGGCGGCGCGGTGATCACCGTGGCGGGCGCCGAGGAGAACGTCAAGGGGCTGGTGTACCTGGCGGGTTACGCGCTGGAGGAGGGGGAGAGCCTGGGTGAGCTGCAGGGCGGCTTCCCCGCCTCCGACCTCGCCTCCGCCCTGGTGTACAGCCCCTTCCCGCTGGAGGACGGGAGCGGTGAGGGCACCGACGTCTCGGTGGAGGTCGACCGTCTTCCGGCGATCTTCGCGGCCGACGTCGACCCCGAGCTCGCCCGGGTCCTCGCCGTCACCCAACGGCCGCTCGCCGCAGCGGCGTTCGGCGAGGCCGCGCCCACCGCCGCGTGGCGGACCAAGCCGTCCTGGGGGATCGTGGCCACCGCCGACCGGACCCTCAACCCCGATGTCCAGCGGTTCGGCTACCGGCGCGCCGGGACCACCACGGTCGAGGTCGACTCCTCGCACCTGGTGATGCTCTCCCACCCCGAGCGGGTCGCCGACCTGATCCGCGAAGCCGTCCGGTCCGTGGACAACTGACCACCCCACCCCCGAGAAACCCGAGAAACCCGAGGAACACCATGACCAGCCAGCAGCCGCGACTCCACCAGCACGGCCCCGAGATCCAGCAGTTCGGCACCGTCACCCAGCTGCCGATCGCGCTCTCCCACGACGCCCGGCAGTACTCGTGCCAGCGGCTCAACCGCGTCCTCGCGGACACCCAGTTCCTGTACGCGCTGTACAAGAAGTACCACTGGGGCATGCGTGGGCCGACCGCCTACCAGCTGCACCTGCTCCTCGACAAGCACGCCCAGGAGCAGTTGGAGCTGGTCGACGCACTCGCCGAACGGGTGCAGAGCCTCGGCGGCGTCGCGGTGGGCGACCCCCGGCACGCCGCGCAGATCACGGACGTGCCGCGCCCGCCGGACGGCATCGAGAGTGTGTGGTCGATGCTCTCGCGCCTGCTCGACGCGCACGAGACCATCCTCGCCGACGTCCGTGACGCCGCCACCCGCACGGCCGAGCTCGGCGACGACGGCACCCAGGACCTCCTGGTCTCCCAGATCATCCGCACCGGTGAGACCCAGGTCTGGTTCCTCGCCGAGCACCTGGTCGTCACCCCCGAGAACGGGGCGTGACCGCGGGCCGGGCCTGTTTCGTCGGCGGGCCCGGCCCCGCTCCGTGCCGGGCCCGTTCGTCGGCGGGCCCGGCACCTGTCGTGCCGCCCACCGGCTCCGGCGGTACCCGCACGGTCGCCGGAGCCGTGCAGCCGACCCGTGGTCGGCTGCACCTGTCCACCCATCGCCCCTGGAGGTCCCGTGCCCGGACGCCATCCGTTCCCCGACCAGGGCCCTGCGGCGGGCGCGGACTGCGCCACACTCGACCTGGGCGGGCAACTCCAGCTCGGGGAAGGCAGGTTCATCGACCTGCCGGTGCGCTTCGTGTACTGCGGTGACCAGCCGTTCGCCGTGGTCATGGAGTTCCCGGGCTCCGACCCGGCGGTCGGCACGTGGGAGTTCTCCCGCGACCTGCTGTGGAAGGGCCTGCACAGACCGGCCGGGATGGGCGACGTGCGGGTCCTGCCGCCGTGCCGCTGCCACGGCCGCCGGCAGCTACGGATCACGCTCAGGGGGGAGGACGGCAC
The DNA here is from genome assembly GCF_020103755.1 of Streptomyces sp. LS1784. Classification (GTDB taxonomy): domain Bacteria; phylum Actinomycetota; class Actinomycetes; order Streptomycetales; family Streptomycetaceae; genus Kitasatospora. The sequence continues at coordinate 9,129 of NZ_JAHSQD010000271.1, forward strand.
CGCCTCGATCGACGTTCCGGTCGAGCCGGTGCGCAGCTGGCTGTGCGAGCGGAGCTTCGCCCTCGTGGCCCGTGGCAGGGAATCCGAACTGATCGACTGGGACGCCGAACTGAGCCGACTGGTCGGCGGCCGCTGAGACGACCGGTCCGGCCGCCACCCGATCGAGGGGTGACGACCGGACCGGTGGCCCGTGCGACGGCTGTCAGGCGAGCTTCTGGCAGAGCAGCGCGTACGGTCGCGCCGCCCACAGCTGCCACCAGGGCTGGCTGTAGGCCATGCCCGCGACGAACTCGTCGTCCGCGCACTGACCCTTGGCGAAACCGTACGAGAAGTCACCGCCCTTGGCCGCGGTGGGGCGGTTGTCGCCCTTGTCGAACCAAAGCGTGCGGGTCGAAGTCCCGAGCGGCGTTGCGGACTTGGCGCACAGTGCGCCCATCGTCCGGCCGTTGCGGCTGTAGCCGGTCATGACGGAGCCGGCGGGGCACTGGGCCTTGGAGTAGCCCGGCGCCCAGTCGGTGGTCACGTAGGTGCCGCCGTGGTCGACGACGAACGAGTGGCCGGCCTCCCACAGGTTCGCCTTCGTGACGTCCGTGCACAGGCCGTTGTCGCCGCCGAAGCTGAGCCCGACCAGTCGGCTGCCGTCCTGGCAGGACGCCTTGAGGGCCCACGGGTCCCAGTCCGGCCGGGTCTTCAGGTACGCGGACTGGTTGTCGTCGAACAGGCTGGCGTTGAGCGAGGCCCAGTTCACCAGGGGCGTCGGGGGCTGCCCGACGCTCACCGAGGCGAGCGGCCACTCGCGGTGGAAGGCGAGGAAGGGCAGGTCCGCCGACAGGATCGGGGTGCCGAGGATGGCGAGCTGCGCCATCAGGGCCCCGTTGATGTCGAGTCCGCCGTAGAGGGCCGCCGCGCCGTTGACGGCCGGCGTGGTGCCGGTGCCGTCGAGGACGATGGAGCCGTTGACGGTGGCGCGCAGGTACGGCTCGATGGAGGCCTTCACGCCGACCGTGTCGTACAGGGCGATCGAGCCTTCGGCGAGCAGCCCGGCCTTCGCCGAGGCGGAGCCCTTGAGGTTGAGGCGCAGCGGGGAGACGGTGGAGTTCCCGGGGTCGGTGGTGGTGGTCCAGCCCGGGCCCTTCACGTAGTCGGAGTGGACGCCCCACTGGCCGTCGTACGCCTGCTCGGCGTCGAGGCTGACGGTGCCGTCGGCGCTGATGTCGGCGGAGAGGGTGAAGGCCAGGTTGATGACGACGGGCAGGGGGCCCACCATCAGCACGGGGCTGGCGCTGTACTTGGCCAGCGGAATCCGGATGGGAGTGGTGCTCGCGGTGAGGTTCGCGCTGACGCGCCAGTCCGCGTGCGCGCCCAGGGTGAAGCCGACCCGGGCCTGCTGGGGGTCGATCAGGCCGAGGCCGCCCTGGTAGGAGAAGTCGATGGCCGGGTGGAGGGAGACCGAGCCGGAGAGCGTCGCCGAACTGCCGTCGGGCAGCGGGACGGTGGCGTTGGCGCTCAGCCCCAGGCTGCCGGACACGGAGCCCTGTCCGGAGGTCGCGCCGAAGTCGGTGGTGACCTGGACGCCGCCGATCTGGGGCTCGACCTGGAAGGTGCTCGGGCTGACGGCGCTCCGCAGGCTGGTGCTGGTTCCGCCGAGCAGTTCGGGGAGGGTGGCCGGGCGGGTGGTGACGGCCACCTTCCCGTCGGCGGTCGGCTGCACGCCGGTGACGGCGACCAGCGCGCCGTGCGGGGCCGCCGGGGTGGGCGGGCTGTCGATCAGCTGCCCGGGCTGGACGGCGGCCGCGGCGGCCTCGGGG
>NZ_JAHSQD010000272.1 GCF_020103755.1 Streptomyces sp. LS1784
GGCGGACGCGAGCCCGTCCTCGGCTGCGCCGACGGGGAGTTCCTCCGGTGCCGCGCAGCCGGCCCGGACGCCGCCGACCGGTTTCACGCCCACCCCGGCCTCGCCGGCACCCGGGCAGCCGGCCCCGGCCACTCCGCCGGGCAACGGGATCGCGGTGGGCGAGCCGGACCCGAACGGTTCGGGCTCGCCCGTCCGGCCCCCGGTCGCCTACCGGGTGGACGGCACCACCAAGCTGACCGTCTACTTCTTCGGCGGGGTCTGCACCAAGTACGCGCTGAAGGCGGACGAGTCGCAGCCGGGCCGGGTGGACGTGCTGGTCGTGCCGGGCCCGCCCACGGTCCAGCCGGGGCAGGTGTGCAACGCGCTGGCCAAGCGGCAGTCGGTGGCGGCCGACCTGCGCTCGCCGCTGGCCGGGCGGACCGTGGTCGACAGGACGAGCGGCCAGGAGCTGCCGTTGGAGGGCGACCCGCACATCGGGCCGGACCCGGTCACCCCGGACATCGCCGGGCAGTAGGCGCCCTGCCTGCGGAGAACGAGAAGGCGGCCCCGGGGTGATCCCCGGGGCCGCCTTCCGCAGCGGGCTTAGCTGAACGAGTCGCCGCAGGCGCAGGAGCCGGTGGCGTTCGGGTTGTCGATGGTGAAGCCCTGCTTCTCGATGGTGTCGACGAAGTCGACGGTGGCGCCGCCCAGGTACGGGGCGCTCATCCGGTCGGTGACGACCTTGACACCGTTGAAGTCCTTGATCACGTCGCCGTCGAGCGAGCGCTCGTCGAAGAACAGCTGGTAACGCAGGCCGGAGCAGCCACCGGGCTGGACGGCGACGCGCAGCGCGAGGTCGTCGCGGCCTTCCTGCTCCAGCAGGGCCTTGACCTTGGCCGCGGCGGCATCGGTGAGGAGGATGCCACTCTCGACGGTGGTCTCGTCCTGGACGGTCATCTGCTTTCTCCCGGTCTTGACGACGGTCTGCCGCCAGTGCCAACCAACGGCCGTCCGGTTTCATTTCCCGGGCGGCGATGGATTTCTACGGCCTGTTCGCGGCTGGATATCCGTGGGCCGGGTGTGCCACCCGCGTCCCCTACGCTCCCCATGCTCGCACACACTCGGAGGACAGGTCACCGCCCGAGGGCCTGATCCGACCGGATCCGCCGGACGGGCCCTGCGCACGGATCCGGGTGAACCGGCCCCGCGGCGGCCCGCCGGACGCCAGGATGGTCCTCGTGATCATTCGCCCGGTCAGGGACACCGCTGCGGACGCGGAGGTCGTCCGGGAGCTCGCCGACGCCGCGTTCGCCGACGCCTCCCCGGCCGGTGCGGCTCGGGAGCCGACGCCCATGCGGCTGGCCCGGACCAGACACCTGGCGCGCACCGACCCCGGGGGCTGCTGGCTGGCGGAGAGCGCCGGCGAGCCGGTCGGGGCGGTGCTGTCGATCCGCCGGGAGGGCCTGTGGGCGCCCTCCCTGTACGCCGTCCGGCCGTCCGCACAGGGCCAGGGCGTCGGACGGCTGCTGCTGGAACGGGCGGCGGCGCACTCGCGGGGCTGCCTGCGCGGGATGGTCTGCTCCGCGGACTCCCCGGCGGCGGCCCGCCGCTACCGGCTGGCCGGGTTCACCCTGCACCCGACGATGCGGCTGACCGGGCGGGTGGAGCGGGACGGCCTGCTCGATCCCGGGGACATCCCGGTGCACCGCGGCAACGCCGGCCACCTGCACCTGCTGGACTCGGTGGACCGGCGGCTGCGCGGGTCCGCGCACGGGCCGGACCACGAGCTGATGCTGGGCCATTTCGAGGAGCTGCTGATCGCCGACGCGCTGGCCGGCAGCGGCTACTGCTACCGGGACGGCGGCGTGGTGCGGCTGCTCGCGGCCACCAGCAAGCGGATCGCCGCCCGGCTGCTGCGCGAGGCGCTGGCCCGGGTGCCGGACGGGGTTGAGGCGCGGGTGGAGCACCTGACCGCGGAGCAGGAGTGGGCGCTGGACGTCGGGCTGGAGGTCGGGCTGACGCCGCGGGCCGGCGGTTTCGTCGGGGTGCGCGGGATGCGTCCGCCGATGCCGTACCTACCGAGCGGGGCGTTCCTGTAGGCATGCGTACGGCCCCCGCCGGATGCCGGTGGGGGCCGTACGTCAGGACGTCAGGACGTCGGAGGCTCAGACCATGGTGTCCAGGATCTCCTTGACCATCTCCATGGTGGTGCCCGGGTGCAGGAAGGCGAAGCGGGCGACCGTCTCGCCGTCCCAGCCGGTGGGGGTGACGAAGCCGATCTGGTCCGCGAGCAGCTGCTGCGACCAGCGGTAGTAGTCGTCGTTGGTCCAGCCCTTGCGCTTGAAGCAGACCGCCGAGAGCTGCGGGTCGAACAGCAGCTCCAGGTGCTCGGACTCCCGGATCAGCCGGGCGGTCTCCCGGGCCAGGGTGAGGCCGGCCTCGATGGCGTCGGTGTAGGCCTGGACGCCGTGCACGGCCAGCGAGAACCAGAGCGGCAGGCCGCGGGCGCGCCGGGTCAGGTGGTAGGCGTAGTCGGTGGGGTTCCACTCGTCGCCCTCGGTGTGCAGGACGTCGAGGTAGGAGGCGTCCTGGGTGTGCACGGCGCGGGCGAGCTGCGGGTTGCGGTAGATCAGCGCGGCGCAGTCGAAGGGGGCGAACAGCCACTTGTGCGGGTCGACCACGAAGGAGTCGGCGTGCTCGATGCCCTCGTAGCGCTCGCGCACCGAGGGGGCGAACAGGCCCGCACCGCCGTAGGCGCCGTCCACGTGGAACCACAGGTCGCGCTCGCGGGCGACCTCGGCCAGGCCCTTGAGGTCGTCGACGATGCCCTCGTTGGTGGTGCCGGCGGTGCCGACGACGGCGATCACCGTCTCGGGGTTGGGGTCGGCGGCCAGGGCGGCGCGCAGCGCCTCGCCGGTGAACCGCCGGTTGACGGTCGGAACCTTGAAGGCCTCGACGCCGATGATGTTGAAGGTGTTCTTGACCGAGGAGTGCACCTGGTCGGCGACGGCTACCCGCAGCCGCACCTCCGGACCACTGGGTCGACCCTCACTGGCGAGCCGGCGGCGGGCGGTGTCGCGGGCGACCACGAGGGCCGAGAGGTTGCCCGCCGATCCGCCGGAGACGAAGGTGCCGCCGGCCGACTGGGGCAGGCCCGCGCGGTCGGCGATCAGGCGCAGCACCTGGTTCTCGGCGGCGATCGCGCCGGCCGCCTCCAGCCAGGAGATGCCCTGGAGGGAGGCGCAGGAGACGACCATGTCGAACAGCAGCGCGGCCTTGGTCGGGGCGCACGGGATGAAGGACAGGTAGCGCGGGCTGTCGGCGGAGATGACCGCCCGGGACAGCTCGTGGTCGTACAGCTTGAGCACGTCGACCGGGTTGTTGCCGTCCTGGTTCAGCAGGCCGGACAGCTGGGTGCGCAGGTGCTCGCCGTCACCGGGGTGGTCGAGCGGGACGGGGTCGTACTGCAGCCGCTCCCGCATGTAGTCGAAAACCAGGTCGACCAGTTCGTTGTCGGGCCGGTGCATGCGGTCGGGTGCTGCGGACACGGGTGTCCCTCTCGGCGTGGGGTGTCGGGGGGCGTCCGGTCGGCAGGACGCCTCACCGCGACGACCGGACGTGATCAGCGTAGGCAGCGCGGGCGCCTCACCGCGCGTCGGAACGCGGCTGGTCAGGCAGGTTTCGAGCGTCTTCGGGCCGGTCCGCGCAGGATTCCTGCGTACCGCCCGACGGGGTCAGCCGATGAGCTGGGAGAGGACCACCGAGGAGCGGCTGCGCTGCACACCGGGCTCGCGCCGGATGCGCTCGATGACGGCCTCCAGGTGGCGCATGTCGGCGGCCCGCAGGTGGACCAGGGCGTCCGGGTCGCCGGTGACCGTCCAGGCGGCGACCACCTCGGGGAACTGCCGCAGGCTGGCGAGGATCTCCTCGGGGGCGGTGCGCTCGCGGCAGTAGACCTCGACGAAGGCCTCGGTCTGCCAGCCCAGCACGGCCGGGTCGAGCACCACGGTGAAGCCCCGCACCACGCCGCGCGCCCGCAGCCGGTCGATCCGCCGGCGCACGGCGGTGGCGGAGAGGTTCACCTGCAGGCCGATCTCGGCGTACGAGGCGCGGCCGTCGCTGCCGAGCCTGGCGAGCAGGAGCCGGTCGGTCTCGTCCAGGTCGGCCCCGACCACCTCGTGCGCTCGCTGGCTGGTCATGGGTGCGGGGCTCCACGGGTCGTACGGGGGTTCGGCGGGGCGCTCCGGCGGCGGGCTGCCACTGCCGAAGCGGTTCGTCACCATTCTGGCGGATGACCTGGACGAGTTCACCGCCGACGGATGACCGGCGGGAGGCCGTCACGGGACGAGCAGCACGATCTTCCCCCGGGTGCGGCCCTCGGCGCTGAGTGCCTGGGCGGAGGCGGCCTGGGCCAGCGGGAAGGTGGAGGCGACGGTGACGGTCAGCCGGCCGTCGTCGGCGAGCGCGGCCAGCTCGGCGAGGTCGCCGGCGTCCGGACGGACCCAGACGTACCGGCCGCCGAGCGCCTTGACCCCGAAGTCGGCGACCGAGGCGATCCGGCCCGGGTCCGCCACCAGGCCGGCCGAGACCTGGACGGCGCCGAGGCCGACCAGGTCGAGGGCCGCGTCCACCCCGTCGGGGGCGACGCCGCGGACCCGGTCGGCCAGGCCCTCGCCGTACAGCACCGGCTCGGCGCCGAGGCCGCGCAGGAAGTCGTGGTTGCGCTCGGCCGCGGTGCCGATCACCCGGGCGCCGGAGGCCCGGGCCAGCTGCACCGCCAGATGGCCGACCCCGCCCGCGGCAGCGTGCACCAGGACGGTCTCGCCCTCGGCGAGGCGCAGCGCCCTCAGGCCCTGCAGGGCGGTCAGCCCGGCCAGCGGCAGGCCGCCGGACTGCGCCCAGTCCAGCGCGGCCGGCTTGCGGGCCAGGGTGCGGACCGGGGCGGAGACCAGCTCGGCGTAGGTGCCGTGCTCGACGGTGTCCTTGCGGACGTAGCCGTACACCTCGTCGCCCGGGGCGAACTCGGTGACCCCGCCGCCGACCGCACGGACCACGCCGGCCAGGTCCCAGCCCATGACCAGCGGGAAGTGCGCGTCGAGGATGCCGTCCAGGGCGCCGTCCCGGATCTTCCAGTCCACCGGGTTCACCCCGACGGCCCGGGCCTCGACCAGGACGGAGTCGGGCCCGACCTTGGGATCGGGCAGGTCGGTGTACTCGACCACCTCGGGGCCGCCGTAGCGGTTGATCGCGATTGCCTTCATGGGCTCAGCCATACCCGCGGGCTTCGGGATATCGATTCGGCCACGCCGGACTGCCCCCGATCGGCGATCCGGCTCCGCCAGGGTCCATTCCGGCGAGCGGTTCTCGTCACATCGACAGGATGGCCATCGTCACTCTGACGCTAAGCGGTTAGAATAGATAGCGTCAGATAGACGAAAAGGCCCCACCGCTAGCTCGGCCGCACAGAAGGGCACCCGCCCGTGACCACCACCATCACCGAGACCCACGGCGTCGACCCCACTCCGACGCCGCTCGCTCTGCTGCTGCTCGGCCGCGAGGCCGACCCGAACAGCGAGCGCGGCGTCGAATGCCCCGGTGACCTCCCCCCGGCCTCCGACCCGAACCTCGTCGAGCGCGCCCGCGCGGCCAAGGCCGCGCTCGGCGACCGCGTCTTCATCCTCGGCCACCACTACCAGCGCGACGAGGTGATCGAGTTCGCCGACGTCACCGGCGACTCCTTCAAGCTCGCCCGCGACGCGGCGGCCCGCCCCGAGGCCGAGTACATCGTCTTCTGCGGCGTGCACTTCATGGCCGAGTCCGCGGACATCCTCACCAGCGAGCGGCAGCAGGTCGTCCTGCCGGACCTCGCGGCCGGCTGCTCGATGGCCGACATGGCCACCGCCGAGCAGGTCGCCGAGTGCTGGGACGTGCTGGCCGACGCCGGCATAGCCGACGTGACCGTCCCGGTCTCGTACATGAACTCCTCCGCCGACATCAAGGCCTTCACCGGCCGGCACGGCGGCCTCATCTGCACCTCCTCCAACGCCAAGCGCGCGCTGGAGTGGGCGTTCGAGCAGGGACAGAAGGTGCTCTTCCTGCCCGACCAGCACCTCGGCCGCAACACCGCGGTGCGGGACATGGGCTTCTCGCTGGACGACTGCGTGGTCTACAACCCGCACAAGCCGAACGGCGGCCTGACCGCCGAGCAGCTGCGGGACGCGAAGATGATCCTCTGGCGCGGCCACTGCTCGGTGCACGGCCGGTTCAGCCTGGACTCGGTGAACGACGTCCGCGAGCGGGTCCCCGGTGTGACCGTCCTGGTGCACCCCGAGTGCAAGCACGAGGTCGTCGCGGCCGCCGACATGGTGGGCTCGACCGAGTACATCATCAAGGCGCTGGACGCCGCCGAGCCCGGCTCCAAGTGGGCCATCGGCACCGAGCTGAACCTGGTCCGCCGCCTGGCCAAGGCGCACCCGGACAAGGAGATCGTCTTCCTGGACCGCACGGTCTGCTTCTGCTCGACCATGAACCGGATCGACCTGCCGCACCTGGTCTGGGCGCTGGAGTCGCTGGTCGAGGGCCGGGTGCCGAACGTGATCACCGTCGACCCGGAGACCGAGAAGCACGCCAAGGCGGCACTGGACCGGATGCTGGCCCTGCCGTAGCCCGACCCCCGCCCTTACCGGGCGAGTAACAGCGAAGGGCGGGCCCCCTCCCACCGGAGGGGGCCCGCCCTTTCGTCTGGCAGCAGCCGCAAGCGCTACTCGGGGAAGCCCGGGATCACGCCCTCGCCGTCGGCCATCAGCAGCTCGCGGACCTCGGCGATCGTCGCGTCCGCGTTCGGCAGGATCAGCTCCGACGGCTCCAGCGAGTCCAGCGGCACCGGAGCACCCGACTCCTTCACCGCGGCCAGCAGCTTGCCGTAGGTCAGGCGAAAGCGCTCCTCGTCGCCCGACTCCACTGCGGTGACGAGATCAGCGTCGAGCGTGTTCAGCTCGTTCAGGTGGTCCTCGCCCACCTCGTACTGCCCCTCACCCATGACCCTGATGATCATGCCGTGCGTCTCCCTGGTTCGTGGGGTCGAGCTCAGATCACTTGTTGTAGTTGATGCGCGGGGTGTCCTGCTGCGGCTGCGGCTGGACGTCCTGCGGCTTGCCCTGCTCGATCGCGGCGGGGCCGGCGGTGGAGGGACCGGACAGCTCGGCCTTCATCCGGGCCAGCTCAAGCTCGACGTCGGAACCGCCGGCCACGCGCTCCAGCTCGGCCTCGATGTCGTCCTTGCGGCCGAGACCGCTCGCGTCGTCGAGCGCTCCGGAGGCGAGCAGCTCGTCGATGGCCCCGGCGCGGGCCTGCATCTGGGCGGTCTTGTCCTCGGCACGCTGGATCGCCAGGCCGACGTCGCCCATCTCCTCCGAGATGCCGGAGAAGGACTCGGCGATGCGGGTCTGCGCCTGGGCGGCCGTGTACGTCGCCTTGATGGTCTCCTTCTTGGTGCGGAAGGCGTCCACCTTGGCCTGAAGTCGCTGGGAGGCGAGCGTGAGCTTCTCCTCCTCGGCCTGGAGCTGCTGGTACTGCGTCTCCAGGTCGTTGATCTGCGACTGCATGTTGGCCTTGCGGGTCAGCGCCTCGCGGGCAAGGTCCTCGCGGCCGAGCGACAGTGCCTTGCGGCCCTGGTCCTCGTACTTCGCCGACTGCTGCTGGAGCTGGGTCAGCTGGAGTTCGAGCCGCTTGCGCGAGGTCGCGACGTCCGCGACACCACGCCGTACCTTCTGCAGCAGTTCGAGCTGCTTCTGGTAGGAGTAGTCCAGCGTCTCACGCGGATCCTCCGCCCGATCCAAGGCCTTGTTCGCCTTGGAGCGGAAGATCAGCCCCATACGCTTCATGATTCCGTCGCTCATGGGCCTCGGGTGCCCCCTTCTCCGGCCTGCGGTCTCTATCTCGTTACCAGACACGACGAGTGTATGTGCAGCGAGCCCGTCGCCGCAGTGCACCTGCCTGCAACAAGACTGCTACAGCGACCAGTGGCGTTTCCTCCTCCCCCGGGTGGATCCGCCCCTCATCCCCCCCATCGTCCATCCGACTGATCCCCTACGGGAAGGCTCCGGGAAACCCCGTTCGGATGGCGACCTGGTGGTATCGATATGCGTTTGGGTCCGAGGGCACCCGTGGAAGCCGCGTCGCACCCCGTACGCTGGTGGTGTGTTCCGACGCCGTTCAGATGATGCCGCCGCCTCCGCCACCGTGCTGGAGAAGCAGGACGAGACGACCCAGGCCCGCGACCCGCAGGCCAAGAAGGGCCGCCCCACCCCCAAGCGCAGTGAGGCCGAGGCCAACCGGCGCACCCGGGTGACCGTGCCCAAGGACCGCAAGGAGGCCGCCCGCCAGGGGCGTGAGCGCATGCGCGTCGAGCGCGAGAAGCAGCGCCAGGCCCTGCTGAACGGCGACGAGCGCCACCTACCGGCCCGCGACAAGGGCCCGGTGCGCAAGTTCGCCCGCGACTACGTGGACTCCCGTTGGTCGCTCGCCGAGTTCTTCCTGCCGGCCGCCGTGGTCATCCTGGTGCTCAGCATCATCAAGGTGCCGACGCTCCAGCTGCTCTCCACCCTGCTGTTCCTGCTGTTCTTCGTGTTCGTGATCCTGGACTTCGTCCGCCTCGGCCTGGGCCTGCGCAAGCAGCTGGCCGAGCGCTTCGCCGGTCAGAACACCCGCGGCGCCGTCGCGTACGGCATCATGCGCACCCTCCAGATGCGCCGGCTGCGCCTGCCCAAGCCGCAGGTGCGGCGCGGGGAGAAGCCCTGACCGCCGAACCGGTCGACTCCGGCTGGGCCCCGCCCTCCTGGGAGGGGCCCGGCCTGTACGCGCTTCCGGGGCAGGGGGGCGGCGGCCACGACCGGCTGGCCCAGGAGCGCCGGCTGCCCTCGCGCAGCGGGTCCTTCGCGGGCGGCACCGGCGCCTGGCTGGACCGGCTCGGCGGGCTGCGCAACTTCGTCCGCCAGGAGCTCGTCGCCCGCCAGCTCGCCGAACAGCTGTCCGGGCGCAGCGCGCAGCGCGTCCTCGACATCGGCTGCGGCCAGGGCACCCAGGCGCTGCGCCTGGCCCGGGCCGGCCACTACGTCACCGGGATCGACTCGGACCCGGTCGCGCTCGGCGTCGCCCAGGGGGCGCTCGCCGAGGAGCCGCCGGAGGTCCGCGGCCGGATGCAGCTGCTCAGCGGCGACGGCCACCAGTGCGGGCGCTGGTTCGGCCCGCGCAGCTTCGACGTGGTGGTCTGCCACGGCGTGCTGATGTACCTGCCCGACCCGGACCCGATGATCGCCTCGCTGGCCCGGCTGCTGGCGCCCGGCGGGCTGCTCTCGCTGCTGGTCCGCAACCGCGATGCGCTCGCCCTGCGGCATGCCGCCGCCGGAGACTGGCGGGCCGCCCTGCACGCCTTCGAGAGCGACCGGTACTACAACCGGCTCGGACTGGCCGCGCGGGCCGACCGGCTCGCCGACCTCACCGTCACCCTCTCCGAGGTGTCGGTGCCGCTGCGGCACTGGTACGGCGTGCGGGTCTTCACCGACAACGCCCCGGACGACGCGGCCCCGCCGGTGGACGGGCGGCAACTGGCCCAGCTCCTGGAAGCCGAGGACCGGGCCGGCCGCACCGACCCGTACCGGCAGGTCGCCGCGCTCCTGCACGTGATCGGGGCGAAGTAGCCGCTCCGCGGCCGCTCCACCCCGTCGGGTCTACTCCTCGCTCAGGCTCATCGCGTAGACGACCCGGTCGTCCTCCAGCAGCACCGCGGTGTCCACACCGTCGTCCGCGAGCTGCTTCCAGGTCTCCCCGATCCAGGTCTCGGCGTCCCCCTGGCCGGCGAACTCCTCCTGCCCGCCGCCGGGCGTCACCGCGCTGCCGTCCGCCTTCTCGTACCGCCACGTCCAGACCATGCCGGCTCCTCCCACTGACCACGCTGCCTGTGTTGCTGCGCACCATAGCCTGCCCGGCCGGATCTTCCGTATGCCTGGTCCGGCAGGATGGTCGCCATGGCGACCCCATCCCGGCCCACCCGTCCCACGCTGCCCCGCACGCTGCTGCTCGGCGGCGCCCGCTCCGGCAAGTCCACCCGCGCCGAACAGCTGCTCGCCGACCACCCGGACGTCCTGTACGTGGCCACCGGCGGCACCCGGGACGGCGACGCCGAGTGGGCCCAGCGGGTCGCACTGCACCGGGACCGACGGCCGGCGGGCTGGCGCACCGCCGAGACCTGCGACCTGGAGGCCGTGCTGGCCGACCCCGCCGACCCGGCGCCGGTGCTGATCGACTGCCTCGCCCTGTGGCTGACCGCCGTGATGGACGAGTGCGGCGCCTGGGACGACGAGGTCTGGGCGGACGGCGGCGAGGCCGCCGTTCAGCGCCGCTGCGAGGCGCTGGCGCGGGCCTGGGCGGCCACCGGGCGGGCGGTCGTCGCGGTGAGCAACGAGGTCGGCATGGGCGTCGTCCCGGCCACCGCCGCGGGCCGCCGCTTCCGCGACACCCTGGGCCGGCTCAACATGGCCGTGGCGGACGCCTCGGAGCGGGTCCTGCTGGTGGTGGCCGGGCAGGCGCTCACCATCAAGCCGGACGTCAAGCCAGCCTCGGACTGAACACGTGCGGCGTGTAGCCTTCCGGACGATGGACACGACCGTGGATCTCGATACGTTCTCCTCGCTCGTCGAGCGCCCCGACGAGAGCGCCCGGCGGGCCGCCGAGGAGCGCTGGCAGGCGGCCGACCGGCCGCGCGGCGGGCTCGGCAGGCTGGAGGAGCTGGGCAGCTGGCTGGCCTCGGTGCAGGGGCGCTCCCCGGTGCTGCCGATCTCCGCTCCCAAGGTGCTGCTGTTCGCCGCCGACCACGGCGTGGCGGCGCTCGGGGTCTCCCGGATGCCCGCCGAGGGCGGCACCGCGGCCCGGGTGCGGGCCGTGCTCGACGGCAG
>NZ_JAHSQD010000273.1 GCF_020103755.1 Streptomyces sp. LS1784
GGCAGCTGGGGGCGCTCGCCGCCCTGGCCGTCGGAGCCCCCCTGCCCGTCGGATCCGTGGCCTCCGCCGGCCCAGGGGCTGCGCGGCTGCCACGGCTGGTCCGGGGCATCCGCCGGCGGCGGCGCGAAGGGGTTGCGCTCGCCGGTGTCGTCGCCGCTGCTCATGGGTTCAGCCATTCCTTCTCGGTCGGAGCTCGTTCGGAGGTTCTCGCGTCGGAGCGGTCTCCCGCGCCCCAATGATCCCGCAGCCGTCCGTCGGGTCGGCGGCGGCCCGTGCCACGGGGCCGCGGGCCGTTGCGGGCCGGGGCAACTCCGGTGCGGTGGGCCGGAGGAGATCCCCGTCTCAACTACGCGCGTAGCGCCGCCGGGAGGGTGCGGAGGCCGTCCGACCAGCCGTTATCGTGGTGACGGTCAGCAGCCCACAGAGGTTCCCCGGGGCCCGCGTCGCGGCGGGTTTCCCCGGAGTTCCCCCTCGCTCGACCTGCCGTTCGTAGTGGCCCCACCGCCGGTGGACGTACCAGCGGACGGCGCCCGACCTACGGAGAAACGCGCAGTGGCCGCCGCCCCCGCCCAGCACTTCCCGCCCCGTACGCCCGGACCGGCCCGCCTGGTGGTGCTGGTCTCCGGCTCCGGCACCAACCTGCAGGCGCTGATCGACGCCGTCGCCGATCCGGCCTACGGAGCCGAGATCCTCGCCGTCGGCGCGGACCGGGACGGGATCGTCGGCCTGGAGCGCGCCGAGAAGGCAGGCCTGCCGACCTTCGTCCACCGGGTGAAGGACCACCCGGACCGGGCTGCCTGGGACCGTGCGCTGACCGCTTCCGTCGCCGAGTACCAGCCGGACCTGGTGGTCACGGCCGGTTTCATGAAGATCCTCGGCCCCGAGTTCATCACCGCCTTCGCCGGGCGGATCGTCAACACCCACCCCGCACTGCTGCCCGCCTTCCCCGGCGCCCACGGCGTCACCGACGCGCTCGCGTACGGGGTGAAGGTCACCGGCTGCACCGTCCACCTGGTCGACTCCGGCGTGGACACCGGGCCGATCATCGCGCAGGGCGTCGTCGAGGTCGTCGACGCCGACCACGCCGATGGCGGCGAAGCGCTGCACGAGCGCATCAAGACTGTCGAGCGAAAGCTGCTCGTCGACGTCGTGGGCCGGCTGGCCCGCGAAGGTCACCGCATCGAGGACCGAAAGGTATGGATCCCGGCATGAGTGCCAGCTCCACCACCCCCCCTGTCTCCGAGAACGTCCGTCCGATCCGTCGTGCGCTGATCAGCGTGTACGACAAGACCGGTCTGGAGGAGCTGGCCCAGGGCCTGCACGCCGCCGGGGTCTCCATCGTCTCCACCGGCTCCACCGCCGGCCGGATCGCCGCCGCCGGTGTCCCGGTGACCGAGGTCTCCGAGCTGACCGGCTTCCCGGAGTGCCTGGACGGGCGCGTGAAGACGCTGCACCCCCGCGTGCACGCCGGCGTGCTGGCCGACCTGCGGCTGGAGTCGCACCGCGCGCAGCTGGCCGAGCTGGGCGTCGAGCCCTTCGACCTGGTCGTCGTGAACCTCTACCCGTTCAAGGCCACCGTCGCCTCCGGCGCCACCCCGGACGAGTGCGTCGAGCAGATCGACATCGGCGGCCCGAGCATGGTCCGCGCCGCCGCCAAGAACCACCCGTCGGTGGCCGTCGTGGTCGACCCGGCCCGCTACGGCGACGTGCTGAAGGCGGTGCGGGAGGGCGGCTTCGACCTGGCCACCCGCAAGCGCCTGGCCGGTGCCGCGTTCGCCCACACCGCCGCGTACGACGTGGCCGTCGCCTCCTGGTTCGAGGCCGGCTACGCGCCGAGCGACACTGCGAACATCAGCGGCTCCGCTGCGGGCTTCCCCGAGTTCCTGGGCGCGACCTGGGAGCGGCAGAACGTGCTGCGCTACGGCGAGAACCCGCACCAGGGCGCCGCGCTGTACAGCGACGGCACCGGCGGTCTGGCCGGCGCGCAGCAGCTGCACGGCAAGGAGATGTCGTACAACAACTACGTCGACACCGACGCCGCCCGCCGCGCCGCCTACGACCACACCGAGCCGGCCGTCGCGATCATCAAGCACGCCAACCCGTGCGGCATCGCGACCGGCGCCGACGTCGCCGAGGCGCACCGCAAGGCGCACGAGTGCGACCCGGTCTCCGCGTACGGCGGCGTGATCGCCGTCAACCGCCCGGTCACCGTCGCGCTGGCCGAGCAGATCGCCCCGATCTTCACCGAGGTCGTCGTGGCCCCCGGCTACGAGGAGGGCGCCCTGGAGGTGCTCACCCGCAAGAAGAACCTGCGGGTGCTGCTCGCCCCCGAGGCCCCGGCCAACCGCCAGGAGGTGCGCCCGATCTCCGGCGGCGTGCTGCTCCAGGACGCGGACCGGGTGCACGCCGAGGGCGACGACCCGGCGAACTGGACCCTCGCCACCGGTGAGGCGCTGACCGCGGAGGAGCTGGCCGAGCTGGCCTTCGCCTGGCGGGCCTGCCGGGCCGTCAAGTCCAACGCGATCCTGCTGGCCAAGGACGGCGCCTCGGTCGGCGTCGGCATGGGCCAGGTCAACCGGGTGGACTCCTGCAAGCTCGCGGTCGAGCGGGCCGGCGAGCGCGCCAAGGGCGCCTACGCGGCCTCGGACGCCTTCTTCCCGTTCGCGGACGGCCCGGCGATCCTGATCGCGGCCGGCGTCAAGGCGATCGTCCAGCCCGGTGGCTCGATCCGCGACGAGGAGGTCGTCGCGGCGGCCGCCGAGGCCGGCGTGACCATGTACTTCACCGGTGCGCGGCACTTCTTCCACTGATCCCGCCGGCGGCGTGACGGTGTGACAGAGCGGCCCGGCCCCCTCCGAGGAGGGAGCCGGGCCGCTCTGTCGTGCGGGCCGGTCAGTAACGCGGCCGGTTGAACCAGTTGACGCCGTCCCGGGTGGCCATGGCGACGATCCAGAGGACGCAGATCGCGATCCACAGCAGGCCGACCACCACGCCGAACCCGCTGCCCGCGGCCGTGCCCTGGGTCTGGCCGGCGCCGGTGATCGCGCTGACCGTCACGAGCAGGCCGAGCAGCAGGAACACCGAGGCGTACACGATGGTGGTGATCCGGGTGGCCGGGCCGCCCTTGCCGAACTTCACCCCGAGCGTGATCGAGAGCACCGAGGCGAGCAGGTAGACGATCCCGAAGACCAGCAGGATGCCGGCCGCCGCGTTGCCGAAGATCGCGGTGTCGCTGTCGGTGCTGTGCTGGTTGGCGACCGTCTTGGTGCCCGCGGCCGCGATCAGCAGGATGCCCGTGATGATGATCTGCACGCCACCGATGACGAACAGCAGCACCCGCGCGGTCATCACCAGGCCCGGCATGGACGGCGGGGCCACCGGTGCGTACCCGTAGGCCGGGGCGGCCTGCGGGTAGCCGTACGCGGCGGCCGGCGGCGGGGCCTGCTGCGGGTAGCCGTAGCCCGGGGCGGCCGGCGGCTGGCCGTACGGGTTGTTCGGGTCGGGCGGGTAGCTCATGGGTGCCTCCGGGCAGTTACGGGGACGCGGGGACGCGGGGACGGGACGTTGACGGCCCGGTGCCGGTCGGTGAGTCGGATCACCGGCCGAAGGGGACGTTAGCGGAGCGGGGTGACAGCCCGGCGGCGGTGACGGGCGCCGCGGCTCGGCAGCGTGGTGAGCGTCAGGGGCGCGAGCCGGCCGACGGGTGCGGCGCGGGCGGGACGGTGCCCTCGCGGTCGGACTGCTCGGTCTGCTGTGATCGGCTCACTGGCTCTTTCCCCCGGGTACAACGCTCCGCCGCGAGGGCCGTCGGCCCGTCACCGGGCCGGTTCGCGGCGGGAATGCGCTTATCGTCATCCGGACGACGGCGCCCTGTCCAGCCGGTTCAGCGCGCCGCGCCAAGACTGTGGCGCAACCGCAACGTGCGGCGGACCTCCGTACCCGTTCGTTCACCCGCCCGTCCATCCGTCCGGGACCGTCCCGCGCCGTGCGGGCCCTCGGTACGGGGACCCCCGGCGATCCGGGAGAATGGGGTCATGACTGCCCAGATTCTCGATGGCAAGGCCACCGCCGCCGCGATCAAGTCCGAACTCGCCGCCCGCGTGGCGGCCCTCAAGGCGAAGGGCGTCACGCCCGGCCTCGGCACCGTCCTGGTCGGTGACGACCCGGGCAGCCGCTGGTACGTGAACGGGAAGCACAAGGACTGCGCCGAGGTCGGCATCGCCTCGATCCAGCGCGAGCTGCCCGCCACCGCCACCCAGGAGGACGTCGAGAACGTCGTCCGCGAGCTCAACGCCGACCCGTCCTGCACCGGCTACATCGTCCAGCTGCCGCTGCCCAAGGGCCTGGACCAGAACCCGGTCCTGGAGCTGATGGACCCGGACAAGGACGCCGACGGCCTGCACCCGACCTCGCTCGGCCGGCTCGCCCTGGGCATCGAGGGCCCGCTGCCGTGCACCCCGCTCGGCATCGTCGAGCTGCTGCGCCGCCACGACGTCGAGATCAACGGCGCCGAGGTGGTCGTGGTCGGCCGCGGCATCACCGTCGGCCGCTCGATCGGCCTGCTGCTGACCCGCCGCAGCGAGAACGCCACCGTCACCCTGTGCCACACCGGCACCCGGGACCTCGGCGCCCACCTGCGCAAGGCCGACATCATCGTGGCCGCCGCCGGCGTGCCGCACCTGGTGAAGCCGGAGGACGTCAAGCCGGGCGCGGCGGTGCTGGACGTGGGCGTCAGCCGCAGCGAGGGCAAGATCGTCGGCGACGTGCACCCGGGCGTGGCCGAGGTGGCCGGCTGGATCTCCCCGAACCCCGGCGGCGTGGGCCCGATGACCCGCGCGATGCTGCTTAACAACATCGTCGAGGCGGCCGAGCGCCGCGCCGGCATCTGACACCCCAGGGACGGCGAGCATGACTGAACCGAGCCCGGCACGGACCCGCCGCAGGCCGGTCAAGACCACCGGCACCGTGCCGCCCGAGGGCTCGGCCGCGGCCCTCGGACGCGATCACGCGCTGCCGGTGCGGCAGTGGCCGATCACGTTGGTCCTGCTGGTCGTCGGCGCCGGCCTCGCGGTCACCTGGTTCGCGGACTCCAAGGACGGTTTCAAGTACGGGCTGCTGGTCCTCGGCGGCGGCGTGCTGCTCGGCGCGGTGCTGCGGCTGGTGCTGCCCGAGGTCGGGATGCTGGCGGTGCGCAGCCGCTTCACCGACGTGATCGTGCTGAGCTTCCTGGGCACCTCGATCGTGCTGCTGACCCTGGTGGCGCAGCCGAACCCGTGGCTGCAGATCCCGTTGCTGGACAACATCGGCCAGCTGATGGGCCGGCCCAGGCACTGATCCGCAGGCCTGCGACGGCCCCCGCCCGGCGCCTTGGAAATCCAGGGCCCGGGCGGGGGCCGTCCTTTTTCTGTGACGCATCAGCCACGCCACGACACCCGGCGTACGCTTCCCTTTGCGATAACCTGACGCCGGTCTCTCGACGTCGAGAGATCATCCTGGCTCCAGTGCCGGTGTGCCTGGGGCGCCTGGCGATTTGCTGGAGAAGGTAGAAATGACCCGCACCCCCGTCAACGTCACCATCACCGGAGCGGCCGGCCAGATCGGCTACGCGCTGCTCTTCCGCATCGCCTCGGGCCACCTGCTCGGTGCCGACGTGCCGGTGAACCTGCGCCTCCTGGAGATCCCGCAGGGCCTCAAGGCCGCCGAGGGCACCGCCATGGAGCTCGTCGACTGCGCCTTCCCGCTGCTGCGCGACATCACGATCACCGACAACCCGAACGAGGCCTTCGACGGCGCCAACGTCGCGCTGCTGGTCGGCGCCCGTCCGCGCACCGCGGGCATGGAGCGCGGCGACCTGCTCCAGGCCAACGGCGGCATCTTCGGCCCGCAGGGCAAGGCCATCAACGACCACGCCGCGGACGACATCAAGGTCCTGGTCGTCGGCAACCCGGCCAACACCAACGCCCTGATCGCCCAGCGCAACGCCCCGGACGTCCCGGCCGAGCGCTTCACCGCGATGACCCGCCTGGACCACAACCGCGCCGTCGGCCAGCTGTCCGCCAAGACCGGCGCCCTGGTCTCGGACATCAAGCGCGTCACCATCTGGGGCAACCACTCCGCGACCCAGTACCCGGACGTCTTCCAGGCCGAGGTCGCCGGCAAGCCGGCCTTCGAGGCCGTCGGCAGCGACCTGGCCTGGCTGGAGAACGACTTCATCCCGACCGTCGCCAAGCGCGGCGCCGCCATCATCGACGCCCGCGGCGCCTCCTCGGCCGCCTCGGCCGCCAACGCTGCCATCGACCACGTGTACACCTGGGTCAACGGCACCGCCGAGGGCGACTGGACCTCCATGGGTGTCGTCTCCGACGGCTCCTACGGCGTTCCGGCCGGCCTGATCTCCTCCTTCCCGGTCACCACCAAGGACGGCAAGTTCGAGATCGTCCAGGGCCTGGAGATCTCCGACTTCTCGCGCGCCCGCATCGACGCCTCGGTCAAGGAGCTGACCGAGGAGCGCGACGCGGTCCAGGAGCTGGGCCTCATCTGAGCCCGCCCCGCACGGCTTCACCGGCGGCCCGTCGCTTCCCTCCCGGAAGCGGTGGGCCGCCGCCGTGTCCGGCCCCGGGCGGTACCGGCCGTCCTACACTGGCCCGCTGTGAACGAAACACTCGGGGACGCCGCGCTCGTCCTCGTCTTCATCCTGCTGGGCGGGCTGTTCAACGTCGCCGAGATCTCGCTGATCTCGCTGCGCGAGGGGCAGATCCGGACGCTGGAGGGGCGCGGAACCCGGCGCGCGGCCCGGGCCGCGCACCTGGCCGCCGACCCCAACCGCTTCCTGGCCGCCGTCCAGGTCGGGGTGACCTGCATGGGCTTCCTGTCCGCCGCCTTCGGCGCGGACACCCTGTCCGGCAAGGTCGCCCCGCTGTTCGTCCGGGCCGGGCTGTCCGAGAGCATGTCCGACGCGGTGGCCCTGGTCGGCCTCACCCTGGTGATCAGCTACGCCTCGCTGGTGCTGGGCGAGCTGACCCCCAAGCGGATCGGCCTGCAGCGCGCCGAGTCCATCTCGGTCGTCGCCGCCCCGGTGGTGGACGTGATGTCGGTGGTGCTGCGGCCGGTGATCTGGCTGCTCGGCCACTCCACCAACCTGATGGTCCGACTGCTCGGCGGGGACCCGGCGGCGGGCCGCGGCTCGATGAGCTCCGAGGAACTGCGCGGCCTGGTCGCCGCGAACACCGAACTCGGAAGCGACGAACGGGCGTTGATCGCCGATGTGTTCTCCGCCGGAGAGCGCCAGCTGCGCGAGGTGATGGTCCCGCGCACCGAGGTGACCTTCCTGGACGCCGAGCGTCCGCTGGCCGCCGTCCGGCACCAGGCCGACACCTCGCCGCACTCGCGCTACCCGGTGGTCGAGGGCAGCGCCGACGCGGTGGTCGGCTTCGTCCACGTCCGCGACCTGTACGGCGCGCGCGGCGAGCAGGCCGCCAAGGTCCGCGACCTGGCCCGCCCGGTCAAGCTGCTGCCCGGCACCAAGCTGGTGCTGGAGGCGATGGGGGAGATGCGCCGGGAGGGCCACCATCTGGCCATCGTGGTGGACGAGTACGGCGGCACCGCCGGGATCGTCACCCTGGAGGACCTGGTCGAGGAGGTGATCGGCGAGATCCGGGACGAGTACGACCGCCCGGAGGCCGCCCCCACCCGCCGGCTGGCCGGTGGCGGCATGGAACTGGACGGCCTGCTCAACCTCGGCGACTTCGCCGAGGAGACCGGCGTCACCCTGCCCGAGGGTCCGTACGAGACGGTGGCCGGCTGTCTGGTCGCCGCGCTCGGCAGGCTGCCCCGGGACGGCGACCAGGTGCGCGTCCCGGTCGAGGGCGGCGGCGGGGTGCTGCTGACGGTGGCCAAGGTCGAGGGCCGGCGGATCGCCCGGGTCGGGGTGAGTGCGGTCACACTGGCCGAACCACCGGGGGCAGAGGTTTCCTGAGCGAGCGGTGGTACTGGAACAATGGCCCGCATGGTCAACGCAGCGGTCACCGGTCCGGTCAAGGACCGTCCCCGGGTGCTCTCCGGCATCCAGCCCACCTCCGGCTCGTTCCACCTCGGCAACTACCTGGGCGCGGTACGCCAGTGGGTCGACCTGCAGAAGGAGAACGACGCCTTCTACATGGTCGTCGACCTGCACGCGATCACGGTGCCGCAGGACCCGGCGACGCTGCGCGAGAACACGCGGGTCTCCGCCGCGCAGCTGCTCGGTGCGGGCCTGGACCCGGACCACTGCACGCTCTTCGTCCAGTCGCACGTGCCCGAACACGCGCAGCTCGCCTGGGTGATGAACTGCCTCACCGGCTTCGGCGAGGCCTCGCGGATGACCCAGTTCAAGGACAAGTCCTCCCGGTACGGCTCCGAGAGCACCACGGTCGGCCTGTTCACCTACCCGATCCTCCAGATCGCGGACATCCTGCTCTACCAGGCGGACGCCGTCCCGGTCGGCGAGGACCAGCGCCAGCACGTGGAGATCACCCGCGACATCGCCGAGCGCTTCAACACCCGCTACAGCCCGACCTTCACGGTGCCGAAGCCGTACATCCTCAAGGAGACGGCGAAGATCCAGGACCTCCAGGACCCGGCCGTCAAGATGAGCAAGTCGGCCTCCTCGCCCAAGGGCCTGGTGAGCCTGCTGGACGAACCGAAGGCCAGCGCCAAGAAGTTCAAGAGCGCCGTCACCGACACCGGCACCGTCGTGTCCTACGACGAGGAGGGGAAGCCGGGCGTCTCCAACCTTCTGCGCATCCACTCCGCGCTCAGTGGCCAGTCGGTCGACCAGCTGGTCGCGCACTTCGAGGGCAAGATGTACGGCGCCCTGAAGACCGAGCTGGCCGAGCTGTTCACCGAGTGGGTCACCCCCTTCCAGGAGCGCACCCGGATGTTCCTGGACGACCCGGCGGAGCTGGACCGGGTGCTGGCGATCGGCGCCGAGAAGGCCCGCGAGGTGGCGTCGGTGACGCTGGAGACGGTGTACGACCGGATCGGCTTCCTCCCGGCCGCCAAGCGGTGACTCCCCTCACGCACCTGCCCGCTGGTGGCGACCTCCCCGAGGTCGTCACCATCGGCGTGTCCGTGAGCGTCCCGGACCCGTACGGCACGGAGATCCAGGACGCCCGGGCCGGGCACGGCGATCCGCTGGCCCGGTCGATACCCACGCACGTCACCCTGCTGCCGCCGACCGAGGTGCCCGCCGAGGAGCTGCCGAAGATCGAGGAGCACCTGGCGGCGGTGGCGGCCGCGCACCGGCCGTTCCGGATGCTGCTGCGCGGCAGCGGGACCTTCCGCCCGGTCTCCCCGGTGGTGTACGTCCGGGTCGAGGAGGGCGCGCAGGAGTGCCGGCTGCTGGAGGCGGACGTCCGCTCCGGCCCGCTGGCCCGCGAGTTGGCCTTCCCGTACCACCCGCACGTGACGGTCGCCCACGGGCTGTCGGACGACGTGCTGGACCAGGCGTACGAGCAGGCCCGCGGCTTCCACGCGGCCTTCCCGGTGCCGGACTTCGGCCTCTCCCGCTTCGACGCGGACGAGGTCTGGCGGCCCTGGCGGAGCTACTCCTTCGGCTGAGGCCGGTCCGGGTCGGTCCACGCCCCGGTCCGCGTCCCGGCCCGCCCGAGTTCGAGCATCCGGTCGACCACCCGGCGGGCCGCGCCGCCGTCGTCCAGGGCGCAGTGCTCGGCCCGGAAGCGCCGGTAGCGTTCGGCGTAACCGGGCGGCAGTCCGGCGTCGCCGTCGGCGAGTTCGCGCAACGCGCCGAGCAGCGCGGCGGAGGTCGGCACCAGCGGGCCGGGGGCGTTCGGCTCGAAGTCGAAGGAGAAGCCGCGCAGGGTGTCGCGGTAGTGCTCCAGGTCGTAGGTGAAGAAGTACATCGGGCGGCCGGTGACGGCGAAGTCGAACATGATCGACGAGTAGTCGGTCACCAGTACGTCCGCGATCAGCAGCAGCTCCTGCGGGTCGGGGTAGTCCCCGCAGTCGTACAGGAAGCCGTCGCCGGCGCCGGGCAGCGGCTCGCGCACGTGCGCGTGCGCGCGGACGAGCAGCACGTGGTCCGGGCCGAGCAGGCGCCGGGCGTGGTCGAGGTCCAGCCGCAGGTCGAGCCGGAAGCCGTCGCCGTCGCCGCGCTGCTGGTCCTCGCGCCAGGTCGGCGCGTACAGCACGACCCGCCTGCCCTCGGGGATGCGGAGCCGGCGGCGGACGGACGCGGCGGTCCGCGGGTCCGGGCGGGCGAGCACGTCGTTGCGCGGGTAACCGGACTCCAGCAGTTCGCCGCCGTAGCGGAAGGCGCGCCGGAGGATCGGGGTGGCGAACGGGCTGGGGGAGACCAGCAGGCTCCACTGCGGGGTCTCCCGGTCGAGCGCCTCCAGGTAGCCGCGGTCGGCCAGCCAGGGACTCTCGACGTCGTGGGCGATCCGCTTCAGCAGTGAGCCGTGCCAGGTCTGCACGACGACCTGGCCGGGGCGGCGCTCCAGGAAGTCCGGAAAGTGCGTGTTGCCGACCAGGTACCGGCAGGTGGCCAGCGCGAGGTACCACTCCGGGCTCCAGCTCCGCACCGGGACGACCCCGGGCGGCACCACGGCCTGGGCGTCGTCGACCACCCACAGGTGCTCCAACCGGGCTTCCCTGCGCACGAGTTCGGCGTGTACCGCGCGCGGGGAGTCGGCGTAGCCGCGGCCGCCGAACACGTCGTACAGCGCCGCCTCGCGCAGCGGCGCGCGGCGGGCGGCCGGGTAGTGCTCGGTGCGCAGCCGGTGCTGCGTCCAGGCGCTGCGCTCGTCGGCGGTGAGCACCGGGGTGGAGTCCACCAACAGGGTGTCGTGCCACCGGCGTTGCAGCAGGACCCGCTTGCCCCCGGCGGTGGTGGCGGCGGGGACGGCGGGCAGCGCGGCGGGGGCGGCGAGCA
>NZ_JAHSQD010000274.1 GCF_020103755.1 Streptomyces sp. LS1784
GAAGCATCCGACCGGCTCCGGGTGTGCCGGAGCCGGTCGCCGGGCGTCGTCTTCCGCCGGCTCGCCCCGGTCGGGCACCGCGGGATCTTCGACCACGACACGTGCCCCTGCCCCTGAGCCGCGGAAGCGGCGGAGGCAGGGGCAGGGGCGGTGGTGCGCGCCGGGCCCGGCCGACGGCGGGTCAGGACGCCGAGGTGTACGCGGTGAAGAAGCGGGACGGGAGGCGTCGTCGGCGGTGTCCATGCGGTCAGCGGCGCCCGTCGCGGATCTGGTAGAGCCGTCCCCGGGTAAGGTCGGCAGCCTTCTCCAGGTCCTTGACCCGGACCTTCGTGGTCTTCCGGTTGAGCATCGCGGAACGGATCACCTCGTTGAGCTCGCGTTCGGCCTCGTCCCGCGCCCGACGTGCGTCCTCGACGGCCTGAAGGACGTCGGCGGCCGCCCCGGCCGGCTCCGACTCGGCGTCGGTGTTGAGCTGGTCGGCCAGAACCTCCCAAGCCTTGCTCAGCATCGTGGCAGTGGTGTTGGCGTTGGCCAGCAAGTCGTGGTCGGCGAGAAGGTCAACGACCCGGCAGGCCGCCGCGAGAGCGCGTCCCCTGCGTCACAAGACATCGACTGCACAAAGTCGATCGCGCAACTGGGCGACGCAGGAGAAGGATGGCGCCAGGTAGGAAGCGAAAGGACCTCCGTGATCATCTTCGACACGAACACCATCGCGACCAAGTGGTCCCAGATCAGGTCGCGCAGCCATCGCTGGGAAACTCCGGTGAGGTCCATGTCAACCGAGCGGCCGGTGAGCTTCCGCCCGAAGTGCTCGGTGAGGATGTATCCGAGCTCGCGCGTCTCGGTCGGCGTCACGTAGACGGGGTGCAGCCAGTCGGTCACAGCACGGACGATGTGGACTGCCTCCCGGCTGACCGTCTTCTGGAGAAGGCGTTCCTCCTCGGGGCCCGCGTCCGTCAGCGACCGGAGCCCGTGCTCACGGG
Organism: Streptomyces sp. LS1784; assembly: GCF_020103755.1. Classification (GTDB taxonomy): domain Bacteria; phylum Actinomycetota; class Actinomycetes; order Streptomycetales; family Streptomycetaceae; genus Kitasatospora. Next base: position 984 of record NZ_JAHSQD010000274.1, read on the forward strand.
CGAAGTTCGTCAGGCCTTGCCAGGTGACCAGTTCCCAGCGGCCCTGTGCCTTCTGGGTGTAGGCGAACATGCCCCACTGGATCTCGGCCCGCAGCAGCGGATGCAGGCCCCGGAGGTTGACCTGCGCGGGGCGGAGCACGGCCGGGGCGGTCGCGCACCAGCGCTGGAAGGCGCGCTCGTCCTCGTAGCTGACCGGCGCGGCCAGGCCGCGACGTCCGTAGCGGTTGCCCCACTGGGATGGCAGTGTTGCGCCGCCCGGTCTGCCCTGCTTGCCATAGCGGCGCTCATGGCGGAAGCACAAGCCGAGTGGGGAGTCCGCCAGCTCTGGGCAGACCCCGACCCGGCAGCCGCCGAAGCCGGGGAGCGTGTGCTGATCGTCGAGCCAGGCGTCGAAGTTAGCGTTGTCCCCGTGGCGGTCGCGGTGGTGATACCAGCGGTACTCGTGGTAGTGACAGAGCTGCAGCGTGAGGTGGCGGGCTGGCCGCTCGGAGCAGATCTGGCAGGGCCGTTGCTCCACTCCTTCCCCGGGACCGACCGGCGGTGCAGTGCGCAGGAATTCGGCGCGCGTGCCTCCCTGGTCGCGGTGCTCGCGCCAGAGCATCTCGTGGGTTGAGCACAGGTCGCCGTGCCCCATCGTGGACCTCTCGCAATCCGCAGCCAGGCAGTTCCACCGGTAGACCGGGTGATTCGGTGGAACCTTGACGATGTCAGGGCGGAACATCTGGTCGAACAACGGGGCGCTGATCAGCGCGGTGAGGACCTCCAGCCGGTCCCGCCCGGTGCGGGTGTCCTGCTGCGGCAACAGAGTCGTCACGGTCACTTCGGCTCACCCCAGACCGTGCGCAGGGCCGCGTCGAAAGCGGGATCGTGGACGTCGACGTGGCCGTAGACCTCGTCGACCGTGGCGGCCGAGGCCCAGCCGCCAGCGTCCCGGGCGATCAGCAGGTTGCCGTCGGCGGCGTCGAGGACCGCGGAGGTGAACGTGTGCCGGAAAGCATGGGGTTTCACGGTGCCGAGCCCGGCGCGCTTCCCGGCGCGGCCGAGCATCCGGCGGGCCCCGACCGGAGCCCAGGGCTGGCCCGTGTCGGCGCCGTGCAGCTGGACCAGGAGCATGCCGTGTCGGGCGCCACCCGGGTATTCGCTGGTGAGGTAGTCGAAGTAGGTGTGCACCATCGCCGGGCTGACCCGCTTGATCAGCCCGCCGGTGACCGTGCCGTGCTCGGTCCGCCAGGGGTGCTTGGTCTTCGCCTCGGCCCGGTTCGGGTTGTCCGGCCGGTGGCAGACGTGCAGGTGAGGGCTGCGACACTCACCGCAGGCAGCGTTCTCGCGCAGGTGCAGGTCGACCAGGTGCAGTCCGCAGAGCTCGCCGATCCGAAGCCCGCCGTCGGCCAGCCAGGTGACCAGCAGCCGGTCCCGGGCCGAGTTCACCGTCTCCAGCAGCCGCTCGCGGGCGCCGTCCGGCAGCATCTTCGGGTGCCGGCGGTGCGGTCCCTTCGGCGCGAGCGGGTTCGCGGGCATGGCCGTCTTCACGTGCCCCAGGAGCGAGCGGCGACGGTCCACCCGCGACGGCAGCCGAGTGCCGTCGAGCTTCTCGCCGAGCTCGACGTTGTCGCCGAGGGACGCCTGGTGCAGGTAGAAGCCAATCACGCAGGACGCCGCTGCCGACAGAGCAGACCGGCCGTAGGGGCGCTTACCCACCCGCCACGGCTCCCCGAGCGGCATGCGGACCTCGGCACCGACGATGCCCATGTACCGCTCCAGGTCCAGCAGTTGAACCGCGCTGAACGCCAGGCACTCACGCTCCAGCCAGCGCAGATGGTCCACCAGCAGATACGCGTAAGTCCGCTGCGTGCCCGAGCCGTCGTACTGCTGCAGGAACCGGTCCGCTTCGACGTGGACCGTGCCCTCGGGCCAGAGGATCGTCCACGACCTCAGCCCGCCCTTCCGCTCGATCTGCTGGACCCTCAAGTCCCCGATGATGACGTGCCGTGCCACTTGTCCTCCGTACCGACTCCGGAACATGACGGACGTCTCGGTCCCGGTCGGTAAACGAGCCCGCGACGTCCACGTCACAGGCCCAGATGGACATCACGAGCAGCACAACTCGCGGTCGGTAAACTTGGCGACGATCCACTCGTCCAGCAGTTCCTGCAGTTCGGGCAGCGACCACAGGTTCTCGCGCTCGGGGTGCCGCCCGCGGCGGTCGGTGTTGCGGCCGGTGTAGCCCGGCAGGAACTGGGCGAACATCCCGGCCACCGAGTCGAGCATCTTCTCGATGTGGCCCTTCTGGAAGGGCGACCCTTTGTGGGTGGGCTGGAAGTCGATCTCCAGGAACCGGCAGGACGCCCGGAAGTTGTGGGAGACGAAGACCATCCCGTGGTCGCAGACGATGGTCTCCGGAACGATCACCGGCTTGGCCGCAGCGTGCTCCAGGCGCTCGTCCAGTGTCAGCAGACGACGGTGCGGCAGCACCGAGCGGGACATCTTCAGCGCTTCCACCCAGCCCGGCCGCATCAGCTCCGGGGTGACCGTGCGGGCCAGCAGCACGCTCGCGTCCACCGACTTCGTCGACGGCCGCAGCACCGCCGCGGTCACCGTCCTGGTCGCGACGTCGATCATCCCGTTGTGAACGCACTTGAGCGTTGACCACTGACCAAACGGGGTCGGGTCAGCCGGTGCCGAAGGAGGTGGAGAGAATGGCTGTATGGCCATCTTTCACTGCGCGAACTGCCAGCAACCTCTGACTGGCGAGGTTCAGCCGGGGGAATCGCTGAGAGGTCCCGAACGTCCGCCTGGCAACGAGATCGCTTCGCCGCGGATGGCGCTGGGAACGTTCAAGGTCAATTTCGATGCCAGTCTTCTGATCCTTCACCCGGATGACCTTCCGGGGACGGCGCTTCACTCCGACCCTCGGCGTCTCACCGGGTGCTGTGGGCCCGCTGGTCAGGATGGCCCCAACTTGGTTTGTTCAGGCTGCGATGCAGAAGTCGCAACGAAAGAGTGCGACTGTTGGACCGACAATCTGGTGGCGTTGATCGCCGCCACAGTCGTTGAAGAGCCGAAGGCCCTGTAGGGCGGTCGCCTGGGCAACGATCAAGATTGGCGGCTGACCCGCTGAGGGTTGATCGTTCAGTTGTCGAGTCGAAGCAGAGATCAGGGTGTCGGCGCTGGCACTCCTTTCGCGCTCACTCATCGAGAACCTCCGCGTCCGACGGGATCCAGGGGAAGCAGGCCCAGCTGGGCTCTGAGTAGCAGTCCAGGTCGAAGGCCAGGACCGCGTCGATGAAGTCCTGCGGCGGCTGATAGCCGTGGTCCAGCACGTAGTGCCCGACCATCCGTGGAGCCGCGAAGGCGGTCCCTTGCTGTACTGGCACGCGGATTTCTCCGTTCCCGATGCAAGCGCGGACGTGGCCGGGCCGCCGCCAGGTCTGCTCGTCCGCCGGGGGAATGTCCGGGCAGAGGTCGCAGTCGTGATAGCCGAGGCACTCGTTGACGGCCTGAACCGCGAGGACGGCCAGCAGCTTCTCGGCGAAGGCCACCGGGACGGGCCCGGCGGTCCAGGGCTCTTTCGTGTCGAGCCAGCCGATGTTGATCCGCTCGTAGGGGGCCTTGAAGCTGACGAATCGGTAGCCGGTTGTCAGGTCGGTGAAGGTGTCCCGGCCGTGGTCGAAGTAGCTGTAGGGCGTGAGATCTGGATAGAACACCAGTGCATGATGTCACCGGCGTCGCTCGGGCAGGCGGGTGACCTTGGTCGCTTCTTCGAGAGCGCCGCGGAGGCGAGCGTTGTCCAAGGCCAGCCGCTGGATCTGGGCCGCGGCGAAGTGGAGGTTCTCGGTCAGTGACCGGTTGGCCCGTCGGAGCTTGGCATTCCTGGCGACGAGGATGTCGTAGGGACTCGACCGGACCTCGGTCCCCGCCGGTGAGGACGGGCTGCTGCGGATGGTGGAGACCTCCTTGGCCAGTTCGGGGAAGTGGCGCCGGAAGGTGGTGTTGCTCAGGCTGAGCTTGGCGGCGAGGGCGAGGACGCTGGGGCGTTTGCCGTTGTCCCGGCACTCACTCAGGTATTGGTCCGTGATCCGGCGGACGCGGGCCTCGGCGGGGATGTCGACGGGGCGGGTCACGCGGTCTCCCGGGTGGTGGTGTTCCGGTGGAGGAAAGCGGTGATCTCCGCGCGACGGGCTTCCAGTCGGTGCTGCAGCAGCGGCGGCAGGGGTGGGCGGGAGGCGATTCGGCGGTCGATGCGGTCGATCTCGCGCTGCCAGGCAGCCGCGTTCTCGGGGGTGAGAGCGACATTCCGGCAGGCCAGGGGCTTGCAGCCGCCGCGATCAGGCAGGCCCTCGCTGCGGCGGTGGCGGGCCCGCTCGCAGAGAGCCTTGCCGTGGTCGTGGACGCAGGTGACGTACTCGCCCGGATAGATCGCCGGGTCGTGACGTGTCATCAGTCGCCGCAGCCGGCTCTCGTCCAGGACGACCCTGCCCTGGAAACGGGCGCGGGCGCCGAACGTCTCCAGGCGGCGGGCGGCTTCATCGGCGGCGGGGCCGGTGAGATTGGTGTGCTCGTGCGCGTCGATCGCGGCCATGAGGTGTTCGCCGCGGGCGAGGGCCTGTTCGCTCTCCACTTCCGTGCGGAACCCGGACTCGCTGGTGCCCGCGTAGCCTTCGAAGACCTGGATGCAGTGACGCCGGAACGCCAGGGCCCCGGCGATCACGCCGCCCGGGCGGCGGGCGATGAACCAGGCCAATGTTCGCCCACACCCAGCCCACGGAACGCAGGCACTCGCCAGCCATCCTCCACGCGCACTATGCCCTCACTCATGGCGACACCGTATCGATCAACCCACCACGGTCACATGCAGAGGGCGCCGAGACCGGCACCTACCGGCTTGCCAGCACCCTGCAGGCACTGAACAGAACTCGACGGCCGGCTGACCTATCCCATTGATCAGAGGGCGATAGGCCGGTATCCCAGCACCTCATCGACGATCTGCTCTGTGGAGGCGTCCCGCAGTTCGGCCCGGGGATGGAAGATCAGATCACTGACCCGGGGATGCGGCACGTTGGCTTCGAGAAGTCGCAGGTAGTAGTCGCTCTCCGGGCAGCCGGTCCGAAGCCTGCGGACAACTTCAACGAGCTCGTTCCGGGTGATGTCCGCAACCCGGGGACGAGCCGGCCGGGCAGCCTCCGTCGCGAACTCGACAAGGCTCCGGCTGGCGTCATACCCGGCGAAGTCGAGAGCCACATAGTCGTGGCCCGTCCTTGCATTAAAGGCCCTGATCACCTCGTCCGCGCTCGCCGACCGGGACGTCACCAGGTCGGCGATCCGCTCGATCTCACAACAGAGCTCGTCCAGCCGCTGCTGGCTCACGGGCGGGGGCGTCAGTTCGGGTCTCAGGTCCACGCTTCGAATTATGTCGTCGGGCTCCGACACGCCGACACCGTCGACGGCTCCTCGATGAAAGCACCCGAACGAACGACAACAACGTCCCCAACTCGCCGTCGCGGACATGTAGTCTATGAATCGTCGCAGTTCAGAGCCAGTTCATGAGCTCCTGCGGTCGGTAAAGTCGACGAGATCCACAACATCTCGCAGACCACCCGGTCCGGCGCCGAAGTCTCCGACACCTTGAAGTACTTCTCCGAGCGCATCCCCGCAACGTTCGTCTACGCGGGCATCGGCGTCGAGGAGAGCGAACTTCTGTCCGCGTACTGATCTGAGTGCTCCAGCGCGTACGGAGTTGTGTGCACCACTGACCCGTCTCGGCGAAGTCGCTCTCATGGACCGTTCCGCTCACCGTAGTCTCGTGCCGTGGTCGACGAACATGGGGCACCCGACGCCTTCAAGAACCGATGCACGAATGCGGCGCGAACGTTGGAGTCCTGCATCAGCTACTTCATCGAGCGCATCTCGTTGGACGAGTCCAACGAGGACCGCAAGGAGAACACGCTGGACGTGTGGCTGCGCGAGGGGCCGTGGAAGCCCGATGTGGTGGTCTCGCTGTCCAATCTCTACTCGGTTCGCCCGTGGGAACCCGAACTGGCCCCCATCTTCATTGACGGGATCTCCCTGATCCACCTGCCGAAGCTGCCGTTGCCCTGGCCTGCCGAGGCGGTCGGCCGACTCGATCGCTCCGAGGGCCTGCCCGAACTGGTCTGGTTGAGGATCACCGGACCGATCGAAGTCGACGCTGTGGCCACGACCGTGACCGTTTACCAGGCTCGGAGCGACGATGCGGCCTCTGTGCTCCAGTGACAGCCTGAAGCTGTTCGACGGCTCAGGCAGCAACCAAAATTTGAAAACTGGTCAACCGCTCAGGCGACGTCGGTTTCCCGGTCGATGGCCTGGAGGCGGTTCTTGAGGCGGTAGCTGTTGCCGTTGATCGAGATGACGTCGCAGTGGTGCAGGAGTCGGTCGAGGATGGCGGTGGCGAGGACCTCGTCGCCGAAGACCTGGCCCCATTCGCTGAAGGTCTTGTTGGAGGTCAAGATGATCGAGCCCTTCTCATACCGCTTGGAGATCACCTGGAAGACCAGGTTCGCCTCGGCTCGTTCAAGGGGCTGGTACCCCACTTCGTCCACAACGAGGACGCTCGGCCGCAGGTAGGTGCGGAGCTTGCTGGTCAGGCGCCCGGCGGCCTCGGCGGCCTTGAGGTGGCGGACCATGTCGTCGAGGCTGGTGAAGTAGATCGAGTAGCCGGCCCGGCAGGCGGCGACTGCGAGGGCGACGGCCAGGTGGGTCTTTCCGACCCCGGGCGGCCCCAGCAGGGCGGCGTTCGCCTTGGCTTCGACGAACGACAGCGTGGCCAGGTCCTTGACCTTGCGTGGGTCGAGCTCTGGCTGGAACGAGAAGTCGTAGTCGTCCAGTGTCTTGTGGTGCGGCAGCTTCGACAGCCTCAAGCCCTGGCGGAAGCGGCGGTCGTCGCGAACAGCCAGCTCTTCGGCGAGGAGGAGGTCGAGGAAGTCGAGGTAGCCCATCTTCGCCTCGTCCGCCCGCTTGGCGTACTGGTTCAGGCTCTCGGCGAGGTGGGGCAGGCCCAGCTTGACGGCCATGGTGCGGATTCGGTTGCTGACCAGCTGGCTCAACGGACGTCCTTTGTTGGGGAGTTGGTGGTGAACGGGCGGGTGCCGGTCAGCTCGTCATAGACGGACAGCGGTCGGCGGCCGACCTCGACATGGGCGGCGGCCCGGTTGAGTAGGGCCCGCAGCGGGCCCGCTTCCTCGGCCAGGGGCTGTTCGTGGCGGGGCCGGGGCACGACGTCCCCCGTCGTGACGCGCCTGGTGTCACCCTTGGGCAGGCCGTCCCAGTGCCGCTCGTCGACGATGCGGGCGCCGCGGCCGACCGCCCTTGAGTGGACGGCGAGCAGGGTGCTGCCGGCCGAGTCGGGGACGGTCGAGTGCAGTACGACCTGGGACTTCGTGGCCCGGATCTCGACCAGCTGGCGGGGGCGGACCCGGCGGGCGGGGACCGAGTAGAGGTTCGCGTCGAAGGCGACCAGGCAGTCCTTGCCGACGTGCCGAAGGTGGCGTTGTGCGACCACATAGGGCGTCCTCGGCAGCGGCCGCAGGGCTACGTGGTCGCGGATCGCGCGCAGGCCGATGACCTCGCCGTGGGTGCCGTGGACCCGCGCGCGCCGCAGGGGCACCCAGGCCGTGAACGCGGCGTCGAGCTCCTCGGCAGAGGAGAACGCCCTCCCGGCCAGGACGTGGTCGCGGACGATCAGCACCTGGCGCTCGACGCGGCCCTTGCCGGTGGGACGGTAGGCGGCCAGCACGTCGATGTCGAAGTCGTAGTGGCCCGCGAACGCGACCGCCTCCGGGTGGAGCGGGACCGCCTCGCCGGGAGCGACGTGCCGGCGGACCACGGTCTTGGTGCGGTCGTAGACGATGCTCATCGGCACTCCACCGAAGTGCGCGAACGCCTGCCGGTGGCAGTCGAAGAACGTCGCGAGGTCCTGGCTGGTGGTGAAGCAGCAGAACGGGTCGCGCGAGTACGACAGCGTCATGTGGAACGAGTAGACCTTCGGGATGCCGACGTGGGCGAGAATTTTGCCCTCATCGCCCCAGTCCACTTGGGCCTGGGCGCCAGGCACGACCTCGAAGCGGCGGTGCAGTCCCGCGAGTTCGCCGGGATTGATGCCAAGCTCCTCGGCAATCCGGGGCCTGGCCTCCTGCAAGTAGATCTTGATCCGCTGGTAGTTGATGGCGATCCCGTACTCCTGGACCAACCGCTCGTGGATCACCGTCCCCTTGAGCAGGACCTCGGACCGCAGCATCGCGTCGATCAGCGGGGCGACCTCGTCGACCGTCCGCGGCCGGGGCAGGGCACCCGGTGCCCGCTGCGGAGGTGCCGCCGAGACCTGACCGGACAGGTACTTCGCGACCGTACGGCGGTTCAGCCCGGTCGCCTTCGCGATCTGCCGCTGACTCATCGCGCCGGAGTCGTAAAGCGCGCGATATCGCCTCAACTCCAGCCAGCGATGCGGGTCCAAGACCACTGCCAACCGCCTCCCTGCCGCTCGAAACCGACGACAGGAGGTTCACGGACAACAGCCGGTCACCGCATCAACTCTGGTGCACAGTCACTCGTACGAGGTGGTGCATGTTGACTCGTACGCCGACAACTTCTGGCCGGCACTCGCGGGGCCCAGATCGCGGGCCGGTTCACACTCGTCCCCACTCGCCCATTCCCCTACGGCACCGAGTGGAAGGGGCTGGTGGCCACCATGGAGAACACCCTGCTGCTGCACGATCACCCGTCCGGCAGCTTGGTCAAGCTCGACCGCTACCTGCACAACCGGACCGACGGCATGATCGGAGCGCTGTCTCATGCGATTCATGGGGCCGCGATCGACGCCATCCTCAGCGGCACCGAACGCGTGACAAAGGAAGCCATCGACGCGATCCCGCTGGACCATGCCGCAGAGACCGCGGCTTCTCCGCTGAAAAGGGCGGTCGGCGGGTGACTGCGGCCCCGGAACCGCAGCTGCACCAGCTTCCCATCCAGGTCCGGCCACGTCCCGGAGAACCGACCGACTCCTACATCCGGCGCCTGGCCCACGCTAACCACCTCAGACCCAGCTACCTGCACGGCCTCCTCGCCGGCTCACCGAACTGGTTCGGACAGCCTCGCTTGGAACGCCTTGCCGCGTTGGCCGGCCGCCCCTCCGAACTCCTGGAACGAGCCCTGGCAGATGCCCGACCACCCCGTCGGCAGCGCAAGCCAGCTCCCAACCCCGTGTCGCCCAAGAAGATCGACAAGAAGGAGCTCTACCGGCGCATCCGGCACGACGCCGAACGGGAAGCCCTTTCGATGCGAGCTCTGGAAAAGCGCCACAACGTCTCCTGGCGAACCGTCCGGGCCGCCCTGGACGGCCCTGAACCCCGCCCCCGCAAACCGCTACCTCGTCGGCCGACCACCATCGATCCTGTCCAGCATCTCGTCGACTCCATGGTCGAGGCGGGGCACCGCCCCACAGAGATCTGGGCGAAGCTCATGGACGAGCACGAGACCTCGATCTCCTACGGTGTCATCAGACGCTACGTCCAGGACCGCGCACCCGGCCCACGCCAACGGTCCTATGTGACAACCAATCAAGTCGGCCCAGGCACGCTGTCCCTAGAAGTTAACGAAGCCAATGAGCAGACCGCTCCGCCGCCACCGCCGACCGAACTCGCGGGTGGGTCCTCCGGGAGCTCTGAGAGGACGTTAAGTCCCCTTTCTCTCGGTTCGTGATCGCTCGTTCGTGTGAACGTCGGCCGTACTGGCGTGCCAGTCGGGGCCCGGGTGATGTTCTGCGGCTCATGGACAGACGGGCGTACCCGAGCGACTTATCGGATGAGCAGTGGGCGTTGATCGAGCCGATGATCACGGCCTGGAAGCAGGGCAGGGTGGCGCGGTCGGCTACCGGGGATCCGGGGTCCTGTG
>NZ_JAHSQD010000275.1 GCF_020103755.1 Streptomyces sp. LS1784
CGCTCCAAGGCGCTGCTGATGGTGCGCCTCGCCGAGGCCCACCGCAGGCTCGGCGACCAGCGGGAGGCGGCCCGCACCGCGGCGCTGGCGCGCTCGCTCGCGGCGGGGATGCAGTCCGAGCGGCTGGCGAAGGCGCTGCGGGAGTTCGACGCGGCGGGGCGGGTGGCGGCGCGGTGAGCGGCGTCCCCGGGCGGTACTCCCGGGAGCGCGCCGACCCGCTTGCGGTACCCTGAGCCCATGCGAACCGTGCGCCTGCTCCTTAGCCGGCCGCGCTGACCAGGACCGGCTGCGCCCTCGGGCGGTGCCGGAGTCGGCGTGGCGTCCCCTCCTGCGAGGGGATTTTTTGTTTTCCGCCCCCGACCCCGTCCCGGGCCGGGTCCACGGGCCGGGCGCCTGCGCGGTTCGCCAACTGACATCGATGGAGCTTGAAGGACCATGAGCGAGACGACCCCTGCGTCCGGCGCGGCCGAGACCGCGACCGAGCCGTTCCGGTACAGCGCCGCGCTGGCGGCCGAGATCGAGTCCCGCTGGCAGGACATCTGGGAGAAGGAGGGCACCTTCCACGCCCCCAACCCCACCGGTGCGCTGGCCGACCCGGCGGCCGGCGACGTCGCCGCGAAGCCGCACAGCTTCATCATGGACATGTTCCCGTACCCCTCGGGCGCGGGCCTGCACGTCGGCCACCCGCTGGGCTACATCGCCACCGACGTCTTCGCCCGCTACCAGCGGATGACCGGCCACAACGTGCTGCACACGCTGGGCTACGACGCCTTCGGCCTGCCCGCCGAGCAGTACGCGGTGCAGACCGGCACCCACCCGCGGGTCTCCACCGAGGCCAACATCGCCAACATGCGCCAGCAGCTGCGCCGGCTGGGCCTGGGCCACGACCCGCGCCGCTCGATCTCCACGATCGACCCGGACTACTACCGCTGGACCCAGTGGATCTTCCTGCAGATCTTCAACTCCTGGTACGACGGGGACGCCCGCAAGGCCCGCCCGATCGCCGAGCTGGTCGCCGAGTTCGAGTCCGGCGCGCGTGAGGTCCCGGGCGGGCGCGCCTGGTCCGGGCTGTCCGTCGCCGAGCGCGACGAGGTCCTGGGCGAGTACCGCCTGGCCTACGCCAAGGAGGTGCCGGTCAACTGGTGCCCGGGCCTGGGCACCGTGCTGGCCAACGAGGAGGTCACCGCGGACGGCCGCTCCGAGCGCGGCAACTTCCCGGTGTTCAAGTCCAACCTGCGCCAGTGGATGATGCGCATCACCGCGTACTCGGACCGGCTGATCGAGGACCTGGACCTGCTGGACTGGCCCGAGGCCATCAAGCTGCAGCAGCGCAACTGGATCGGGCGCTCCGAGGGCGCCCGGGTCGACTTCGCGGCTCCCGGTGACGAGAAGATCACCGTCTTCACCACCCGCCCCGACACCCTGTTCGGCGCCACCTACATGGTGCTGGCCCCCGAGCACGGACTGGTCGACTCGATCGTCCCCGCCGCCTGGCCCGAGGGCGTGCCCGCCGAGTGGACCGGCGGTGCCGCCACCCCCGCCGAGGCCGTCGCCGCCTACCGCGCCGCGGCCGCCGCCAAGTCGGACGTCGAGCGGCAGGTCGAGGCCAAGGTCAAGACCGGCGTCTTCACCGGCGCCCACGCCGTCAACCCGGTCAGCGGCGAGTCCGTCCCGGTGTTCATCGCCGACTACGTGCTGATGGGCTACGGCACCGGCGCCATCATGGCCGTCCCCGCCCACGACCACCGCGACTTCGCCTTCGCCCGCGCCTTCGCGCTGCCGATGCGCTGCGTCGTCGAGCCCACCGACGGGCGCGGCGTCGACCCGGCCGAGTGGGACGACGCGTTCGACACCTACGACTCCGTCATCGTCAACTCCGCCCGCTCCGAAGGCGACCTGTCGCTGAACGGGCTGAGCGTCGTCGACGCCAAGGCCGCCGTCACCGCCTGGCTGACCGAGCGTGGAATCGGCGAGGGCACCGTCAACTACCGCCTGCGCGACTGGCTGTTCAGCCGCCAGCGGTACTGGGGCGAGCCCTTCCCGATCGTCTACGACGAGGACGGCGTCATGCACGCGCTGCCCGAGTCGATGCTGCCGGTCGAGGTCCCCGAGGTCGACGACTACTCGCCGCGCACCTACGACGCGTACGACGCCGGCTCCTCGCCGGAGACCCCGCTGTCGCGCAACGAGGCCTGGGTCAACGTCGAACTGGACCTGGGCGACGGCGTCAAGAAGTACCGCCGTGAGACCAACACCATGCCCAACTGGGCCGGCTCCTGCTGGTACGAGCTGCGCTACGTCGACCCGGCGAACTCCGCGGCGGTCGTCGACCCGGCCAACGAGCAGTACTGGCTGGGCCCGACGGAGAACAAGCCGGCCGGCGGCGCCGACCTGTACGTCGGCGGCGCCGAGCACGCCGTGCTGCACCTGCTGTACGCGCGCTTCTGGCACAAGGTGCTGCACGACCTGGGCCACGTCTCGTCCGTCGAGCCGTTCCACAAGCTGTTCAACCAGGGCATGATCACCGCCGACGTCTACCGCGACGAGCGCGGCTTCCCGGTGCCCGCCGCCGAGGTCGAGGAGCGCGACGGCCAGTACTTCTGGCAGGGCGAGCCGGTCAAGCGCGAGGCCGGGAAGATGGGCAAGTCCCTGAAGAACGCCGTCGCGCCGGACGACATCGCCGACGAGTACGGCGCCGACACGCTGCGCCTGTACGAGATGTCGATGGGCCCGCTGGACGTCTCCCGCCCATGGGACACTCGCGCCGTCGTCGGCTCGTACCGCTTCCTGCAGCGCCTGTGGCGCAACGTCGTCTCGGAGACCACCGGCGAGCTGGTCGTCACCGAGGAGGAGCCGGACGAGGCGACGCTGCGCGCCCTGCACAAGGCGATCGACGGCATCCGCGGCGACATGGCCGGGCTGCGCTTCAACACGGCCGTCGCCAAGGCCATCGAGCTGAACAACTACCTGGTCAAGCGCGGCTCCACGCCGCGGACGGTGGCCGAGCAGCTGGTGCTGATGGTCGCGCCGCTGGCCCCGCACATCGCCGAGGAGCTGTGGCGCCGGCTGGGCCACGGCGAGTCGCTGGCGCACACCGACTACCCGGTCGCCGACCCGGCGTACGTGGTGGACGAGACGGTGACCTGCGTGGTCCAGATCAAGGGCAAGGTCAAGGCGCGGCTGGAGGTCGCGCCGGGCATCTCGGACGCCGAGCTGGAGGCGCTGGCGCTGGCGGAGCCGGTGGTCGTCGCGGCGATCGGCGGGGCCGAGGTGCGGAAGGTGATCGCGCGGGCGCCGAAGCTGGTGAACATCGTCACCGGTTGAGTGCGGCCGCTGCTGCGGGAGTGATCGGGCGGGCGTCCTTCGGGGCGCCCGCCCGGCGTTTGCGGGGGTGGCGGCGAGGGTGGGGGCGCGGCAGGGAGGACGCGGCAGGGAGGATGAGGGTGCGGCGGCGAGGGCGAGGCCGGGGGTACGTGCGGGTGGGGGTTCGAGGGACCTCGGGGAGATCCCGGATCTGACCCTGATCTCCGCCTGCCGGGGCTGCTCGGGCTGCCCTCGGACGGACTCCGGCGGCTACGGTGGAACCCACGGCGATGCGGCCCGCGTTGGGCCCGGTGGCGGCCGGAACGACGGCGGAAGGTGGCGCGCGATGGACGTGTTCGGCGTGATGATCGGATTGGTCCTGCTCTTCGGGGTCGCGGTGATGGTCCTGGCCGTGGTCGGAACGGTCAAGGCCGCCAAGGCCGTCGGCAAGAAGATCGAGAAGCACGAGGCCAACGCCCGTCGCGCGGTGGAGACCGCCACCCTCAAGGCGAAGACGTACACCAAGATCGGCCCGCCCGCGCAGATCGCCTCCGTCCGGCTGGGCCTGCGGACCTCGCTCGACGGCACCCGGCAGGTGCTGGAGGGCGGCCTCGCCCAGGACGGCCAGCTCGGCGAGTCGCTCGCCCTGCTCCGCCGGCTCGACGCGCACGCCGCCGAGCTCGATGGCGAACTGCGGATGCTGGAGCGCGAACCGGACACCGCGCGGATCGCCGCCAAGCTGCCGGAACTGCGCGAGCGGGCGGAGCGGATCACGCACTCGGCGGAGACCATGCGCTGGGCGGCGCAGGACCGGATGCACCGGTTCGCGGACGACGAGCTGAGCCGGCTGAGCCAGGAGTGCGAGAGCGAGGCGGGGGCGCTGCGGCACTGGGACGCTGCGGGGGGTGCTTCCGCGGGTTCCTCGGGTTCGTCGGGTTCCGCGGGTTCGTCGGGGGGCTCCTCGGGCGGGGCGACGGGGCCTGGGGGCTCTTCGGCCGGGGGTGCTTCGGGTGCTGCCGGTTCGGCGGGGGCGGCCGGGGGTGCGGCTCGGGCCGGGCTGACCGACGGGAAGGGGCATCCGAGCGCGGAGGAACTGCTCGGGCTGGCCGATCCGCTGGCCAAGCTGGCGCAGCGGCTGCGCAAGCCCTCGGCCGGGCCTTCGGCGGGGCCCTCGGCCGGCTGACCCGGTAGGCGCGGCGCGAGGCCTTCGGCCGGTGCCCGGGCCGGGCGCTGTCCTCCCGGACCGACGGGGAGTAACCTCCGGCTCATGCCCTCCGACCTCGCACTTGTCACCGATTCCACGGCCTATCTGCCGCAGGAGACCCTCGACCGTTACGGGATCACGATGGTCCCGCTGAGCGTCGCGGTCGGTGACTCGGTCCTGAGCGAGGGCGTCGAGATCTCCCCGAAGGACGTGGCCGAGGCGCTGCGCGGCAAGCAGCGGGTGACCACCTCCCGGCCGAACCCGGAAACCTTCGCCGCCACCTACCGGGCGGCCGCCGGGGCCGGGGCGAAGGGGATCGTCTCGGTGCACATCTCCGGCGAACTGTCCGGCACCGTCGAGGCCGCCCGGCTGGCCGCCGCCGAGGCGCCCGTACCGGTGCGGGTGGTGGACAGCCGGATGGTCGGGATGGCGCTCGGGTACGGGGTGCTGGCGGCGGCCGAGGCGATCGCGGCCGGGCAGGGCCTGGCGGAGGCGGCCGAGGCGGCCGGCCGGCGGGCGGCCGGGACCAGCGGGTTCTTCTACGTCGACACCCTGGAACACCTGCGCCGGGGCGGCCGGATCGGGGCGGCGCGGGCCCTGCTCGGCTCGGCACTCGCGGTCAAGCCGCTGCTGCACCTGGACGGGGGGCGGATCGAGCCGCTGGAGAAGGTGCGGACGGCGTCGAGGGCGATCGCGCGGCTGGAGGAGATCGCGGTCGAGTGCTCGGGGGAGCAGGAAGTCGACATCACGGTGCACCACTTGGCCGCCGAGGACCGGGCCGAACCGCTCGCGGAGCGGCTGCGGGCACGGGTGCCGGGGCTGCGGGAGCTGTACGTGGGCGAGGTGGGGGCGGTGATCGGCGCGCACGTCGGGCCGGGGCTGCTCGCGGTGGTGGTCGCGCCGCGCTGAGGGCGGGGTGGCCGCTTGGCGGGCGGGGATCGGTTGCTCGGTCAACTTCGGGCGGTCCTGCTCGTTCTTGTGAGTGATGCTCTTTATCCACAACCCCCGGGTTATCCACAGGGTTTCGTTAACTTCCGCGCGTCTGCCGCAAGGCTCCTACCGTCCTCGGCATGACGACCATGGGCCTGGGCGCGGCGAAGCGCGATGCGATCAACGAGACGGTGCGGCTGCGGATGGCCGCGCTGCTGCCGGCGGATGACGATGCGTCGGGCGGCGCGGGCGGGGGTTCCCCGGGGGCGGTGTCGCCGTCGACGGGGGAGCGGGCGGCGTCTGCCACCGGGCCGCCGTCGCCGGCCGCGATGCCGTTGTCGGCCGCGATGCCGGCGCCGGCGAATGCGGGTGGTGCGACGGACCCGGGCGAAGCCGGGGATCCATCGGAGGTCGGGGTGCGCCCGCGGTTCTCCTCGTTCCCCACGTTGGCCTCGGCGCTGGCGCTCGACCGGCGCGCGGTGGCCGGGCTGGTCATCCTGCTGCTGTTCGCGGTCGGCTACGCCGTCCAGCACTTCTGGCTGGCCCGGCCGGAGACGGTCGCCGTGCCGGCACTGGCGGCGGTCGCGGCACCGTCGGGAGCCGAGCCGCCCGTCCCCGCCGACACCTCTGTCGCTGCTGTGTCCGGAGTCGGAGCCGGTGGTGGTGTCGGAGTCGGTGGTGGTGCCGGATCGGCCGTCGTGGTGGACATCGGCGGGCGGGTCCACCTTCCCGGCCTGTACACCCTGCCCGGCGGCTCCCGGGTGGCCGACGCCCTGCGGGCGGCGGGCGGTCCGCTGCCGGAGACGGACACCAGGAACCTCAACCTGGCCCGCGTCCTGACGGACGGTGAACAGATCCTGGTCGGCGAACAGGCGCCCGTCCCCGTCCCGGCCCCCGCCCCGGCCGGCGGAGGCGGGAGCGGGAGCGGGCCTCCGGGCCCCGCCGCGCCCCGACCACCCGTCAGCCTCAACCGCGCCACTCTCGAACAGCTCGACACCCTCCCCGGCGTCGGCCCCACCCTCGCCCAACGCATCCTCGCCTACCGCACCTCACACGGCTCCTTCCGCTCCCTCGACCAGCTCCGGCAGGTCAGTGGCATCGGGGCCCGTACGTATGCCGAACTCCGTCCGCTGCTCACCCTCTGACGCCTGCTCCGCCCTTGCCCTTGCCCGTTTCCCACACGCTCGCGCCCCCGGTCTGCGAAGGGAGGTACCGCCATGTCCGTCGCCACCACGCCGGCCGCTCCGGCCTCGGCGTCCCGCTCTCCGGGTGCCGACTTCCGGCTGCTGCTGCCCGCCGTCTCGGCCTGGGCGGTCACGGCGGCGCTCCTGCGGCTGGAGCCGGGGTACGAGGCCCTCGCCCTCACCGCGGCGGGCCTCGCCGTGCTCATTGCCGTCCTGCTGCTCGCCCGGCGGGGGGTCCTGCGCCGGCGCGGGTCCGCGGCGACGCTGGCCGCCGTCCTGCTCACCGGCGCGGCAGCCGCGATCGCCACCCCGCTGCACACCGCCGACCTCCACCGGGGGCCGCTGCCGGAGCTCGCCCGTGCGGCCATGGCCGCTGAACCGCGAGCGCCGGGCGCGCCGTCCCCGGTGGTGGAGGTGGAGCTGACCGTCGCGGCGGACCCGAAGATCCATACCTCCCGAGGCGGCACCGTCGGCGGGCGGACTCTCCTCACGGTGGACGCGGTGGCCGACCGCGTCTCCCTGCTCCCGGACGGGCGGACCACCCGCACACGTACGCCGGTGACCGTCATGGCCCGAGGGGCGGAGAGCGAACCCTGGCAGCGGCTGCTCCCGTCCCAGCGACTGGCCGTGGAGGCCGAGGTGCGCCCGGCGGGGGAGGGCCATGACACCGAGTCCGCCGCGCTGCTGGTCGTCCACGGGCCGCCCCGGCAGCTGGCGCCGCCGAGCCTGCCGCAGCGGATCGCCGGCCGGCTGCGCGCAGGCCTCCGCTCGGCCACCGACGGACTTCCGGCGGACGCGCGCGGGCTGCTCCCGGGGCTGGTCGTCGGCGACACCTCGCGCCTGCCCGACGACCTCGACGACGCCTTCCGGGCCACCGACCTGGTCCACCTGGTGGCGGTCAGCGGGGCCAACCTGGCGATCGTCCTCGGCGCGCTGCTGGGCGCGCCCGGGCAGGCCGGCACCCCGGAGCGGCGCGGGCTGGCCGCGGTGCTGGGTCTGTCGCTGCGCACCGGTGCACTGCTCGGCACCGCGCTGACGCTGGCCTTCGTCACCGTCTGCCGGCCCGAGCCCAGCGTGCTGCGGGCGGCCGGGACGGGGCTGATCGGCATGCTGGCCCTGGCCACCGGCCGTCCCCGCCGAGCGGTGCCCGCGCTCGCCGGAGCGGTCCTGGTGCTGGTCCTGCTGGACCCGTTCCTGGCACGCTCGTTCGGCTTCCTGCTCTCGGTGCTCGCCACTGCCGGGCTGCTCGTCCTCGGGCCGCACTGGGCCGAGGCCCTGCGGGCCCGGCGATGGCCACGCCACCTGGCGGGCCCGCTCGCGGCGACGGCGGCCGCCCAGGCGCTGTGCGCTCCGGTGACGGTGGTGCTGTCCGGGCACATCAGCCTGGTCGGCATCCCGTGCAACCTGCTGGCCGAGCCGGCGGTGGCCCCGGCAACACTGCTCGGCTTCGGGGTGCTCGTCCTGCACCCGTTCCTCCCGGCCGTGGCCCACCTGCTCGCGGCGCCGGCCGCGGTGCCGGTCGGCTGGCTCGCCCTGGTGGCGCGACGCGGGGCCGAAGTCCCGGGCGGCCAACTGGTCTGGCCAGGCGGGTGGTTCGGGACGGCGACGGTCGCGCTGGCCGTCTTGGCGGCCTGCTGGGCGGCGCCGCTCCTCCTGCCCCGACGGGCGGAGCCGGGCAGGCCGATGCCGGCGCCCACCCGGCGGCGCTGGACGCGGGCCCTGGTGACGGTGGCGCTGACGGTGGTCCTGCTGGCCGTGCTGCTGCGCCCGCCGCATCTCACCCGAATCGCCACCGGCTGGCCACCGCCGGGGTGGCGACTGGTGATGTGTGACGTCGGGCAGGGAGACATGTTGGCCCTCGCAACGGGGGCGCCGGACAGCGCGGTGGTGATCGATGCCGGGCCGGATCCGAAAGCCGCGGACAGATGTCTGCGCGACCTCGGCATCACGACGGTTCCCTTACTGCTGCTGACGCACTTCCACGCCGACCACGTCGAGGGCGTGCCAGGCGTGTTGCGCGGCCGCAGGGTCGGCGCGATCGAGGGCACCACGCTGGACGACCCACCGGAAGAGGCAGCCCGGGTGACGGGCTGGGCCGCAGGTGCCGGCCTCTCGTTGCTGAGAGCCGGTCGGGGTGAACGGCGCTCGGCCGGCACGGAGTTGGCCTGGGACGTGGTGTGGCCCGTCCCCGGTGCGGCTGTCGAGGCACCGGGCCCGAACAACGCAAGCGTCGCATTGATGGTGTCACTGACAGGAGGACTACGGATGGCACTGCTCGGAGACCTCGAACCCCAGGCCCAGTCGGCCTTGTCGGGCCGGGTGGGGAAGGCCGACGTCGTGAAGGTGGCACATCACGGATCGGCCCACCAGGACTGGGGCTTGGCCGACACCCTGAGGCCCCGGTTGGCCCTGATCTCCTGCGGAGAGGGCAATCCGTACGGCCATCCGTCCCCGAGGACGGTCGACCACCTGCGCGCACTCGGCGCCACCGTGCTGCGCACCGACCGGGAGGGCGACATCGCGGTGACGGGTGACTCCCCGGCCACCCTCGGCGTGGCCGTCCACCCCCAGCCCTCCCACGCGGCCCGCCACCCGCGCGGCCACGGCGGGAGCGGCGGGAACCGCGGGGCCGAAGGGCAGGGCTCCGCAGCCCACGCCCACCCCGAGCAGACCCCGGCCTCCCCCCGAGCCCCGCCCGTGTGACCCCCGCGCACTCCTCCTCCCACCAACCACGTGGGGCAGGGAAAGGGGTAGGGGGTTGTGGGAGGAGTGGAGAGGCGCGGGAGCAGGCCCAGAAGAAACGTTCCGGCGCGCTCCGGGCAAGCCCGGAGCGCGCCGGCGAAATGCCACCAGCTCGCGGGTGAGGGCATCGGCGCCCAGGCGGTGGCCGGCATCGGGTACGGAGGTGCCGGGTACGGTCTCAGGCCCTCAGGCCCTCAGGCCTGCTCGCGCCAGCCCTCGTAGCCGGCCGCGAGGGTGTCGAGGGCGTGCAGCAGCGCCGGGGTCCAGCCGCTCTCCGGGGCCTCGGCCACGACCAGCCACTGGGCGTCCTCGGCGTCGTCCTCGCCCGCGAGCGCGTCGCGGACGACTTCGAGCTCACCGAGGTCGGGCTGGGTGGCGCCGAGCTCCTCGGCGGCCTCCTCGGCGGCGTCGCGGTCGGGCAGGACGAGCAGCTGCCGGGCGAACGGGTCGTCGACGGCCGGGAGGTCGGTGGTGTGGTTCTCGGTCACCGGGCCATTGTCCAGGTCGGGCCGCCCGCTCCGTCGGGCGGGAGTGTCCGCGGCCCGTGGGATGCTGGTACGCGATGGCCAGGAAGAGTGCACCCGACGACCTGCTCGCCCCGCTGACCCTCGCGGTCGGCCAGGAGGAGCTGCTGCTGGACCGCGCGGTCGCCCAGGTGGTGGCGGCGGCGAAGGCCGCGGACCCGGACACCGACGTGCGGGACCTGCCGCCCGGCGGCCTGCAGCCCGGCAGCCTGGCCGAGCTGACCACGCCGTCGCTGTTCGCCGAGCGCAAGGTGATCGTGGTCCGGGCCGCGCAGGACCTCTCCGCCGACTCGGTGAAGGAGGTCAAGGCGTACATCGAGGCGCCGGCCGAGGAAGTGATCATGGTGCTGGTGCACGCCGGCGGCGCCAAGGGCAAGGGCCTGCTGGATGCCGGGCGCAAGGCCGGCGGGCGCGAGGTGGCCTGCGCCAAGCTGGCCAAGGCGAGCGAACGGCTGGCCTTCGTCAAGGGCGAGTTCCGCACCCTGGGCCGCTCGGCGACCCCGGAGGCCTGCCAGGCGCTGCTGGACGCGCTCGGCAGCGACCTGCGCGAGCTGGCGGCCGCCTGCCACCAGCTGACCTCGGACGTCGAGGGCACGATCGACGAGACGGTGGTGGCCCGCTACTACAGCGGCCGGGCCGAGGCGACCGGCTTCGAGGTGGCCGACCTGGCCGTCACCGGCCGGGCCGCGGAGGCGCTGGAGCGGCTGCGCTGGGCGCTGGCCGTCGGCCAGCCGCCGACCGGCATCACGTACGCGCTGGCCTCCGGCGTGCGCAGCATCGGCCGGCTGGCGAGCGCGGGGCGGAACATGCGCCCGGCCGACCTGGCCCGCGAGCTGGGCATGCCGCCGTGGAAGGTCGACCGGGTCCGCCAGCAGATGCGCGGCTGGACGGGCGACGGGGTGGCCACCGCGCTGACCGCGATCGCCCAGGCCGACGCCGCCGTCAAGGGCGGCTCGGACGACCCGGCCTTCGCCCTGGAG
>NZ_JAHSQD010000276.1 GCF_020103755.1 Streptomyces sp. LS1784
GGGCGGCGGGAGCGGCCGGACCGCCTCCGCCCGTGGCGTCCGCCACGGGGGCCTCCGGCCCCGAGGGCTGCCGCACCGGTTCCCGCGGTGCCGAAGCGCCGCGCTCCGGCCCCTGCCCGCCCATGCTCCGCACCCGCTGCGCCAGCTCCGCGAACTTCGCCGCCTTCTCCTCCGGGGTCAGCTGGGCCCCGTCGGTCGCCTCCGGAGCGCCGTTCCCCGTGTCAGTCATCGTCGTCCGCTCCAAAGGTCACTCCACTGCAGGTTCTGCTCGACAACCCGGGCCCTGGGTCACAGCTCGGTCCACCCCTGGTCCGGGTAGCGGTGCACCGGCGACGAGATGTCGTCCAGCGCACCACGGATCTCATCCGGAAGCGTAAGCGCCTCCACCGACAGCGCCGCCTGCAGCTGCGCCACCGTCCGGGCCCCGACCAGCGCACTCGCCACCCCGGGCCGGTCCCGGACCCAGGCCAGCGCGACCGCCAGCGGGCTGCTGGCGAGCCCGTCGGCGGCGGTGGCGAGGGCGTCCACGATCCGCCGCGAGCGCTCCCCGAGGTACGGCTGGACGAACCCGGCCAGGTACGGCGTGGCGCCGCGCGAGTCCTGCGGGACGCCGTGCCGGTACTTGCCGGTGAGCACCCCGCGCCCGAGCGGCGAGCCGGCCAGCACCCCGACCCCGGCGTCCAGCGCGGCGGGCAGCGCCTCCCGCTCGATGCCGCGCTGGAGCAGCGAGTACTCCAGCTGCGCCCCGGCCAGCGGCACCCGCCCGTGGTGGGCGCGCTGCCAGGTGGCGGCCTTGGCGAGCTGCCAGCCGCTGAAGTCGCAGACCCCGGCGTAGCGGGCGCGCCCGGAGGTGACGGCGATGTCGAGGGCGCTGAGGGTCTCCTCGACCGGGGTCGCCGGGTCGAAGGAGTGCACCTGCAACAGGTCGACGTAGTCGGTGCCGAGCCGGCGCAGCGAGGCGTCCAGGGCGGCGAGCAGGTGGCCGCGCGAGCCGTCGAAGCGGCGGGCGGACTCGGGGACGCTGCCGGCCTTGGTGGCGATGACGAGCTCGGAGCGCGGGATCAGGTTGTCGGTGAGCCGGGAGAGCAGGTACTCGGCGCCGCCGTCCGCGTACACGTCGGCGGTGTCGACCAGGTTGCCGCCGGCGTCGACGAACTCCTTGAGCTGCTCGGCGGCCTCGTGCTCGTCGGTGTCGCGGCCCCACGTCATGGTGCCGAGGCCGAGCCGGGAGACCTGGAGGCCGGTACGGCCGAGGTGACGCTTTTCCATCGGACGGGCCCTCCACTGGCCGGTGGCCCCGGAAGGCCCGGCAGCCCTGTAAACGAGCAGGTGGGGAGAGTGCTCCCCACGTCGGCTGAGCGTAGCGGCCGGTGCGCGGACAGGGGTGCAGACCCGCAGAACGATCACTGCGGCGGAAACATGGCGAGTGTGACCCAGCCCACCCCTACCGGTCAGTAGCATGACCGGCGCAGGCGCGGTTACCCTCGCCACAACCCCAACCCACTGGAAGGTGCGGCAGATGCGACTCGGGATCAACCTCGGCTACTGGGGACTCGGCATGGACGCCGACAACATCGCCGTGGCCCAGGAGGCGGACCGGCTCGGCTACTCGGTCTGCTGGGCGGCGGAGGCGTACGGCTCGGACGCCGCCACGGTGCTCAGCTTCGTCGCCGCGAAGACCGAGCGGATCGACGTCGGCTCGGCCATCTTCCAGATCCCGGCCCGCACCCCGGCCATGACCGCGATGACCGCCGCGACCCTGGACACCCTGTCCGGCGGCCGGTTCCGGCTCGGCCTCGGCGTCTCCGGCCCGCAGGTGTCCGAGGGCTGGTACGGCGTGAAGTTCGACAAGCCGCTCGCCCGCACCCGCGAGTACGTGGAGATCATCCGCAAGGCGATGTCCCGCGAGCGCTTGGTGCACGAGGGCGCGCACTGGACGCTGCCGCTGCCCGGCGGCCCCGGCAAGCCGATCAAGCTCACCGTGCACCCGGTGCGCGAGCACATCCCGCTGTACATCGCCGCGATCGGCCCGAAGAACCTGGAACTGACCGGCGAGATCGCCGACGGCTGGCTCGGCATCTTCTTCTCGCCCGAGCACGCCGCGCTCTCCCTCGACCCGCTGACGGCCGGCCGCACCAAGGCGGGGAAGACGCTGGAGGGCTTCGACCTCTGCCCGACCGTGAACCTCGCGGTCGGCGAGGACATCAAGGCCGGCGTCGACGCCCTGCGCTCGTACGCCGCGCTGTACATCGGCGGCATGGGCAGCAAGGAGAAGAACTTCTACAACCAGCTCGCCCGGCGGATGGGCTACGAGCAGGCCGCCGACGAGGTCCAGGAGAAGTACCTGGCCAGGGACTACGCGGGCGCCGCGGCCGCCGTCCCGCACGACCTGATCGACGCCACCTCGCTGATCGGCGACACCGCCCGGATCGCCGACCGGATGCAGGCCTACGCCGAGGCGGGCGTCAGCACGCTCACCCTGGCCCCGGCCGGGTTCACCCTGGACGAGCGGATCCAGGCGCTGCGCACCGGCGTCGAGGCGCTGGAGCGCGCCGGACTGGCCTGACCGGACGGCGGACGGGCAAGCGGCACTACAGCCAGTCGTGCCGCTTGAACACCCGGTGCAGCACCAGGCAGACCACCAGCATCAGCACCAGCACGGCCGGGTACCCCCAGGACTGGTGCAGCTCGGGCATGTCGTCGAAGTTCATGCCGTAGATGCCCGCGATCATGGTCGGCACGGCGGCCAGCGCCGCCCAGGCCGAGATCTTCCGCATGTCGTTGTTCTGCTGCACGCTGACCTGCGCCAGGTTGGCGCTCAGGATGTCGGACAGCAGCCGGTCCATGCCGTCGACCTGGTCGTTCACCCGGGCCACGTGGTCGGCGACGTCCCGCAGGTAGGGCGCGGTCTCGGTACGGACGAGGCGGGCGCCGCGCTCCAGGGACAGCATCGGCTCCAGCAGCGGGCCGGTGGCCCGGCGCACGGACATCACCTGGCGCTTGTAGCCGTAGATCCGTCCGGCGGTGTCGCGGCCGACCCGGCCCGGGGAGAAGATGTCCGCCTCCAGCTCGTCCAGCTCGCTCTGGAGCGCGGTGGCCACGTCCATGTAGCCGTCCACGATGGTGTCGCAGACCGAGTGCAGCACCGAGCTGGGCCCGTAGCGCAGCAGTTCGGGCTCCTGCTCCAGGGTGGCCCGCAGTCCGCCGAGCGGGCTGTCCTCGCCGTGCCGGACGGTCATGACGAAGTCCGGGCCGAGGAAGACCATCACCTCGCCGACCGTGACGACGTGCCCGCCGGGGGAGTAGCCGAGGGTCTTCAGGGCGACGAACAGCGAGCCCTGGTAGGCCTCCACCTTGGGGCGCTGGTGGGCGCTGACGGCGTCCTCGGCGGCCAGCGGGTGCAGCGCGAACTCCTTGCCGACGTGGTCGAGTTCCTCGGCGGTGGGCTCGAACAGGCCTATCCAGACGAAGCCGTCAGGGCCGGCCGCGCGGGCGGCGGCGAGCGCGCCGGCCAGGTCCTCGGGGGCCTCGATCCGGCGGCCGTCGTGGTAGGCGGCGCAGTGGACGATCATGCGGGCCATTGTCACCCGAACGGGGCCGTCCGGCACGGATGCGGGTGGTACCGGTCCACGGGCCCGCAGCGGCCGGGCCGGACGCCGGGTCGGGCCGGGCGGAGAACCGGGGCCCACGGCCGGGCCCGGAGGCCGTAGGCTGACCCCATGCCCACCCTGCTGCTCGTCCGCCACGGCCGCTCCACCGCGAACACCGCCGGAATCCTGGCCGGTTGGACGCCCGGCGTGGACCTCGACGACACCGGGCGCGCGCAGGCCGCCGGGCTGGCCGGCCGACTGGCCGGCATCCCGCTGGTGCAGGCGGTCAGCAGCCCGCTGGAGCGCTGCCGGCAGACGCTGGAGCCGCTGCTGGCGGCCCGGCCCGAGCTGGGCCCGCCCGCCGAGGACGAGCGGCTGGGGGAGTGCCACTACGGCGAGTGGACCGGCCGCCCGCTGGCCGAGCTGGCCAAGGAGCCGCTCTGGCGCACCGTGCAGGACCACGCCGCCGCGGCCGCCTTCCCCGGCGGGGAGTCGCTGCGCGAGCTGAGCCACCGTACGGTGGACGCGGTGCGCGAGTGGAACCAGAAGATCGCCGCCGAGCACGGCGAGGACGCGGTCTGGATCGCCTGCTCGCACGGGGACGTGATCAAGGCCGTGGTGGCCGACGCGCTCGGGCTGCACCTGGACCACTTCCAGCGCATCAGTGTCGAACCCTGTTCCGTCACCGCGATCCGCTACACCCCGCAGCGGCCCTTCGTCCTGAGGATGGGCGACACCGGCGACCTCGCCCCGCTCGCCCCCAGGCCCGGCCCGAGCGCGGCCACCCCGGCCGGCGACGCGGTGGTCGGCGGCACCGCCTGAGGCCCGCCGCCGACGGGCCGCCCGGGGCGGCACCGTCCGGTTCCCCGGGTGCCACCCCCGCCCGCGGCCGTCGGCTCGGCTCCCCGGCCGGAGCCCGAAGGTCGTAGGGTGACTAACGAGTCCATCCGGCCGCGACCCGCCCCCGGCGGAACCGCGCCGACCGACATGATCCGGAGCGAGAGCGTGCCCCGTCAGGTCTTCTTCTACGACCAGCCCGAACGGTTCGTGGCCGGCACCGTCGGCCAGCCCGGCGCCCGGGCGTTCTACCTTCAGGCCAGCGCCCGGGGCCGGATCACCAGCGTGCTGCTGGAGAAGACCCAGGTCGCGGCGCTCGCCGAGCGCATCGAGGAGGTCCTGGACGAGGCGCTGCGGCGCAGCGGCGGCGACGCCGCCATCCCGGCCGCCGCCCCGAAGGACCTGCTCGACACCGCTCCGCTGGACCTCCCGCTGGAGCAGGAGTTCCGGGTCGGCACCATGGCCCTGGCCTGGGACAGCATGGAAAGCTGCCTGGTGGTCGAGGCGCAGGCGCTGATCGAGGACGAGGAGGAGGACGCCGCCGAGGCGGTCTTCACCGACGACGAGAACGGCCCGGACATGCTGCGGGTGCGGCTGTCCGGCGCGATGGCCCGGGTCTTCGCCAAGCGCGCGCTCGACCTGGTCGCGGCCGGCCGCAAGCCCTGCCCGTTCTGCAACCTGCCGCTCGACCCGGAGGGCCACCTGTGCCCGCGCGCGAACGGCTACCGGCGCTGAACACCGACACCCCACCGCAGGCCGACCCGACGGCCGCCGCCGCGCTGGCCGCCGACGTGCCCACCGCCCTCGCGCTGCTGCGCCAGGGTGAGCTCACGGTGCACGGCCGGCTCACCGAGGCCTCCAACGCCGCGCTGTACTGCACGGTGGCGCACGGTTCGCTGAGCGCCCAAGCCGTCTACAAGCCGGTGGCCGGCGAGCGCCCGCTGTGGGACTTCCCGGACGGCACGCTGGCCGGCCGGGAGGTCGCCGCGTACGAACTGTCCGCCGCGACAGGCTGGGCGCTGATCCCTCCCACCGTGCTGCGCGAGGGTCCGCACGGGCCCGGCATGGTGCAGCTGTGGGTCGAGCCGGACCCGCAGGCCGAGCCGCTGCTCGCGCTCCAGGACCCGCGCGGACCGGAGTCGGGCTGGCTGCCGATCGTCCGGGCCGAGGTCGAGGGCGGGCGGACGGCCCTGCTGGTGCACCACGACGACCGGCGGCTGCGCCGGCTCGCCGTGCTGGACGCGGTGCTCAACAACGCCGACCGCAAGGGCGGCCACCTGATCCCGGCAGCCGACGGCCGGGTGTACGGCATCGACCACGGCGTCACCTTCAACACCGAGGACAAGCTGCGCACTCTGCTCTGGGGCTGGGCCGGCGACCCGCTGCCCACCGAGGCGCTGGAGGTGCTGGCCCGGCTGGCCGAGCAACTGGACGGCGAGCTTGCCGAGCGCCTCGCCCCGCACCTGACGGCGGCCGAGCTGGACGCGACCCGGGCCCGGGTGGCCGGGCTGCGCGGCTCCGGCCGGCACCCGCTGCCGCCCGAGGACTGGCCCGCGATCCCCTGGCCGCCGGTGTAGCCGGGGTACCGGAGGCCGGACCGTCCCGGAGGCCGGTGCCGGCGGGGCCGGGCCGCCGCCCTGGAACGCCGGTGGTCTGGACCTGTCCTCGAAAACGGCAGCAGATGGTCTGGACCTGTCCCCGGAACAGGTCGCACACTGCTCCGATGGATGTGCGACGGACCACCCCCACCCCCCGAACCACGCCGGACCTGCCGTTGCACCGGTTACAGGTCCCGCTGCCCCAGCTGCTCCCCTTCGCCATCGGCGGCTTCGACGCGATCGGCCCGCTCTCCCGGGCCGGCTTCCCCCACCGGCACTCGTTCTACGAGATCGTCCACGTCACCGGCGGTCACGGCGCCCACGTCCTGGACCTCGTCCACCGGCCGCTGGCACCACCGCAGTTGTGCGTGATCACTCCGGGCCAGGTGCACTACTGGGCGGACGCCGAGGAGCTGGCCGGCCGGGTCGTCCTGTTCAACGAGGACTTCCTGCTCGGCCACCCCCAGGACCTCGCCGCCCTGCGGGCCCTGGCCACCCGCCCGGCCCTCGCGCTCGGCGACCAGGCCGACGCGATCGCCGCGCTGCTCGCCGACATGGAGTGCGAGTACCGGACCAGGGCGCCCGGCTACCAGGGTGTGCTGCGGGCCAGCCTGCACATCCTGATCGTCCGGGCGCTGCGCGCCTGTGCCCCGGCCGACCGTCCGGCGGTGCCCGGTCGTTCGGTCGAAGTGGCCGCCGCCTTCACCCGGTTGATCGCCCGGCCGGGCGGGGTGCGGCACTCGGTGGCCTCCACCGCGCAGGAACTCGGCGTCTCTCCGGGGCACTTGCAGACCCTGGTGAAGCAGGCCACCGGCCGAACCCCCGGCGGACTGATCCGCCGCCAGCAGACCCTGGAGGCCAAGCGGCTGCTCGCCTGCACGGATTTGACGATCCGTCAGATATCCAAAGAGGCCGGCTTCGTCGACCCGGCGTACTTCTGCCGGTTCTTCCGTCGGGAGACCGGAATGACCCCGGGGGAGTTCCGGGCCAGGGTCGACGGAAATCACCACGATCCCCGGATCATGTCCATCGCGGTGGCGCCGGACGGCCCGTAACTTTGCTGCTGGCCACCGGCGGCCGGTCCGGCGCGCGAGGGCGGGTCGACCGGTCCGGTCCTTGTCATGCCCCCACCATGGCAAGGGCCGCCCCCACCCCCGCCTCACGAGAAGGAGACGGCGTATGCCCACGTCCGACGGCATGATCAGCCGCAAGACCGTCCTGAAGGCCGCCGCCGCGCTGGGGGCTGCCCCGCTGCTGGTCGGCGGCGGAGTCGCACTGGCCCGGGACCGGATCGGAAACGGCGAACCGCTCGGCTTCACCCCCGAGTGCCACGACGGGGACGCCCCCACCATCGAACAGACCGAAGGGCCGTACTTCAAGCCCAACTCCCCGCTGCGCAGCTCGATGGTCAACGACGGACCCGGCACCCGCCTGGTCGTCAGCGGCTACGTCTTCGGCCGTGCCTGCCGGCCCATCTCCGGCGTGCTGCTGGACTTCTGGCAGGCCGACGACGGCGGCAACTACGACAACAGCGGCTACACCTTCCGCGGCCACCAGTTCACCGACGCCAACGGCGCCTTCAGGCTGGACACCATCGTGCCCGGCCTCTACCCGGGCCGCACCCGGCACATCCACGTCAAGCTCCAGGCCCCCGGCCGCCCGATCGTCACCACCCAGCTGTACTTCCCGGGGGAGCCGCGTAACAGCACGGACACCATCTACGACGCCCGGCTGCTGATGAACGTCCGCCAGAACGGCCAGACCCGCGAAGGCAGCTTCGACTTCGTGCTGAACGTTCCGCAGACCACGCCGAGCCCGACGCCCACGCCCACCGCCACCTCCACCGGCGGCCCCACCACGCCGCCGGGCGGCACCTGGGCCCCGGGGGCCTCGTACAACGCGGGCGACCGCGTGACCTACTCCGGCGTCTCCTACACCTGCCTCCAGGCGCACACCGCCATGGTGGGCTGGGAGCCGCCGAACGTGCCGGCCCTCTGGCAGCGGTCGTAGCGGCTCCGGCCGCGTCGCCCGAGGGGCCGGGCGCCCGGTCGGCGGCAGGGCCGACCGGGCGCTCAACCATGCCCGGATCCAGGCATGGTTCCGTGCGATACCAGTCGCGGAACCGTCGGGCAATGGCAGGAAGCGAATCCAGTCGATCTTTCGTACTGGTTAGGCTTTCAAATGTTCGCAAGGTTAAAGTTGTTTCCATGCATGCCTGGCCCGCCTCCGAGGTTCCCGCCCTGCCTGGTCAGGGGCTCCCCCTCCGTATCCACGACACCGCAGCGGGCACAGTCCGGGAGGTCGTGCCGCAGGACGGCACCGCCCGGATCTACGTCTGCGGCATCACCCCCTACGACGCGACCCACATGGGCCACGCCGCCACCTACAACGCGTTCGACCTGGTGCAGCGCGTCTGGAAGGACGCCGGCCACGACGTCCTGTACATCCAGAACGTGACCGACGTCGACGACCCGCTGCTCGCCCGTGCGGTCGAGACCGGCCAGGACTGGACAGCCCTGGCCGAGCGCGAGACGGCCCTGTTCCGCGAGGACATGACCGCACTGCGCATGCTCCCGCCGGCCCACTACATCGGCGCCGTCGAGTCGATCCCGTGGATCGTCCCGATCGTCCAGAAGCTGCTGGCCTCCGGCGCCGCCTACCAGGTGGACGGCGACATCTACTTCTCGGTCGACGCCGACCCGCACTTCGGCGAGGTCTCCGGCCTCACCCACGAGGCCATGCGCCCGGTCTTCGCCGAGCGCGGCGGCGACCCGGACCGCCCCGGCAAGCGCAACCCGCTGGACGCCCTGCTCTGGCTGGCCGCCCGCCCGGGCGAGCCCGCCTGGGACACCGAGCTCGGCCACGGTCGCCCCGGCTGGCACATCGAGTGCGTCGCCATCGCGCTGCAGTACCTCGGCATGTCCTTCGACATCCAGGGCGGCGGCAGCGACCTCTCTTTCCCGCACCACGAGATGGGCGCCGCGCACGCCCAGGTCGCCACCGGCACCCACCCGTACGCCAAGGCGTACGTGCACGCCGGCATGGTCGCCCTGGACGGCCACAAGATGTCCAAGTCCCGCGGCAACCTGGTCTTCGTCTCGGCGCTGCGCCGCGAGGGCGTCGACCCGGCGGCGATCCGCCTGGCGCTGCTCTCGCACCACTACCGCGCGGACTGGG
This sequence comes from Streptomyces sp. LS1784, assembly GCF_020103755.1. Taxonomy (GTDB): domain Bacteria; phylum Actinomycetota; class Actinomycetes; order Streptomycetales; family Streptomycetaceae; genus Kitasatospora. The sequence goes on from NZ_JAHSQD010000276.1 coordinate 9,203, forward strand.
AGTGGACCAAGAGCACCCTGGACGAGGCCGTCGAGCGCCTCGCCCGCTGGCGTGCCGCGGTCTCCCGCCCGGACGGTCCGGCGGCCGAGCAGCTGCTCGCCCAGGTGCGCGAGGCGCTCGCGAACGACCTGGACGCGCCCGCCGCGCTGGCCGCGGTCGACCGCTGGGCGGACCGGCAGGAGGCCGAGGGCGGCACCGACACCGGCGCGCCCGGCCTGGTGACCCGCACCGTGGACGCCCTGCTCGGCGTCGCGCTGTAACCCCGCACCACACACCGAAGGGGCGTCAGGACCAGGTGTCCTGACGCCCCTTCGCCCGTACGGTGGTCACTCCTCCTCGGCGCCGTCCTGGCTCTCCCGGGCGCCGCCCGGTGCCTCCGGATCGGCCGGCCGCTCCGCCGTGGCGTGCCCCGCCACCGGCTTCTCGCCGGTCGGCCCGACGTTCTCCCGGCGGCGCAGGTAGCGCTCGAACTCGCGGGCGATGGCGTCGCCGGAGGCCTCCGGCAGCTCCGCGGTGTCCTGCGCCTCCTCCAGCTGCTGGACGTACTCGGCCACCTCGCTGTCCTCGGCGGCCAGCTGGTCCACGCCGAGCTGCCAGGCCCGGGCATCCTCGGCGAGCTCGCCCGGCGGGATGCGCAGGTCCAGCAGGTCCTCCAGCTTGTTGATCAGGGCCAGCGTGGCCTTCGGGTTCGGCGGCTGCGAGACGTAGTGCGGCACCGCGGCCCAGAGCGTCACGGCCGGCACCCCGGCGTGGGTGCAGGCCTCCTGGAGCACCCCGACGATGCCGGTGGGGCCCTCGTAGCGGCTCTCCTCCAGGTCCAGCCGGCGGGCCAGCTCCGGGTCGGAGGTGACCCCGCTGACCGGCACCGGGCGGCTGTGCGGGGTGTCGCCGAGCAGCGCGCCCAGGATCACCACCAGCTCGACGCCCAGCTCGTGCGCGAAGCCCAGCAGCTCGTTGCAGAACGAGCGCCAGCGCATGCTCGGCTCGATGCCGCGGACCAGCACGACGTCCCTGGTCGTCGGTTCCGTCACCCGGATCACCGAGAGCCGGGTGGTCGGCCAGGTGATCCGGCGGATGCCGCCGTCCAGCCAGACCGTGGGCCGGTTGACCTGGAAGTCGTAGTAGTCCTCCGCGTCCAGGGCGGCGAACACCTTGCCGCCCCAGGTCTCGTCCAGATGCGCCAGAGCCGCGGAGGCGGCGTCGCCCGCGTCGTTCCAGCCCTCGAAGGCGCAGACCATCACCGGGTCGATCAACTCGGGAACATCTTCCAGCTCGATCACCCAGCGTCTCCCTCCGGTCGGCGGTCGGACCTGCGCCGCCCCGGCTGGCCTGCCGGGGCGCCGACGGGCCGGCTGCCGACTGTCGAACCTCTCGTCTCCCATGGAACGCCTCGCCCCATGGTCCCTACCTGCCCAGCCTACGGGCTTTGATGCGCACCGCGGCCGGGCACCGGGACAGTCTGGGGGAGCGGGGCGCCGCGATCCACCGGATATCGCAGGCCCGGAGCTGACGGTCCGTCAGTCATTCGTCCGGGTGCGGACCGTGCCCGGGTGGTGGCGCAGCGCGACGGCGGCTCCCCCCGGTGCGGCGGGCGGGCGGTGGACCGGCCGGGGCCGGCGAGGGCGCGACCGGGTGC
>NZ_JAHSQD010000277.1 GCF_020103755.1 Streptomyces sp. LS1784
GGCCGAGGCCGCCGCCCCGGCCGCCGCGGGCGCCACCGCGAGGCTGCGGATGCCCGCCGAGAGCGACCGGCACGACCGCACCTTCATGGCCTGGCCGGCGCTGTCGTCGATCTGGCAGACCCAGCTCTCGGCGGTGCGCGACGACATCGCGCGGATCGCCCACGAGATCTCCCGCTACGAACCGGTGGTCGTGGTCGCCCGTCCGGGCCAGGCCGCCGACGCGCGCTACTACTGCGGCTCCGGCGCCTACTACAGCATCACCGTCGTCGAGATCTCCAACGACGACCTGTGGATCCGTGACTTCGGCCCGACCTTCGTGGTCGCACCGGGCGCCATCGCCGGTGTCGACACCAACTTCAACGGCTGGGGCAAGAGCGGCACCCCGTACTACCAGCGCTACACCGAGGACGCCGCGGTCGCGGCCACCCTCCTCGCCGCGTACGGCATCGACCGCGTGCAGGCCCCCTTCGTCGGTGAGGGCGGTGCCCTGGAGACGGACGGCCAGGGCACCCTGCTGGCCACCGTCAGCTCGCTGGTCAACCCCAACCGCAACCCCGGCATGTCCCAGGACCAGGTCGAACAGGCGCTGAAGACGTCGCTGGGGATGGACAAGGTGATCTGGCTGGCCGGTCTGGCCGGCCAGGACATCACCGACGACCACATCGACTGCCTGGCGCGCTTCACGGCGCCCGGTCGCGTGATCCTCGACAAGCCCGGCCCCGGTACCGACCGGATCTGGATCGACGTCTACGAGCAGGCCAAGCAGGTCCTGCGGACCGCCACCGACGCCCAGGGCCGCCCGCTCACGGTCGTGGAGCTCCCCGGCCCCGACCGGGCGAAGATCCGCCGCCGCGGCAAGGACTTCCTGTCCAGCTACACCAACTTCTACGTCGCCAACGGCGCCGTGTTCGTCCCCCAGTTCGGCGACGCCGCCGCCGACGGGCTGGCCTGCACGATCCTGCAGGCCGAGTTCCCCGGCCGCGACGTCGTCCAACTGAACATCGACAACATCGCTTCCGGCGGTGGCGGCATCCACTGCGCCACCCAGTCCCAGCCGGCCGTCCCGCCGGCCCTCTGAACTTCCCGGCGGCCCGTCCGGTACCCCACGGAGGCGGGCCGCCGGGGACCTCCCGTCCCACCACCCCTCCCTCCCGACCACCCCGCGCACCGAACGCGCGGAGCCGGCCGGGCCCCGACAGAAGAGGTTTCCCGTGACGTACCGAATGCCCGCGGAGTGGACCGAGCACGAGGGCTGCCTGATGGCCTGGCCCGTCCGCCCGGACCTGTGGGGCGACACCCTCGACGAGGTGAAGCGCGAGTACGCGGCGGTCGCCCGCGCCATCGCGGAGTTCGAACCGGTCACCATGGTGGCCCCGCCCGGCCACGGCGAGGAGGCGGGCTCCCTGTGCGGCGAGGGCATCGCCGTCGTCGAACTCCCCACCGACGACTCCTGGTTCCGCGACTCCGCGCCGATCTTCGTCCTCGACGGCGAGGGCCGCCGGGCCGGCCTGGACTTCCGCTTCAACGCCTGGGGCCGCAAGCACAGCCCCTGGGACGCCGACGACCGGATCAGCGGCCTGCTGCTGGAGCACCTCGGCACCCCGGCGATCCGCTCCGAGATGATCCTCGAAGGCGGCGCGATCACCGTCGACGGCGAGGGCACGCTGATCACCACCGAGCAGTGCCTGCTGCACCCCAACCGCAACCCGGAGATGACCCGGGACGAGATCGAGGCCGAGCTGAAGGCACGCCTCGGCGTCACCAAGGTGATCTGGCTGCCGTACGGGGGCGCACTGGACACCGAGACCGACGGGCACGTCGACGGCGTCTGCGCCTTCGTCGCCCCCGGCAAGGTCGTGGTGCAGCTCCCGGCCGACCCGGAGCACCCGGACTACGTGCGGATGCGGGCCAACCGCGCCGTGCTGGAGCACTCCACCGACGCCCACGGCCGGCCCTTCGAGATCGTCGACCTGACGCAGGCCGCCTTCGTCGAGGTCGACGGCCGCGAGGTCGAGGTAGGGTACCTGAACTTCTACCTGGCCAACGGCGGCGCCGTCGTGCCGGTCGCCGACCACCCCGAGGACGAGGGTGCGCTCGCCGTCCTCGCCGCCGCCTGCCCGGACCGGAAGGTCGTCGGCGTGCGGGCCAGGGTCATCGCCCACGGCGGCGGTGGCGTCCACTGCATCACCCAGCAGATCCCGGCCGCCCGCGCCTGACCCCCACGCCAGCGAACGGAGAACCCACCCTCATGCCTCCCACCGCGCCCGCGAGACGTGCCGCCGCCCCCGGCCGACTCGCCCTCGCCACCGCCCTGCTCTCGGCCGCGGCCCTGGTCGCCGCCTGCTCCGGACCGCCGCGCGGCGGCTCCGACCAGGCGGCGGTCCAGCTGTCCGCCGACACCCCGCCGGCCAAGGGCGAGCTCGACTCCTTCACCTGGGCCACCTACGCGGAACCGCCCACCCTCGACTACGTCCAGGCCTTCGACTACCCGCAGAACACCGTCCTCGCGAACGTCTGCGAGAGCCTGATGCGCTGGACCCCGCAGCTCACCCTGGCCCCCGGCCTGGCGGAGAAGGCCTCCAACCCGGACCCCACCACCTGGGTCTACGACCTGCGCTCCGGCGTGCACTTCCACGACGGCACGGTGATGACCGCCGACGACGTCGTCTACAGCCTCGGCCGGCAGACCAACCCGGACAACGCCTCCGCCTGGGCCCAGGTGTTCCAGAACGTCGACTCGATCACCAGGACCGGCCCGCTCCAGGTCACCGTCAAGCTCAAGCAGCCCGACTCCCAGTTCCCGCAGTACATGGCCACCGCCGCCGGCGTGGTCGCCGCCAAGGCCGGGGTGGAGGCCGCCGGCAAGGACTACGGCACCGGCGGCAGCCTCGACTGCACCGGCCCCTTCAAGCTGGGCACCTGGGCCAAGGGCCAGTCGATCGAGCTCCAGCGCTTCGACGACTACTGGGGCACCAAGGCCAAGTCCAGGAAGGTCGTCTTCAGCTTCCTCACCGACCCGTCCGCCCGCACCAACGCGATGCTCACCGGCGACGTCGACGGCGGCTACCTGATCCCGACCGAGAGCTACGACCGGCTGCGCAAGAGCGGCGCCGGCACGCTCTACTTCGGCGAGGGCCTGAGCACCGTCAACCTCAACGTCACTAGCATGCAGGGCCCGCTCGGCGACGTACGGGTCCGGCAGGCGCTGTCCCTGGCGCTCGACCGCTCCGGCTTCGTCAAGACCGGCCTCGCCGGCGCCGGCACCCTCACCGGCTCCCTCACCACCCGGGCCGCCTGGGCCGGCGCCCCCGACGACGTCCGCAAGAACGCCTTCGAGCACCTCACCCCCACCGCCCAGGACGTCGACCGGGCCAAGGCCCTGGTCAAGGAGGCCGGGGCCGAGGGCAGGACGATCACCGTCGCCACCAGCACCATCGGCCAGGACGTCTCCCTGCTCGCCACCGCCGTCCAGGCCGCCGGAGCGAAGATCGGCCTGAACGTCCAGCTGCGGACGATCGCCCCGAACGCCTTCACCGCGCTGTTCACCGACCCCAAGGCCCGCGAAGGCCTGGACATGTTCCCCGAGACGTACTACGACTCGGTCACCGACCCGCTCGACCTGCTCACCAACTTCAGGACCGGCGCCTACCAGAACTTCGCCGGCTACAGCGACAAGGCCTACGACGACCTCGTCGACCAGGCCACCGCCGAGTACGACCCGGCCAAGCGCGGCGCGATCGAGGCCAAGCTCCAGCAGACCGCCTCCGAGCAGCTGCTGTGGATCCCGGTCGCCGAGTGGCCCACCGCCGTCTTCCTCAACAAGCGCATCACCGGCGCGCCCACCACCATCGCGTACATGTACTACCCGTGGGCCGCCGACGTGGGGGCCGCACGGTGAGCTTCCTGCGATTCGCCGTCCGACGGCTGGTCGAGATGGCCGCCACCCTGCTCGGCGCGTCCTTCGTGGTCTTCGGCGCGATGTACCTGGCGCCCGGCAACCCGGCGAGTTTCCTGCTGTCCGGACGGTCGGCCTCCCCGGCCGCCCTGCAGGCGATCAACGACCAGTACCACCTGGACGACCCCTTCCTGGTCCGCTACCTCCGCTGGCTCGGCCAGGTGCTGCAGGGCGACTTCGGACGCTCCCTGACCTACCGCACGGACGTCTCCCGGCTGCTCGCCGACCGGCTGCCGGCGACCCTGACGCTGGTGGCCATGGCCCTGCTGGTGGTCGTCGTCATAGGCCTGGTGCTCGGCTGGATCGGCGCGGTGCGCGGCGGCGGGACCGACTCGGCGATCCTGGTCTCCACCACGCTCGCCGTCGGCACCCCCTCGTTCGTCGCGGCGGTCCTGCTGCAGGGCCTGTTCGCGGTCCGGCTGGGCTGGTTCCCGACCAGTGGCACCGGTGACGGCTTCCTCGACCTGCTGTGGCACCTCACCCTGCCGTCGATCGCCCTCGCGCTGTACCTGATCGGGATGCTCGCCCGGGTGACCCGCTCGGCGATGCTGGAGGCGCTGGACGGCGAGCACGTCGCCGTGGCCCGCAGCCGCGGCGTGCCCGAGCGCGAGGTGATCCGCCGCCACGTGTTCCGCAACTCGCTGGGCACCGTGCTGACCACCGGCGGCCTGATCGTCTCCACCCTGCTGGTCTGCACGATCCTGGTGGAGTCCGCCTTCAGCATCGGCGGCATCGGCCAGCTCCTCGAACTGTCCACCACCACCAAGGACTTCCCGACCGTCCAGGCCATCTCCCTGATCATCGTCGCCCTGTTCATGACGGTGAACCTGATCGTCGACCTGCTCCACCCCCTGGTCGACCCCCGGGTCACCCTCGGTTCGAGGAGGTCCGGCGCATGACCGTCGCCCTCACCCGCAGGCCCGGCCTCGGCCGCCTCAAGGCCGCCCGCGCCCCGCTCCACCTGCTCTGCCTGGGCATCGTCGCCCTGGTGGTGCTCGCCGCCCTGGTCGCACCGTGGATCGCCCCGAGCGACCCGAACGGCGTCGACCTCGGCAACGCCCTGGCCGGCCCCTCGGCCGACCACCTGCTCGGCGTCGACGCCGCCGGCCGGGACACCCTGTCCCGGCTGCTGCTCGGCGCCCGCACCTCCCTGCTCGGCCCGCTCGGCGTGGTCGCCTTCTCCACCGTCGCCGGCGTCCTGGTCGGCCTGGTCGCCGGCTGGCGCGGCGGCTGGCTCGACTCCGTCCTCTCCCGCAGCACCGAACTGGTCTTCGCCTTCCCCGGCATGCTGCTCGCCATCCTGATCGTCTCGGTGTACGGGGAGGGCCTGCTCGCCCCCGTCCTGGCCCTCGCGGTCGCCTACCTGCCGTACGTCTCGCGGCTGACCCGCTCCCTGGTGCTGGCCGAACGGATGCGGCCCTACGTCAGCGCCTACCGGGTGCAGGGCCACTCCGCCGCGCAGATCTGCCTGCGGCACGTCCTGCCCAACATCGCCCCGATCGTCCTCGCCCAGTCCACCATCAACTTCGGATACGCCCTCATGGACCTGGCCGGCCTGTCCTTCCTCGGACTCGGCGTCCCCGCGCTCACCCCGGACTGGGGGCGGATGGTCTTCGACGGCCAGACCGCGATCCAGCACGGCTACCCGCTCTCCGCGATCCTGCCCTGCGTCCTGATCGTGCTCACCGTCGTCGCCTTCAACGTCGTCGGCGAGCGCTGGGCCGACCGCGTCGCCCGGAGGACCCCGTGAACCCAGCGGAGCACACGAACCCGGAGGGCCCCGTGCGCGCCCTCGACGTCCGGGGCCTGCGGCTGCGGCTGCCCGGCACCGCCCGGCCCGTCCTCGACGGGGTCGACCTCACCGTGGGCCCGGGGGAGACCGTCGCCCTGGTCGGCGAGTCCGGCTCCGGCAAGACCCTCACCTCCCGCAGCGCCCTCGGCCTGCTGCCGCCCGGCGCCACCGCCGAGGGCAGCGTCCTGGTCGACGGCGAGGACGTCCTGACGATGGGCCCCGACCGGCTGCGCGCGCTGCGCACCGGCCGGGCCGCGATGATCTTCCAGGACCCCCGCGCCGCCATCAACCCGCTGCGCCGCATCGGCGACTTCCTCACCGAGGGCGTCCGGCTCGGCGGCCGGACGGGCGCGGCCGACGCCGAGCGGCGCGCGGTCGAACTCCTCGACGCCGTCGGCCTCGGGCCGGAACTGCTGCGCCGCTACCCCGGGCAGCTGTCCGGCGGCATGCTCCAACGCGTCATGATCGCCGCCGCGCTGATGGGCGACCCGGTCCTGCTGCTCGCCGACGAGCCCACCACCGCGCTCGACGTGACCAGCCAGGCCGAGGTCATCGCGCTCCTCGGCCGGCTGCGCGAACGCTTCGGCACCGGCCTGCTGTTCGTCACCCACGACCTCGGGCTCGCCGCCGCCATCAGCGACCGGGTCCACGTGATGTACGCCGGGCGGATCGTCGAGAGCGGCCCCGCCGCGGAACTGTTCGAGCGGCCCCGTCACCCGTACACCGCCGCGCTGCTCGCCGCCACCCCCCGGCTGGACGCCCGGCCCGGCCGGCTCGCCGCCATCGACGGCCAACCACCGGACCTGCGACAGGAGTTGACCGGCTGCGCGTTCGCCGACCGCTGCCGGTACGCGACCGACCTGTGCCGCGAGCAGACCCCCGCGCCGCACCCGGTCGCCTGCCACCACCCGCTTCGAGGGAGCCTCGCCGATGCCTGAGACCGTACTGGAGGTCACCGGGCTGCGCCGGACCTTCGGCTCCGTGCGGGCGGTGGACGACGTCTCCTTCACCCTCGCCGCCGGCGGATCGCTCGGCATCGTGGGCGAGTCCGGCTCCGGCAAGACCACCACCGCCCGGATCATCGTCGGCCTCGAACAGGCCGACGAGGGCGCGGTGCTGGTCCGCGGCCGGTCCCGCACCGGACGGGCGCGGGGCAGGACCGAGCGGCTGGAGCGCGCCCGCGAGGTCCAGATGGTCTTCCAGGACCCGTACCTCTCGCTCGACCCGCGCACCAGCGTCGAGGCCGTGCTCCGGGAGACCCTGCGCCTGCACTTCCCCGGCGCCGACCACGCGGCCCGGATCCGCGAACTCCTCGACCAGGTCGGCCTCGGCACCAGGGCGGCCGACGCGCTGCCCCGGCAGCTCTCCGGCGGCCAGCGCCAACGCGTCGCCATCGCACGGGCGTTGGCCGTCCAGCCGGCCGTGCTGGTGCTGGACGAGGCGGTCGCCGCACTGGACGTCTCCGTGCAGGCGCAGGTCCTCAACCTGCTCGCGGACATCCGCGAACAGACCGGCGTCGGCTACCTGTTCATCACCCACGACCTCGGCGTCGTCCGCTGCGTCACCGACGAGGTCGTCGTGATGCGCCACGGAGCGATCGTCGAATCCGGCCCCACCGCCGAGGTCCTCGACTCCCCGCAGCACGCCTACACCCGGCTGCTGCTGGAGTCCGTCCCCCGGCCCGGCTGGGATCCCGACCGGATCGCCGCCGCGCGCCGCGCCCTGTAAGACGGCCCCGGCCCGGCAGGTGGTGGGACCTGCCCGTCCGGGGCGACCGAGCACCACCGGCGGGCCGCGCCGGGCCGGCGGCGAACCCGCCCGCCCGGCTGCCCGCCGCAGGAAGGACGACCGTGCAGGTCACCACCGAAGACACCCCCGCGACCGAGCCGGCCGTGCACCGGGCCCCCCGCCGCCGTTGGCGGTTCGCCGCCGTCCTGGCCCTGGTCGTCGCCCTCTGCGGGGGCGGCATCGGGCTGTACCTCAACGAGCGCAACACCCGGGAGCAGACCCGGGAACTGGCCGTCCCCGCGGCCGCCGACTGGATCGAACTGGATGTCACCGCACAGGACGTCGACCCGACGGCCCAGCAGCTGACGCTCTACGTCACCCCCGTCCCGCACGGCCGGTTCGCCGCCGGGCCGAACTCCCAGGCCTTCGCCCGCCCCGTCGAGATCACCGTCACCGGCGCCCCCAGGGTGACCATCCGGGCCGCCGAGGGCGAGGCCGCCGCGTCCCAGCTGGTGCAGGTGGGGATGTACGACGGCACCAAGACGGACTACCCCTTCGACCGCTACCGCGCCGAGGCGGCCTTCAGCGCCACCAGCGGGGGCACGGCCGTGCCGGTCGGCCTGGTCCTCACCGACACCGACCCGTTCTTCGTCATGCGCCCGCAGGCCACGGCCACCGCCGCCGGCGCCGTGACGCTGGACACCGGGATCACCCGCTCGCGCAGCACCTTCATCCTGTCCTGGTTCATGATCGCCGCGATGTGGGCCATCGCCCTGGCCGTCCTCGGCGCCGCCGAGGTGCTCTACCGCAAGCGCGAGGGCCTGGTCTGGCCCTCCCTGGGCTGGATGGCGGCGAGCCTGTTCGCCCTGATCGGCATGCGCAACGCCGCGCCCGGAGCGCCGCCGATCGGCTCGCTCATCGACTACGTGGCGTTCTTCTGGGCCGAGGGGATCATCGCCGCGAGCCTGGCCTGCACCGCCTGGTCCGGCATCCGCACCGAGCACCGGCTGCGCCGTGAACGGGAGGCGACGCCCGACGGCGCGTGAGGGCGGAGGCCTCCGAACGGCGGATTCCCCGAACGGCGGATGCGTGCCGCGCCGGATCCTGACCGTCCTGTCAGTAGCCTGCGGAGCCGAACCCGACACCAACCGGAACGAGGCTCCATGGCTCACCCCCGGCCGTCCCGCCGCTCGATCCTGCAGTCCGGGGCCGCGCTCGCCGCGCTGGCCCTGGCCGGTGGCTGCTCCTCCGGCAGCGGAGCGGAGTCGCAGCCCGGCCCGGGCGGTACGGCCTCGGGCGCGGCCCCGTCCGGAAGCCCGGCGGCGGGCGAGTGGGCCATGCCGGCCGAATCCGACCCGCACACCCGCACCTTCATGGCCTGGCCGGCGCTGGAGGAGGTGTGGGGCGACCAACTGCCCGGCGTCCGACAGGACATCGCGGGGCTGGCCCAGGCGATCGCCGGCTTCGAGCCGGTCGTCCTGCTGGCCCGCCCGGACCAGGCCGACCAGGCCCGGCAGGCCTGCGGCTCCTCGGTCGAGGTGCTCGAACTGATGGTCGACGACCTGTGGGCCCGGGACACCGGCCCGACCTTCGTCACCGGCCCGCAGGGGCTCGCCGGGGTCGATTTCAACTTCAACGGCTGGGGCGACAAGCAGACCCACACCAACGACAGCCAGGTCGCCCGCAACCTCCTCGACCACTACCGCATCACCCGCATCCAGGCGCCGATCACCGGTGAGGGCGGCGGCATCGAGGTGGACGGCGAGGGCACGCTGATGGCCACCGAGAGCTCCTGGGTCAACGGCAACCGCAACCCCGGCAAGTCCCGCGACCAGATCGAGGAGAGCCTCAAGGAACTGCTCGGCGTCGAGAAGGTGATCTGGTTCCAGGGCGTCGCCGGGCAGGACATCACCGACAGTCACGTCGACGCGCTCGCCCGTTTCGCCGAGCCGGGCACCGTGCTCCTGCACCGTCCCACCGCCGACGCCCCGCCGGACGTGTGGACCACCGCCTCCGCGCAGGCGCTGCGGGTGCTCCAGTCGGAGACCGACGCCAAGGGCCGCACGCTCACGGTGGTCGACCTCCCCGAGCCCGACATCGGCCGGATCCCGGGCGCGGGCAAGGACTTCCTGGCCACGTACATCAACTACTACGTCTGCAACGGCGGCGTCATCGTTCCGCGCTTCGGGGACCAGGCCACCGACGACCGGGCAGCCGGGATCATCGGTGGCCTCCACCCCGGCCGCAAGGTCACCCAGGTCGGCATCAACCACATCGCCGCGGGCGGCGGCGGGATCCACTGCGCCACCCAGCAACAGCCCGTCGCGCCCGGCTCCACCCCGTGACCGGCCGGGCGGCGGACGGTCGGGCGGCGCGCGGTCGGGCCGCGGACCGTCAGGCGCCGGACGGCCGGGCGGCGGATGACAGCGAGTCCAGCAGGGTCCGCAGCACCCGCTCGGCGTCCACCGTCCCGTCGAGCGACCCGATGGCGGCGAGCCCGTCCACGGCGGCGGCGAAGGCCTCCCCGAGGGGGACCGGGTCGGCGCCGTCGCCGCGTTCGTCCACCAGACACCGGAACAGCTGTACGAAGGAGGCCCGCCAGCGCGCGTACTCGGCCTCCAGGCTCGCTCGGACGCGTTCGTCGTTGAGGGCGAGCCAGTGCAGGGCGGCGTGGAGCCGGGCCAGGTCGGGGCTCTCGGGCCGGGTGAGCAGCGTCAGGACCCGCTCGGCGCGCTCGGCGTAGGCGCCGGGGCCGGCGACCGCCTCCTCCAGCGGTGTGATCCACTCGGGCCGGATGTCCGCCACGACCGCGACGATCAGGTCGGTGCGGTCCGCGAAGTGGTAATGGCACATCCCGTGCGAGACCCCGCACAGCGCGGCCACGTTGCGGGTGGTGAACCGCCCGGCGCCGTCGCCCGCGAGCAGGGTGCGGGCCGCTGCGATCAGCCGGGCCCGGGTCTGCTCGCCCTTGGCGGAAGCGCGTGCCCGGCCGGGGCCGCCCGCTCCGGAGGCCGTTCGTGCGGCCGTGCCTGTCGCCTGTGTCGCCATGGCCGTCACTGTAACGACTGGGGGAGCCCGGCAGGGGCGCATCGGGCACGGTGCCTGCGCAAAGTATTGACCGAGCGCTTGGCCAGTTTTACCTTTTCGGTCAACTGCTGGACCAGCAGGTGACTTTGACAGGGAGGCAGTGATGGAGGACAGCTTCAGACCCCACCGGACCACCACCACCGACGGACAACTCGGCCGACGCCGGTTCCTGACGGCCGCCGGACTCGCCGTCGCCGGCACCGCGCTGACCGCCGCGAGCGGTGGCGGGCAGGCGTGGGCGGCGCAGCCTCGCACCGCCGCC
>NZ_JAHSQD010000278.1 GCF_020103755.1 Streptomyces sp. LS1784
GCGCCCAGGGCCGGCACCGCACGCGGGCCGCGGCCCCGCCCGAGGAAGGGCGGGGCCGCGGGCGTGCCGGTCAGGGCGCCGGGACGGTGGGGCCGTGTGCCTCGACCGAGAGTTCCGCCCATGCGGCCCAGGTGGTGAGGCGGTCGGCGTAGACCTGCTGGACCATCGGGTGGCCCTGGGTGCCGAAGAACACCCGCAGCGGCGGCTGTTCGGCGTCGACGAGCCGGAGCAGGGCGCGGCCCGCCGCGGCCGGGTCGCCGAGGTCGAGCGACTGCGCGTAGGCGGCGAAGGCGTCGCGCAGCCCGTCGTAGTGCGGGTCGGCCCCGGCGCGCACGGCGGAGGCGGTCGCGTCGGTGGCGTAGCTGCCGGGCTCGACCACGGTCACCTTGACGCCGAACCCGGCGACCTCCTGGGCGAGCGCCTCGCTCAGGCCCTCCAGGGCCCACTTGGAGGCGCAGTACCCGCCGCCGAGCGGGAACGCGGCGACGCCGGCGACCGAGGAGATCTGGACGATGTGCCCGGAGCCCTGCGCGCGCAGCAGGGGCAGCGCGGCCTGGACGACCCGCAGCGGGCCGAACAGGTTGGTGTCCAGCTGGTCGCGCAGCTGTTCCTCGGAGAGCTCCTCGACGGCGCCGGACAGGCCGTAGCCGGCGTTGTTCACGATCACGTCGAGCCGGCCGAAGCGCGCGTGTGCCTGCCGCACACTGCGGCCGACGGCGGCGCGGTCGGTCACGTCCAGCGGGAGCGGGAGCACCGCGTCCCCGTGGGCGGCGACCAGGGCGGCGAGGTTCTCGACGTTCCGGGCGGTCGCGGCGACCCGGTCGCCACGGGACAGCGCCGCCTCGGCGAAGGCGCGGCCGAGGCCGCGGGACGAACCGGTGACGAACCAGACCTTGCTCATGTTTCCGCTCCACTGTGTCCGATGACTTGGTACTGGCATCAAGACACCTGCGGGCGCGCTGGTGTGACACCGGGGACGGAATCCGGGGGCGGGCGGTCAGGTCACCCCAGGGCGTAGACGGCGGTGGCGTGGGCGGCGGGGTCCTCGGCGCCCTCGGGGGTGAGGGCGATGTCGAGGAAGGCGATCCGGCGGCCGAGCTTGGTGATCCGGGCGTGCACCAGCACGTCCTGGGCGAGGACCGCGCGCTGGAAGGTGGTGGACTGCTGGACGGTGGTCATCGGGCCGAAGCCGCCGCGGGCCGACGCGACGGCGATCACGCAGGCCGTGTCGGCGGCGGCCATCAGCGCCTGGCCGGACAGCCCGCCGCCCTCGCGGGCGAGCCGGTCGGACCAGGGCAGGCGCAGGACGGCGTGGCGCTCGCCGGTCTCGGCGGTCGACAGGCCCAGGGCCTGCACCCAGGGGGCGAAGTGGTCGGTCAGGAGCTTGTCCGCCTCGGTGGTGGTGAGGGTCATCGCGCCATTGTGCCGGGGTGCCGGCGCGGTGTCAGGAGGTCGGCGCGGCCAAGGTGTCGAGGTGGCGGCGCAGTACCGCGTGCAGTTCGTCCGGGCCGACCAGGTCGGGGTGCTGGACGGCCTGGAGGGTGAGGCCGTCCAGCAGGGCGGAGAGCCTGCGGGTCTCGACGTCGAGGTCGAGGCCGGGGGCCAGGCCGCCGGAGCGTTCGGACTCGGCGAGGACGCGTCGGACCAGGTCGTCCAGTCCGGCCTGCATCTCGGCGGCGCGGGGCCGCAGGTCGGGCCGGGTCCGGGCGGCGGTGACGAAGGAGAGCCAGAGCGCGGACTCCTCCCGCCGTCCGGCGTCCAGCGGGAGGGTCTCGGCGAGCAGCCGGACGGTCCGCTCGCGGCGGTCGGTGCCGGCGGCGGCCGGGTCGAGCAGGGCGGCGGCGTGGACGCGGACGCGGGCCTCGATCCGGTGGGCCAGCTCACGCATCGCGAAGATCATCAGCTCCGAGCTGCCGGCGAAGTAGTGCCGCACCGAGCCGATGGCCAGTCCGGCCTCCTCGGCGACGTTGCGCAGTGAGGCGTGCTCCAGGCCTTCCCGGGCCGCGACGCGCAGGACGGCGTCGGCGACGGCCTGGCGGCGTTCGGCGGGGTCGACGATCTTCGGCATGTTGCCGTTATAGCACGGGTGAGCTAAATTGCTGATTTAGCACGGTCGAGCTACAAAAATTGGGGGAGTGGGCGTGAGCGGCTGGGTGCACGGGGGACTGATCGCCGTCGTGGTCGTGGTGGTGGTGATCCGGCGGCTGCGCGGCGAACCGCTCAACGCCCGGGACCTCTTCGCGCCGCCGGTGGTGCTCACCGGCCTCGGCGTGTGGGCGCTCGCGCAGCGGCACGGCCTCGGCGCGGCCGACTACGGCTGGATCGCGGCGGGCGCCGCGCTCGGCGTCGCGCTGGGGGCGGTGCGCGGCGCCACCATCCGGGTCTACGAGCGGGAGGGCGTGCTGTGGCAGCGCTACACGGGGCGGACCTTCCTGGTCGCGGCGCTGTCGTTGGGTGTGATGGCCGGCTTCGCCATGCTCGCCGCCCGCTTCGGCCTGGCCCCGGACGCCCGGCCGGTCCAGCTGTCGATCGGCGTGGGCTTCCTGGGGGAGGCGCTGGTGGTCGGCTTCCGGGCGGTCTCCTCGGGGATTCCGTTCGCCCCGGAGCGGCGGGATCCGAACCCCTTGGACCGGTTCCGTCGGTAACTTTGGTTGTCGAGAGCGGATTCGGCAACTATGGTTGTCGGCATGACGACCGTGGAGATCCCCCACGAGGAGCAGGCCGAGCTGGCCAAGGCCCTCCTCGACGCGCTCGACCCCCTCGCCGCCGCCGTGCGCGCCCGCGCGACCGGCCTGCCCGCGGAACGGATGTGGGACGCCGAGCCGGTCGAGGTCGCCCTCTCCGTACTGTCCGCCTGGAAGCTGGTCGACGCCGAGGTCAAGCGGCTCGCCGCGGTCGCGGCCGCCACCGCGGGCTCCTACGGCGCCAGCTACGAGCAGCTCGGCGCCGCCTGGGGCATCACCCGGCAGGGTGCCCGGAAGAAGTGGCCGGAGGCCGTCAGCCGCCCGGCGGCGCGGCCCGGGTCGCTCGAACTGTTCGGTGGCACCGCCGAGTTGGCTGAGGACGAGGCCTCCGGCGGCTGGCGCTGGACGGCCACCGGCGCGGACGGGGAACGCGGTGAGGCGGCCGCCGGCCACCGGACCCGCGAGGAGGCCGCGGCGCACGCCGGGGCCTTCCTCGCCGCGCACGGCTAGGGCCGGCCCCGCAGCTCCCGGGCGATCAGCTCCGCCAGGTGCAGGGACTGCCGCCCGTCGGCGAGTTGGGCGATCTGGGTGCGGCAGCTGAAGCCGTCCGCCAGTACCACCGTCTCCGGCCCGGCGGCCCGGACCGCGGGAAGCAGCACCCGCTCCGCGATGGCCTCGGACACCTCGAAGTGTCCCCGCTCGAAGCCGAAGTTTCCCGCCAGGCCGCAGCAGCCGGAGTCCAGCACCCGGTTGTTCAGGTCGAGCCGTGCCTCCACCCGGCGGTCGGCGGCGCTGCCGAGCACCGCGTGCTGGTGGCAGTGGGTCTGGGTGACGGCGTCCAGCCGGATCCGGGGGAGCGGGGCGTCCGGGGCGTACTCGTCGAGGAACTCGGCGAAGGTGCGGATGCGGCCGGCGAGCGGGCGGCCCTCGGTGCCGAGCAGCCGGGGCAGGTCCTCGCGCAGGGTCGCGGTGCAGCTAGGGTCCAGGCCGACCACGGGGGTGTCGGCCGCGGGCCCGTCGGCCGCCCGCCCGTCCGCGTCGAGCACCCGCAGGCTGCGGCGCAACACCCTTCGGGCGGTGCCGAGTTGGCCGGTCGAGTACCAGGTGAGACCGCAGCACACCGGGCCGGAGGGCAGCCGGACGTCGAAGCCCAGGTGCTCCAGCACCTCGACGGCCGAACGCAGCACGTTCGGCTGGAGGCGGTCGGAGAAGGTGTCCGGCCACAGCAGCACCGGCCGGGCGCCCGCCGGGGCCGGGTGCACGGCGCGGTGTCGCCGGTACCAGGCGGTGAAGGTCTCGGGCGGGAAGACCGGCAGCACCCGGCGCCGGTCGATCCCGCCGAGCCGTTTGAGCAGCCCGCCGGCCCGGGAGCGGGCGAGCGTGTTGGCGGCCCCGGGCGCGAGCGCGACGGCCCGCAGCCAGAGCGGCAGCCAGCCCATCGAGTAGTGGGCGAGGGGGCGCGGCCGGTGCCGGTAGTGCTGGTACAGGAACTCGGACTTGTAGGTCGCCATGTCGACGTGGACCGGGCAGTCGCTCGCGCAGCCCTTGCAGCTCAGGCAGAGGTCCAGCGCCTCCCGGACCTCCTCCGAGCGCCAGCCGTCCGGGATCGCGCCGTCGGCCCGGCGGCCGGGAGGTGTCCCCATCCCCCGCAGCATCTCGGCGAGCAGCCGGGCCCGCCCCCGGGTGGAATGCCGCTCCTCGCCGGTGGCCAGGTAGCTCGGGCACATCACCCCGCTGCCCGGGGCCACGCACTTGGCGACGCCCACGCAGCGGTGCACCGCCTCGACCAGGCTGCCGCCGTCCCGCTCGTACGGGAGCGCCAGCGGCAGCGTGCCGCGCGGGGCGGTGATGAACCGCAGGTCGGCGTCGAGCGGGCGGGGATCGACCATGGCACCGGGGTTGAGCAGGTTCTCCGGGTCCCAGATCCGCTTGAACCGGCCGAAGAGGTCGATGACGTCGGGCGGGTACATGCGCGGCAGCAGCTCGGCCCGAGCCTGTCCGTCGCCGTGCTCGCCGGAGAGCGAACCGCCGTACGAGACCGCCAGATCGGCCGCCTGCTCCAGGAACTCCCGGAAGACCAGCACCCCTTGGGGCTCGTCCAGCGGGAAGTCGATCCGCAGGTGCACGCAGCCGTCGCCGAAGTGCCCGTACGGGACGCCGTGCAGGCTGTGCCGGCGCAGCAGGGCGCGCAGGTCCCGCAGGTAGTCGCCGAGTCGCTCGGGCGGGACGGCGGAGTCCTCCCAGCCGGGCCAGGCCTGGCCGCCCCCGGGCAGCCGGGTGACGATCCCCGCGCCCGACTCCCGGACGGCCCACAGCTGGCGCTGCTCGACCGGGTCGGTGACCAGCGCGACGGTGGCCGAGCGCTCGCGGCGCACCGCGTCGGCGAGCCGGCGGGCGGCCTGGTAGGCGGCCAACGGGGTGTCGCCGCCGGTCTCCAGGAACAGCCAGCACTCGCCGTCGGGCAGTCGGTCCAGCGCCGGCGGGCGGGGCCCGGCGGCGAGCAGCGCGGCGATCAGGTCGGCCGCCATGCCCTCGGCGGTCAGCGGGCCGTACGGCAGCAGCGCCGGGACGGCGTCGGCGGCGGCGCCCTCGTCGGGGTAGCCGGCCACCACCAGGGCCCGGGCGGGCGGGTCCTCGACCAGGCGCACGGTGGCGCCGAGCAGCAGCGCGCAGGTGCCCTCGGTGCCGGTGAGCGCCCGGGCCAGGTCGTGGCCGTGCTCGGGCAGCAGCGCGTCCAGCGGGTAGCCGGAGGTGCGGCGGGGAAGCTGCGGCATGCCCTGCCGGATGACGGCGAGATTGCGGTCGGTGAACTCCTGGAGATCGGTGTGGAGTTGACCGACCCGACCGGGCCGCGCGGCGAGCGCGGCGCGCTCCCGGGAGGTGAGCCGCCCGCCGACGGTCAGCTCGGTGCCGTCCGCGAGCAGCAGCTCCAGCCGCTCGACGTTGTCGGCGGTGCGCCCCCAGGCGAGCGAGTGCGAGCCGCAGGAGTCGTTGCCGATCATGCCGCCGAGGGTGCAGCGGCTGTGCGTGGACGGGTCGGGGCCGAAGCGCAGCCCGTACGGCCTGGCGGCGCGCTGGAGGTCGTCCAGCACGGTGCCGGGCTCGACGCGCGCGGTGCGGGCCTCCGGGTCGAGCTCCAGTACCGCGCCGAGGTGGCGGCGGAAGTCCAGCACCACCGCACCCGGGCCGATCGCCTGCCCGCCGATGCTGGTCCCGGCCCCGCGCGCCACCACCGGCACCCGGTGGGCGCGGCAGAGCGCCAGCGCGGTGCGCACGTCGTCGAGGTCGGCGGGCTTGACCACACCGAGCGGCAACTGCCGGTAGTTGGAGGCGTCCTGGCTGTAGACGGTGCGCTCGGCGGCGCCGAAGCGGACCTCGCCGCGCAGCACGGCGGCCAGCTCGCGGGCCAACTCGGCTCCGGGGACGGCGGACGGACGGCTCACCAGGGACCTCCCGGGCGGTGCGGCGACGGCTCCGCCGATGATCGCAGGCTCGCGGCCCGGCGGTGTCACGTGACACCCTCAACGGCCGTGATCGACGAACCCGCGGCCGCGGATCCGGCCTTCCCCGATGCCTGCCGCGCCCGCCCGAGGCGGGCGGCTTGCGCTACTTCCGCCCGGTGAGCGTGCTGCGCGCGATGTGGGAGAGCTTGGCCACCTCGAAGGCCGGGTAGGCACCGCCCGCCAGCAGCGAGAACTTGACACCCTCGCGGCCGCCCGGCCGGCGGTGGCCGGGCGGCTGGAAGCGGCGGTGGTGCTCGGCGGCGCGGTGGAAGAACTGCGGCCGCTCGGCGCGGGTGACGCAGCCCGCCAGGTCGAAGACGAACAGGTAGTGCCGGATCATCCGGACGAACAGCGCGTCGCGCACCGCGTACAGGTGCGGCTGGTCCTCCAGCAGGGCGAAGCTGCGCTCGTACTGCTCGAACAGGTCGAAGACGCTGCTGCCCGGGCCGCTCGCCGGGTGGACGGTCTCCCGGCGGCGCAGCTGGACGCACTCGCGCGCCAGCACGGCGGCCTTCCGGGCGCCGAGCAGCGCGGCGTGCGCGACCGGGACCTCCTCGTAGCGGCCGGGCGGGAAGGCCAGGCCCAGTTCGGTCCAGTGGCCGCGACGGACCAGCCGGTCCCAGATCAGCGGCGGCGCGCCGAACAGCGCGGGCCGGTCGAGGGGCGCGAACGGCTCGGGGCCGGCCTCGGCGAGCAGCGCCTCGGCCCCGCCGGGCCAGTCCCGGTCCTGGTGCCGGCGGGAGTGGCCGAACAGCAGCACGTCCACCGGGCCGGTCTGCCTGAGCCGGTCGGCGAGCGTCTGGAGCGCGTCCCGGGGCAGCAGGTGGTCGGCGTCCAGGAACAGCAGGTACTCGCCGGTCGCCCGCGCCGCCCCCGCGTTGCGGCTCGTCCCGATCCCGACCGCCGCGTTCAGGTGCAGCACGGACACCCGCGGGTGGCGGGCCGCGTACGCGTCGGCGAGCCCACCCGCGGTCTCCGGGGAGCGGTCGGCGACCACGATCACCTCGATGTCGGCCAGGGACTGCGCGAGCAGCGAGTCTAGGCAGGCGGCGAGCTGGGTGTGCTGGTCGTAGGCGGGGAGCACGACGCTGATCAGGGGTGAGGGCATGACGCCGGAGCGTAAGAGGGCCTGCGAACCGTGGCAAAGCCGTGACGGCCCGTCATTCCGAGCAATCAGTGGCAAATCGTACGAGCGTGCGCCATATCTTCACGCCGCCTTCCGGACGTGTCCACGCCACCGACCTGGGGTGATGCGCGCCGGGCCCGCGACGCGGGGTGCGTCGCGGGCCCGGGAGGCCGAACGGGTTCGGCTCAGTACCAGTGGTGGGCCTGCCAGAACGACCAGGCGGCGCAGGGGCTGCCGTAGCGGGTGTTCATGTAGTTCAGGCCCCACTTGATCTGGGTGGCCGGGTTGGTGCGCCAGTCGGCGCCCGCCGAGGCCATCTTGGAGCCGGGCAGGGCCTGGACCAGGCCGTAGGCGCCGGAGGAGGCGTTGACCGCGAGCGGGTTCCAGCTGCTCTCGCGGAACACGATGTTGCTGAAGCACTGGAGCTGGCCGGCCGGCACGATCTGCGCGGCGATCTGCTGCGGGGTGCCGGAGTAGCCGGTCGGCGCGGCGGTGAGGTTCTGGCGCTCCTGGGAGCGGGAGGCGGCCTCGGCGTCGGCCTTGGCCTTGGCGTCCGCCTGGGCCTGGGCCTCGGCCTGTGCCTGGGCGGCGGCGTCCGCCTCGGCCTTGGCCTGGGCCTCCTGGGCGGCCTGCTCGGCGGCGGCAGCGGCAGCGGTGTCGGCCTGGCCCTGGCCGGCGACCGGCTTGCCGTCCACCGAGACGGCGGCCACGGGGGCGGCCTCGGTGGTGTGCCCTGCCTGCGGGATGGCGAGGGCGGCGGTGGCGGCGCTCGCGACCACGAGGGTGGTGACGCCGGTGATCAGGGAGTTGCGGCGGGCATGGCTGAGCTGCATGAAGCGGACGATCCTTCTCCGTCGGGGGCCGGGCCGGTGGCACCGGGGCGGGGGCATCGCGTGGGCTCCGGGGGAGCGGGGCCCGTGCGGCCGCCCTGGACGACCGTGGCGCCCCGGCGGAAGCGGCGGGGCGGACGGGCTGCGCGGCGGAGGTGGCCGGCCGCGCTGCCTGGCGACGGGCCATTCTTGGCAGGGCCGGGAGCGGGTGGCAAAGGCGTCCACTACTACGCGGGATCGTGGGTGCGGGGCGGCCGCGGCGGGCCTCGATGGTCGACTTGGCGGTATTTGTCCGGATTGCGCACTGGGGGTCGAGGCTGGGGCGGCGGCGACGGATCGAAAGGGCGGCAACCGTGGTGGCCTGTGTTCTTCAGGTGGGGTGAGGCCGCGGGCGGTCCGGCCGGGGCGCCTCGGCGGCGCCGGGGCGGGCGTCCGGGGGTGCCCGTCCACTACCGGCGATCGTGGATGGCGATCCCCCTGTGGGCGGGCTCACACGCATGCGGGGGCGAGGTCGGCGCAGCGTGACCGGACGGTGACGGCCTCAGGGGGTCGCGTACGGGTTGCCCGGGACGGGCCGCGCGGGGGTGGCGGCGAAGTCGGAGGCCGGGCCCTGCTCCTCCTCCTCCGGTGCGGTCGGGACGAGGTCGCGGGCCAGCAGGGTGGCGCCGGCGACGGCCCCCGGCATGGCGAACACCGTGACCAGCGGCACCAGGAAGGCCAGCACCAGCGGCGTGCCGAAGCCCAGGGCCAGCCCGAGCCGGGCGCGCAGCAGCCGGATCCGCTCCGGCTGCGGCACCCGGCGCCGCTGCAGGGCGACGGCCGTCAGCTCGACGGTCAGGAAGAAGCCGGACACCAGGAACCCGAGCACCGGGACCACCGTCTGCCCGACCACCGGGATGAATCCGCAGGCGAACAGCACCACGCCGAACGCGGCCACCCGCGCCAGCACGTACACGCTGTCGCGCACCGCGATCAGCAGCTCCCGCCAGAGCGAGGTGTCCGGCGGGGTGGGCGCGCCGCCCTCGGTCTCGTCGACCTTGGCGCAGAGCGCCTCGTAGAAGGGCTGTCCGACCAGCAGGGTGACGGCGGTGAAGGTGAGCAGGGAGAGCAGCAGGCCGCCGCCGAAGAAGAGCGCCGCGAGCGTGTCGCGCAGCAGGCCCCGCCAGGGGGACGACCAGTGGTCGGCGAACGGGGTGACCCAGTCCGCGAGATCCAGGGACCAGGCGCCGAGGAAGGCGAGCGCGACGACGTAGCCGACCAGCGTGAGCAGGGCCGGCAGCATCCCGAAGCCCCACCAGCGACCGTGCCGGCCCACCCATTTCTGGCCCTCGATCAGGTACTTCGTCCCCGCCACAAGATCTCGCATGGGCGATCACCCTAGGGCCTCCGTGCCCGGAACCCCGCATTGCCGTGTTCCTGCCAGTTTCGACCGGCAAGGCCCGGTCCTTCCTGCCACGGCGCCCGCCGGGCCACTCTCGGTGGTCCCCACCTGTCAAGGAGGAGTCCGATGAAGCGTCAACTCGGCAGACTGATGAGCCTGTTGGCCGGTCTGGTGCTCGGCGCCGGCCTGCTCGTGCTGCCCGCCGCCGCATCGCCCGCACCGTCCCCCGGCGTGGTCGGCGGCGCGCGGGCGGCGCAGGGCGAGTTCCCGTTCATGGCGCGGCTCTCGATGGGCTGCGGCGGCGCGCTCTACACCTCGCAGATCGTGCTCACCGCCGCCCACTGCGTCGACGGCACCGGCCCGGACAGCAGCATCACCGCCACCTTCGGGGCGGTCGACCTGCGCAGCGGCACCGCGATCAAGGTCCGCTCCTCGTACGTCTACCAGTCGCCGGCCTTCACCGGCGCCGAGAACGGCGACGACTGGGCGCTGATCAAGCTGGCCTCGCCGGTGAACAGCAGCCTGGTCAGCACCCTGCCGATCGCCACCTCCACCGCCTACGACAACGGCACCTTCACCATCATGGGCTGGGGCGCCGCGAGCGAGGGCGGTGCCCAGCAGCGGTACCTGCTCAAGGCCACCGTGCCGTTCGTCGACGACGCCACCTGCGCCGGTGCCTACCCGGGCCTGAACAGTGCCGGCTCGCTCTGCGCGGGCTACGTCGCCCAGGGCGGCGTCGACACCTGCCAGGGTGACTCGGGCGGCCCGATGATCCGCCGGGACGCGGCGGGCCGCTGGATCCAGGTCGGCATCGTCAGCTGGGGCAACGGCTGCGCCCGCGCGGGCTACCCGGGCGTCTACACCCAGGTGAGCACGTACGCGGCGGCCGTCGCCTCGGCGGCGGCCGGCCTCTGAGCCGACCCGCAGGGGCCGAGGGGCCGGCCGAACCGGTCCGGCGGGGCCGGCCACCACTCCCGCAGGTGGTGGCCTGCCCCGCTGCTTTCGCGGCGGACCGGCCGTCGCCGTGCCCGGCAGGCGTTGCCGCGTCCGGGCAGGGGTTGCGGAGCCCGGACGTTCACCGGTGCAGCCACTCCCCGGCCCGCCGCTGCTCGCGGGCGATGCGGCCGGTGGTGTTCGGAGGCAGACGGGCGAGCTGGGTGGCGGCGGCATCGGCGTGACCGGCGAGGGCGTGGGCGCCGGCGAGGCGGGCGGAGACCAGGGCGTGGTCGCGCGGGTGGGCG
>NZ_JAHSQD010000279.1 GCF_020103755.1 Streptomyces sp. LS1784
CTGCCGTGGCCAGGAAGTTCACGACGGCGTCCGCCGTACGGGATGCCTGCGGGGCTGCGGCAGCCTGCGGGGCCGGCTTCGCCTTGCCGGTCTTCCTCGCCCGGACGGGCTTGTCCGCCTCCGCTCGTTTCCTGCCGGTGACCGGACGCGCCTTGGCCGCGCCGCCGGTTCGGGCGCGCGGCACCTCGGCCTCGAACTGCTCGGCCGGCACGGGGCGCGCCTCCTCGACAGCCTCCGCCAGGACGGCGGGCGCCGGATGGAGCAGGGGCGCCGCCGCCAGCGAGCGCAGACTGTCCAAAGCGGCCCGCACCGCCTCCAGACGTCCGGTGACAGCGCTCAACTCACTCTCCAGACGCTCCTGCTGCTCCTGGAGCGCGGGAAGCTCGCGTTCCAGCAGGGCGATGGTGGACTCGACGCCGTCACGCGTCTCAAATGTGGTGGTCATACCTACCTCGCTCATGGTTTCCGGATCCGACCGCCGCAGATGCGGTGGCACCCGACACCCGCCGACTTTACGGCCTGGACCCGCCGTGGTCGGGCGCCGCCGGCCGCGCGAACGCCCGGCTCAGCAACCCCTGCTCGCTCCCCGGACCGCCGAAACCGGGCACCGGGCAGTGCGGCACCGCACTGCCTGCGGGCCCGGCTACAGCCGCTGCTCCGGGCTGGAGGTGGCCGGCGCCCCGATGCCGCCGGTCACCAGCGCGTACGCATGGGCCAGCTCCACCAGAGCACGGTGGTGCTGCCCGCTGTACCGGTCCAGGGCGCGGGTCTCCGCGCTGATCGCCCTCAGCAGCTCGGTGCGCGCTTCGGCCTCCACCGAGAACTCTGGGGCCGAAGACTCATTCGACGTCATTACGCCTCCTTGCACAGTCCCACCCGGCGGCTCGATGCCAGCCACCAAAGCCGCCCCGACGACTCCATACTGCTCTCGGCGAGGGAAAATGCGCGCGTCGCATTCGTCGGGTCCGTGCGCTCTGGACACACCCCACCCTGCTGAACCTCCGACGCGCCCAGCCGCTGTAGCGGACGAACAGGACGGCAACGCTTCGGCAAGCATCCCAGCGGGCACCGACACCGTGGGCCTGAACAGGGGCCGGCCCGCAGTCCGCTCGGGGGTTCGAACGACGGGCCGGCCGCTTCCAGCGTGCGGGTGCGCGGGCCGGTCGCGCACCCGCGGCTACGCCAGTGCGGCAACGGTCAGGGCTTGCGGTTGAGCAGCAGGGCCAGGAGGGTGCGGGCCTCGCGTCGGCGGGCGGGGGTGGGGGCGGCGATGGCGGTGAGCGCGAGGACGGTGAGGGTGGCCAGGTAGCCGGCGGCCCTGGTGGCCAGGGCGAGGATTGCGGGGGCGTGGGTGGGCATGAGGGTCTCCTGGCTTTTGGTGCGGGGCCGGGCCCGCGCGGTGCGGGCCCGGCCGGTCGGGTCAGTGGGCGGCCAGTTCCTGGAGCTGGTGGGCGATGTCGCCGGTGGGCAGGCTGAACGGCCCGCACATCTCGTTGTTGGTGGCGGGCAGGCCGTCGATGGCCTCGCGCAGTGCGTGGTCTGGGCTCGGCAGGCCGGTGGCGTCGGGCATCGGCCGGGCCATGAGCGCGGCCAGGTGCGGGTAGCCGAGCACGTCCGGCATGGCGGGCGGCAGGGGTGCCGGGGCGTCTTCGTCCAGGCGGGCGGCCTGGTGGAACCAGTGCTCCGCGTCGCGCAGCTCACCCATCCGGATGTGGTGCAGGTAGAGGCAGTAGGCGGCAGTGAGGTTCCCTGCTCCGGCGGCAAACTGCCACCACCACTGGGCGTCGTAGGGCAGGCCCGTGAGGTCGAGCAGGCAGCCGAAGACCAGGCCGCCGCGCGGCTCCCAGCGCGTCACAAGACCGTCCAGCCAGGTGTAGGCGTCCGGCTCGTTGATCACGAACTTGGCCAGGGCCTTCAGGTCCCGGCCGGCGTAGAGGGGGCCGACCGGACCAGCGGGGCAAGCCGTGGCACGGGAAGTGCGGGGGCCGCGGTTGCCCGGCGGGCGGCCAGCAGGGCCGCTGGGGTTGGTCCGGGGCGGTGTCAGGAGGTGTCGCCCTGCCGGTCCCAGCGGCGCGGGTCGGTGGGGCGGGGTTCGTAGTGGGCGCGGCCGCCGCGCGCCCTGGGCCCAGCATGTCGGTCGGACGCCCGGCGCCACCGAGCGGGCAGGACCCTGACCTGCGTGTGAGAATTGGGTACTGGATCGCAGTTCGGTGTCCGAGGCCCGCCCGACGCTGCATGGGGGAGCGGGCACGGCACCTGACGTCTCCTCCCGCTGATCCCATCGATACGCTGGGAGACTCTCTGTGAGCGAACCTGTCAATGCATGGCCGATGCTGGTCTATGAGGACCTGGCGCCCATGGTCGACTACGTGAACCGGGTGATACAGGTCGCAGGCAAGTACACCCTCGACGAACCCTTCGAAGTCGGCTGGGGAAACATCGTCCTCGATGTCACCCCCCGGGGGCTCAGTACGCCAACCCTTCGGCAGCGGGGCGTGACCTTCACGGTGCACTACAACCTGCTCGACGGTGGCGTGGTCATCGAGGCCGACAATGGCTCGCGGACGGTGCCATTGTCCAAGGGATCAGTCGCCATGTTCTATGCGTCCTTCTGCGATGCGGCAGACGAGCTCGGCATACACCGACCGCGCAGCTCGTTGATCTGCGAGATTCCGGATGCCCCGCCGCGCTTCGAGGACGATCACGTCGAACGTACCTGGGACGGCGACGCGGCCCGGCTGATCTGGACAGCATTGAACCTCGCCGCTGACGGGCTCGAGGCGTGGCAGGCCCCCTTCCTGGGATACCGCCCCCGGGTCGGTGTGATGTGGGGCGGCTTCGACCTGTCCGCCACGCGTTACCGGGCGCAGCCCACCGTGCCGACGCCCCACCAGCCGCCGTTCATGCAGAACGCGCAGCTCGACGCGTACGTGTCGGTGGGATTCTCCTTCGGGGATGCCAAGGCGCCGAACGTCGGCATGTACGCGTACATCTGGCCCCAGCCGGACGGTCTCGGGGACCGGTCCTGGGGTGTTGAGGGCGCCGCCTGGCATCCCGACGCCGGTCTGGTTCGTCTGCCATGGGCCAAGCTCAGGGAGACAGCGGACCCGCACCAGGCCATTGTGGCGTTCGGTGACGCCGTCTACGATGCCGCCGTCGAGACGGCCGGCTGGCCGTCCGACCTCGTCGGACCCCGCGTCGAGGGTTGGTACATGAGCAGGACACGCCCGCGCTCGTCCGGTACCAGCACAGCTGACTCAGGTCGAGATTCCTGACTCGGAAGACCCGCATCAGGTCCTGCTGCTGCCGCCGTCGCTGGACGACTGGCTGCCCGAGGGCCACCTGGCCGGGTTCGTCGCGGACCTGGTCGACGAGATACTCGACCTGGGACCGGTCCTGGCGGACTACGCTGAGAAGCGCGGCTACCCGCCCTACGACCCGCGGCTGATGGTGCGGCTGCTGATCTACGGCTACACCACCGGCATCCGCTCCTCGAGGGCGATCGAGCGCAAGTGCGCCGACGACGTCGCGTTCCGCCTCCTGGCCGCCGACCAAGCCCCGGACTTCCGCTCCATCGCCCGGTTCCGCCGCCGCCACCTGGTCTCGGGCGGTCCCCCGCCGCCTCCTGGCGGGCCGGTCAGAGGTTCTGCAGGTAGGCGAGCTGGACGGTGCGGGCGGCCTGTTCGGGGGTGTGTTGTGGAGCATCGCTTCCTGGACGGCCTGGTCGCCGATGAAGTAGTTCTCGTACACGGCCACCCACCGGTCGTCGAGGCCGGGCAGGCCGCGCTCGACCCAGCCGACCTGGTGGCCCTCGCCCAGAACGAGGTAGACGTCGGGGTTGATGGTCCATCCGGCCAACGTCCAGAAGTCGCCGAACAGCCCGTGGTCCAGGGCGACGGAGACGTCGGTGATCGGCAGGCGACGCAGCATGGGGTCGGTGGGGACGGTGCCCTCGGCGACCGGTGGCGCGGTTGCCGGGGCGGGGCTGGGCGCGGACTGCTGGGTCAGGCGGCGGTCCACCGGCTCGCGCAGCTTGTCCCCGCTTTCCGCCGCTCCACAGACCAAGCCTGTCGGGTGTCCCGGTATGCGGCAGGCCCACCCCGGGCAGGCTGGTTGGGTTGCCCGGCCGACGTCCGGCCAGCTGCTAGAGGAAAGGGGAAACCCATGAGGCACCGGTGCGAACGGGACCGACCGTCGGGCGCAGGCCGACCGGCTGGCGCGCAGCGCCGACGAGCGAACCGGGGACTACCTCACGGAGGCGACCGGGGAGGGCCTGGCCGCCGTCGCCCACGCCCTACTCGGGAGCCTGCCCAGCCGCAGGAGCCCGCAGGTGTGGCTGGCAGTGCGCACCGACACGGCGTCTGCGGGGGTCATGCAGGTGCGCAGCGACCGGATCACCGCGGCCCAGGTGCGCGCGGGGGACGAGAAGTTCGCGCTGGTGGCTTTGATCGCCAGAAGGGGTTCTGGCTCGCTTTCCGCGGAAAGCGAGCCAGAACCAGAACTCGTGAACAGAACCACGCTGGAGGTCTTCCTCGACGGCCACGGCCCGGGCGGGCAGTGGTTCGTCGTGACCGAGGGCACCGGGGAGTGGTTCGAGCTGAACGCCGACGAGGCGCTGCTCAGCCGGCGAGGACTGCCCGGACGGGATGCAACGGCTGCTGAACTCGGCCGACTGGAACGCCGACGCCGTCCGTGACGACGTGCGGGACTTCGTCGTGGAGACCATCGGCGCCAAGAACGCGGTGCTGATCGGCGACGACACCGGCTTCCTGAAGAAGGGCTCGCGGTCGGCCGGGGTCCAGCGCCAGTACACGGGGACTGCGGGGCGGACGGATAACTCCCGGATCGGCATGTTCCTGGCCTACGCCTCGGCGAAGGGCCGCGCGTTGATCGACCGGGAACTGTACCTGCCGGCATCGTGGACGGACGACCGCGAGCGCTGCCGGGCGGCCGGCGTGCCCGACGAGGTGCCGTTCGCGACGAAGAACGAGCACTTCCGCTGGATGCTGCAGCGTGCGATCGACGCCGGGGTGCCGTTCGCGTGGGTGACCGCGGACGAGGCCTACGGGCAGGTCAAGCGCCTGCGGGTCTGGCTGGAGCAACGCGGCGTCGGGTATGTGCTGGCCACCAGGGTCAACGACACCGTGATCACCGTGGGGTGGCGTGAGGTCCGGGTCGACGAGTTGGTCGCCACGCTGCCGCGGCAGGCCTGGAAGCGCCTGTCCGGCGGCAAGGGCTCCCACGGCGAGCGGGTCTGCGACTGGGCCCGGGTGGCGATCCGACCGGTGTGGGAGGACGGCGTGGGGCACTGGGTTCTGGCCCGCCGCTCGGTCAGCGACCCGACCGAGATCGCCCATTACGTATGCTATGGCCCCGTAGTCACCCGGCTTAAAGACCTGGTCTCGATCGCCAGGCCGCAACTGCCCCCGAGATCCGTTCAACAAGTTGAGAGCCCTTGCCGCGCGGCGCCTCTGACAGCCCAACGGCCGGGTTCCCACATCGCGGCCTGACCAACAGCGCCGCTCCACCCGACCGCCGAGGAGCAACTGGCCGAGTCCGCCCTGCTGGACGCCGCCGAACGGCTGGCCGAACGCGCCCAGGCCGAGTCCTGGACCCACCCCGAATACCTGGTCGCCTGCCTGCAGCGTGAGGTCGCCGCCCGCGACAGTCACGGCGGAGAGGGCCGCATCCGTGCCGCCCGCTTCCCTGCCATCAAGACCCTCGAGGACCTCGACCTCGCCCACCTGCGCGGGCTGACGCGCCAGCAGCTCGCCCATCTGGGAACATTGGACTTCATAGCCGCCCGGGAGAACGCAATCTTTCTGGGCCCGCCCGGGACGGGCAAGACACACCTGGCCACCGGACTCGCCATCCGGGCCTGCCAGGCAGGACACAGGGTCGCCTTCGCCACCGCTGCCCAGTGGGTCGACCGCCTGGCCGCCGCCCACCACGCCGGCCGCCTCCAGGACGAACTCGTCAAGCTCGGCCGCTACCCGCTGATCGTGACCGATGAAGTCGGCTATATCCCTTTCGAATCCGAGGCCGCGAACCTGTTCTTCCAGCTGATCGCGTCCTCGCGGCCTTGCTTTACGACAGATTCGTACGGCGAGGGACGATCCCTGAGCCCGGATCCACCGAGTGAATCCCGATCGGGCCGGCTTCTCAGATCCCCGCGCTGCGGACCTCCGCATGAACCCGGGCTGCCAGATCGGCGAGTTCGCCGACATCCCGCGCGTTCGCCTGGAGGTCGAGCAGCACCTCGTCCGCCCCTGCGGCCGCATAGCCGGCCGTGTCCTGGACGATCTGCTCGACCGTGCCGACGAAGGGCTGCCGCTCGGCATCGCGGACCGGGGCTTCGGTGATCCGGATGTTCGCCCTCGCGCAGATGCGAAGCGCGCTCGCATCGCGGCCGTACGACGCGGCGCGCTCTGTGATCTCACGCCACCGGGAGGCCAGTTGTCCGGGTGTCATGCCTGCCGGCAGCCAACCGTCGGCACGGCGGGCCACCCGGTCCAGGGCATTGCCGCCGGACGCCGCCAGGTAGACGGGGATGGGGTGCGCGGGCTTCGGCCCGACCTCGGCCTCGTTGATCACGGTGTGCCTGCCCTGGTACGACACGGGGTCCGGGCCCCACACCGCCGCACAGACATCCAGCAGTTCGTCCAGCACGGCTCCGCGCTCCTCGAAGGGGGCGAGCCCGGCGGCCGCGTACTCGTCCAGCGACCAGCCCGTCCCCAGTCCCGCGACCACGCGGCCGCCGCTCGCCGCATCCAGCGTCGCCAGGGCGCGGGCGAGCTGAAACGAACCGTGCAAGGGCGCGATCAGCACACTGCTGCCGAGCCGGGCCCGCTCGGTTGCCGCGGCGGCGAGTGAGAGGACCACCAGCGGATGGGCAACCGACCGGTAGGAGTCCGGCCAGGGCAGTCCTGGCACGTCGTACAGGCCCTGCCGCGGACGTTCGGGGAACAGCACCCGTTCGAAGACCCACAGGCTGTCGTAGCCGATCCGCTCCGCTGCTCGTGCCGCCTCCGCCGGAGCGTGCGCGAGGTCGTACCACTTCATCTGGGGCAGCCCGAATCCCAACCGAATCGCCATGGATCGATCCTGGCTTCCGGTGCTCCCGGCCGCAGCCGCTGTACCCCCGTCCGCAGGATCCGTGCCTGTCGGTGCCGAGTAGGGCGACCGTCGTTGCGGTCGTAGCGGCGGGGGTGAGGCCGCGGCGTTCGGCGGTGACGTCGAACCTGCCGACCGACCAGCCGACGAGCCCGGCCGCCTCGGTGCTGGTGAGACACCGATCGACCCGGCTGCTGCGTGCGGCGACGCCGCGGTCAGGGACTCACCGCGACGCCGTAGGGGCTGGTACCGACCGTCACGGTTGCGGCGACCTTGAGGCTCTTGGGGTCGATGACCGCAAGGGTGCCCGCTCCCTGGTTCGTGAGGTAGACCGCGGCCGGGGTGACTGCCAGGTTGAACGGGTCGGTGCCCGGAGGGCCCACGGCAACGGTCGCCGAGACGTGGTGGCTGTGGGTGTCGATCACGGATACCGTGCCCGGGCCGAGATTGGCGGCATAGGCCCTGGAACCGTCAGGTGCCAGCGCCACGTCGAAGGGGCCTTCGCCGACCGGGACCGTGGCGGTGACCGCCCCCGCGCGGACTCCCACGACGGACACGGTTGCCGCCGTCTCGTTGGCCACGTAGGCCGATTCGCCGTCCGGGGCGATGGCGACGCCCACCGGGGAGCGTCCGGCGGTCAGGTTCCGGACGACGCGCCGCGTCCGGGTGTCGAGGACCGACACGCTGTGGGACCCGCTGTTGGCGACGTAGGCCGTGGCGCCGTCGCGACTGATGGCGACGCGCACCGGGGAGACGCCGACCGGGACCGTCGCGGTCACCTGGTTGGTTCGGGTGTCGAGCACCGAGACACTGTCCGACCCGCCGTTGGCAACGTAGAGGTAGCCGCCGTCCGGGCTCAGGCCGACGCCAGTGGGGTTGTGCCCGACCGGCACGGTGGTGGCGATCTCGTTGGTACGGGTGTCGAGCACCGAGACCGTGGCCGATCCGTTGTCGGCGATGTACGCGTACCTGCCGTCGGGGGTGATCGCGATGCCTTCGGGAGCGTCGCCGGCCGGGACGGTCGCGACGACCTTGTTGGTGCCGGCGTCGATCACCGAGACCGTGTTGTCGAGCTGGTTGGTGACGTACACGTGGCCTCCGGCACCCGCAAGTGGGGCGGCGGAGGACGGCGGGGAGGACGCCGGGATGAGCCGTGCGGCGAGGAGACCGGAGACCAGCAGGAGCCCGACGCCGGCCCCCAGCGCTGGTCGGACCGCCTTTCTGCCCAGGTCGCGGTTGGTGGGGACTCGGAAACCAGAGGGGGTTCGGAAACGCATCTCGCCTCCTGGGTACTTCGCGGAACTTCGGTTCGCGGCCCGGACCGTCTGCCGTACGACCGGCCCGGAGGCGGCGGTCAGGTCAGCAGCCCGCGGGCGAAGTAGTCCTGGTCGTCGCGCACTCCTGGAAGGGCGAAGAAGTAGCCTCCGCCGCGCGGACTGATGTACGGCACGAGCGCCTCGGCTTCCAGCCGGGTCTGCATGGCGACGTAGGTGTCGAGTTCGCGCTGGAAACAGCAGAACAGGTGCCCGAGGTCTGGTTGGCCGTCCAGGCTGGGACTTCGCTCGTAGTCGTAGCTGCGGCGCAGGATGGTGCTGGTCGATGCGGTCTCCGGAGTCTGCGGGTTGGCGAGCCGGACATGGCAGTTCAGCGGGGTGATCAGTCCCTGCGGGTCGTTGGTGTAGACGGGATCGAACGTTTCCGGCGCGTCGTCCGAGACGGCGTACAGCGGAGCGCCGCTGATCTTTCGGCGGCCGAAGACCCGCTCCTGCTGGGCGACCGGCACCTTCTGCCAGGCATCGAGGAAGAAGTGGACGATGCGCAGCACCTGGTACGTCCCGCCTGCCGCCCATGCCGGCTCGTCGGTGCTGGGCTGCACCCAGACCACCTTGTCCAACTGGGCCGTGTTGGTGGTGTCGGGGTTGGCGATGCCGTCCTTGAACCCGAACCAGTCACGCGGAGTCCCGGTCGGGCGGGGCGGATTGCGCTGGCAGTGGAAGCTCCACCGCTGCTTCAGCATGCCCTTGGTGTGGGTCAGGATGTCGAGCATCGCGTGGACGGTGCTGTCGCGGTGACCGGCACACACCTGTAGCAACAGATCGCCGTGGCACAGTTCGGGGTCCAGGTCGTCGTGCAGGAACGGCTCCATCTGCTTGAGCTGGACGGGCTTGCGTGCCTGCAGTCCGTAGCGCGTGTCGAACAGGCTCGCACCGACGCCAAGGGTGATGGTGAGATCGTCCCGCACAACCCCGGGGCCCAGGATTCCGTTGTCCGCAGGCGGAGCGTCCGCGGACGCATCCGGATCCGTACGTCCCGAGGTCAGCGATCGGGCCCGGGCCGTCAACGCGCGGAACAGCTCGGTGAGTTCCGCGCGGTTCGTGGCCTTCACGTCGAAGGAGGCGAACGCGCCGACGGTCTGGGGCGGGGTGGCGATCCCCGCCTGGTGGTAGCCGTGAAACGGAATCAGGCTCCCGGTCGTCCGGTCGCTGCCGTCCCCTTCCTGGGCGATGGCTTCCCGGTTGCCCAGCAGGCTCCCGCCTGCCACCCCGACCAGGCCGGCGGCTGCGCCCTGAAGCATCGACCGTCGCGCAAGGAGACCCGCGGGGCACCCTTCGTCATGCCGCCCGTCTGCCAGGGCAGCACCCCTCTCGTCACCCATGTTCTCTCTCCCGGATCGAGCACGGTGGTGTCCACCTGCAGCCTGGGCCGGTACCCTCGTCTGCCCGACACGGCGGTGATGACCGGTCGGGGGCCTTCGTCAGTATCCGGGCGGTGACTGGCCGCACCCCGGATGGTCGGAGAGCCGGGGACTCCTCGTGGACACGCCCGGACCGATGTCACTGACAGTGGCATACGACCACGGTCGATGCTCGCCTGCATCCCGGGCACGCCGTTCGGGTGCGGGGCCGGCGCCGCAGGTGACGCTCCGAAGCGTCGACCTTTCAGGGGTCCAGTAGGGGTCCCGGGCGACCTGGGCGTGCTCCCACAGGGGCCGCCATGTCCGCATCGGCGTTGAGGGCGTCGACGACCTGGCCGATGACGGGCCAGTCGGGCAGGGAGGTGGCAGCCGTCTCCTCGCCGAGGAGGCCGGTGACGTCTCGCGGGCTGAGGGGCCCGTCGACCCGTTCGCAGACCAGGGCCGGGGCGGGCTGAAGGCGGCGAGGTGCAGGCCACGCAGGGCCGAGCGCAGGGTGGCGAGCGCTTCGGCGAACAGTTCGCTGTCGTTGCGGCGGATCGCGGGGGGCCGCGGGCGGGCTCCGTGAGCGGTCTGCCAGAGGATGCGCAGGTCGTCGGGGTTCGTGCCGCAGGCCTCGGCGATCGCGCGGGTGATGGGCCAGGACGGCATCTTGTGCCCCGACAGGACGCGGCAGACGAACGACGGGGAGACCCCTGCCGCCTGCGACAGGGCCCTGATGGTCGTGCCGGAGCTGCGCTGGAGGTGGGACAGTGTGCGGGACAGGCGGGCGGCGTCGCGATGGCCCGGTGGTGCGTCGCCCTCTGCGGTGTCGTCGCCTGCCTCGGCCGGGCCGACCTCCCGGGCCTGGCTCTCGACGGCTGCAGGGTGGACGAGGGCGGGGGGGCAGGGCGGCGTCGGCCGCGAGCCGGAAGGCCGGGCCGGCGTTGGCGGTGCGGCGGCCGCGGTTGCGGT
>NZ_JAHSQD010000028.1 GCF_020103755.1 Streptomyces sp. LS1784
GCGGCCCGTACGGCGGCCTCGGCGGCGGCGGCGTGCCCCGCCGGGTCGGCAGGCAGCCCGTGGACGCGGGCCAGCGCGCAGATCGCGGCGCTGCCGACCAGGCCGTGGAAGCCGCCCTCGCAGCTGTCGGCACTGGGCAGGCCGACGGTGCCGGGGACGGGCAGGAAGCAGATCTCGCCGGTGCCGCCGGAGAAGCCCCGACGCAGCCGCCCGTCCAGGATCACGGCGGCGCCGACGCTGTGGCCCAGCCAGAGCAGCACGAAGGTGTCGCGGTCGCGCGCGGCGCCGACCCGGTACTCGGCCCGCCCGGCCAGGTTGACCTCGTTCTCCAGGATCACCTCGGTGCCGGGCAGCTGCCGCAGCGCGGCGAGGAGTTCGGCGTGCCAGCCGGGGAGCTTGCCGGTGCTCTGCAGCCTCCCGGTGGCCGGGTCGACCAGCCCGGGGGCGCCGACCGCGACGGTGTGCAGCCGCTCGACGCCGGCGCCGCGCGCGGCCTCCAGCAGGGTGGCCACGATCGCCCCGGCGGTGTCCGGCCCGCCGTCGCCCTCGACCGGGACCTCGGCGACGGCGAGGCTGCGCCCGGCCAGGTCGGCGACGACCAGGCTGACGCCGCCGGAGCGGACGTCGAAGGCGGCGAGGTGGGCCCGGGAGGCGACCAGTGCGTAGAGCCGGGCGTTGGGGCCGCGCCGCTGTTCGCCGCGCTCGCCGACGACGGCCACCAGGCCGGTGCGCTGGAGGCGTTCGAGCAGGTCGGCGACGGTCGGCCGGGACAGGCCGGTGAGGTCGCGCAGCTCGGTCGCGGTCAGGGGGCCCTGTTCGAGCAGGAGGTTGAGCGCCAGCCGGTCGTTGATCGCCCGGGCGGTGCTCGGCGTGGCCGTACGCGCGGTGGTCATGGCAGCTCATCCTTCCAGAGTGTTTCTATCAGGGTCCCTTCCTGATAATTTATCGAACCGTCCGGACAGCCAGCCGGTCGGCCCGTCCGTCGGACGGCCGTCCCCGCCGCGCGGGCCGGACGCACCACCTGCTGCTTGACTGCCGACAGGGCCACCCACAGGGCACGTCGCGCCCACCGCGCGACCGGGAGGGAACACCCCATGAGCGGAACCACCGCACCACCACCGCCGCAGCCGCTGACCGCACCGCGCCGGGCCCGGGCGAGCATCGCCCTGGTCTTCTGCGTGCACGGGGCCGTCAGCGGCAGCTTCGTCACCCGCATCCCGTGGATCCAGGACCGCCTCCACCTCTCCGCCGGCCAGCTCGGCCTGGCCCTGGTCATGCCCGCCATCGGCTCCTCCCTCACCATGCCGCTGGCCGGCCGCTTCGTGCACCGCTACGGCGGCCGGGCCGCGGTGCGCGGGCTGATCTCGCTCTGGTGCCTGGCCCTCGCGCTGCCCGCGCTCGCCCCCTCGCTGCCGGTGCTGTGCGCGGCACTGCTGGTGTACGGCGCCACGGCCGGGATGGCGGACGTCGCGATGAACGCCCAGGGCGTGGAGATCGAGGAGCGGCTCGGCCGCTCGATCATGTCCGGCCTGCACGGGATGTGGAGCGCGGGCGGCCTGCTGGCCTCCGCCTTCGGCATCCTCGCCGCCCACCTGGACCTCGACGCCCGGCTCCAGCTGGCCGTCACCGCGCTCGTCCTGCTCGCGCTCGCCCAGCCCGTCTGCCGCGGACTGCCCGACATCCGGGCACACGAGGGCGCGGAGGAGCCGCCACGGTTCGCACTGCCGCCGCGCAGCTCGCTGGTGATCGGGCTGGTCGGCTTCTGCGCGGTCTTCGCCGAGGGCGCCTCGATGGACTGGAGCGGCGTCTACCTGCGGGACGTCACCGGCGCCTCGGCCACCGTCGCCGCCGCCTCGTACACCGCCTTCTCGCTCACCATGGCGGTCAGCCGGCTCGCCGGGGACGCGGCGATCCGCCGCCTCGGCGCCGTCCGCACCACCCGCGTCGGCGGCGCCGTCGCCACCGTCGGCGGCCTGCTGGTGGTCGCCGCCGACAGCCCGGCGCAGGCCATCCCCGGATTCGCCCTCATCGGCGTCGGCATCGCGGTGATCGTCCCGCTCGCCTTCGCCGCGGCGGGCCGGATCGGCACCAACCCCAGCCAGGCCATCGCGGGCGTCGCCACCGTCACCTACACCTCCGGACTGATCGCCCCCGCGGTCATCGGCGCCCTCGCCCAGGCCACCTCGCTGACCGTCTCCTTCGGACTGGTCACCGCACTCGCCTTCGCCCTGCTGCTGAGCGCCGGGGCGCTGCGGCTGACCGAACGGAATTCCGGCGGCGAAAACGTGACCACAACGTCACCGGAAAAGCCTTCCGGAAAAGATCTCTCCACGATATGATGCTGAATTCCTGAGGGAATTTCTCGCTAAAGTCTCGAACCGCCGGGCGCGACCGCGCCCGGCGGTTTTCGCGCTCCGCGAGAGGGATTCCCCGTGTGCTACGACCCGGACGCCGCCCCACCCGCCTTCAGCCCCGCCCTGTGGCCGCTGGCCGAGGCCTCCCCCCTCACCCTGACCTCGGCCGACGGCACTCGGTTCGGCGCCTTCCTGGCTCGCCCGGAGGTCGCCACCGGACCGGGCGTGCTCCTCCTGCCGGACAACAAGGGCCTGTCCCCGTTCTACCGGCAGACCGCCGCCCGGCTCGCCGAACAGGGCCACCCGGCCCTCGTCCTCGACTATTACGGCCGCACCGCCGGAGCCTCCCCGGAAAAGCGCCCGGCGGAATTCGGCGAACTGCCGAACCTGCTTCCCCACCTCCTCGCGCTGACCCCCGAGGGCCTGGACGCCGACATCACCGCCGCACTGGAACGGCTGCGTACCGACGGGCCCGACGAGGTGGTCGCGCTCGGCTTCTGCTTCGGCGGCCGGCAGGCCTTCCGCACCGCCGCACCGCGCTTCGGCCTGGCCGGCGCGGTCGGCTACTACGGCTACCCCGACGCCATCAACGGCGCCCCGGGGCCCACCCAGCTGGCCGGGGAGCTGACCGCCCCGATCCTCGCCTTCTGGGGCGGCGCCGACGAGCACATCCCGGCCGACACCGTCGCGGCCTTCGACGCGGCACTCACCGCGGCCGACTGCCCCCACGAGTTCGTCGGCTATCCGGGCGCACCGCACAACTTCTTCGAGCTCGCCGCGGTCGACCACGCCGACGCGGCCCGGGACTCGTGGCAACGCCTGCTGGGATTCCTCGCCCGACCGAGGTGAACCCCGCTCCCGGAGGCCGACCCGATGCCCGTCGACCCCGGCTCCCCCGCCCGCTCCCCGACCAGGCCCGGGGAATGGGCGGGGCCTGGGCACCGGTTAGGCTCGGGCGGTGTTCGAGCCCGATGCCGCTCCCGTGCCGCCCGCCGTGCCGCAGACGTCTGCCGTCGCGCCACGCTCTCCGTGGTGGCGGTTCGCGCTGCTGGTGGCGGTGCTCGCGGCAGCGGCCGGGTCGCTGCTGCTGTGGAGCCCGACGGAGCTGCTGTCCGGCGGGCTGGCGGACCGGATGCCCGGGTACTGGTTCGGCCCGCTGTTCGCCCTGGTCTACGCGGTGGGGACGCTCGCCTTCGTGCCCCGGCCGGCGCTGAACGCGGCGGCCGGGCTGCTGCTCGGCATCCAGCAGGGCGTGCTGCTGGCGGTGCTCGGCACCACGCTGGGCGCGGCCCTGGCCTTCGTGCTCGGCCGGGGCCTCGGCCGCGAGGCGCTGCGCCCGCACCTGCGCGGGAAGGTGCTCGGGGCGCTGGACCGGCGGTTCACCGAGCAGGGCTTCCGCAGTGTGCTGGTGCTGCGGCTGCTGCCCGGCATGCCGTTCCAGGCGGCCAACTACGGCGCGGCCTTCTCCGGGGTCCGCTTCCTGCCCTTCGTCCTGGCCACCGCGATCGGCGTGGTGCCGACCACCGCGGTGTACGTCACGGCGGCGGCCAGCGCCGGCCGACCGGGCTCGGCGGCCTTCCTGCTGTCGGCGGGGGTGATCGCGCTGCTGGTGCTGGGCAGCGTGGTGGGCCTCTGGCGGACGGCCCGGACCCGCCGCCGGGCGACGGCCGGCTGAACCGCTCCACGGACCCCGGAGCAAAATCGTTCGCGCCGGTTCGCCGCCGGACGCCAGGATGGCGCGCATGACCGAACCGAACCCGCGGGTGGACCCGCCGATGACGGCCGACGAGGCCGTCACCCTGACCGCCTTCCTCGACTACCACCGCGGTACGCTCGCGCTCAAGTGCGAGGGCCTGACCGACGACCAGCTGCGACTGCGGTCCGTCCCGCCGTCAAACCTCTCACTGCTGGGCCTGGTCCGGCACATGGCCGAGGTGGAGCAGTACTGGTTCCAGTCCGTCCTGCTCGGCCAGGAGATCACCGTCGGGCACTTCTGGACCAAGGAGAACGAGGACGGCGACTTCGACGACATCGACACCGCCGACGTCGCGGCCGACTTCGCCACCTGGCACGCCGAGGTCGAGGCCGCCCGTCGCGCCGCCGCCGGCCTGCCGCTGGACACCGTCGGCAAGAAGCTGCGCCGCGGCGAGCCGGTGACGCTGCGCTGGATCCTCACCCACATGATCGAGGAGTACGCGCGACACAACGGCCACGCGGATCTTCTGCGCGAATCGGTCGACGGCTCGACCGGCGAGTGACGCGGCGGGTGAAATCGTTTCCGCATTGTTGACAGAAGGTCAATTACGGTGTGACCGCGACCGATAAGGTCAACGCGCGCAACCGTACGGCGCTGCGCCGCGTCAGTGGGAGTGCCCGGGTTCGCCCGGGTTTCCGGCGCGGCACGACTCGTACGGGGGTTGCGAGCGGGCACGGGACCGGTGAACAGTGCGATACTCGGACAGTTCCGACGAGTGGATGACGTGTCAAGAACGGCACGCGCCCCCGGGGGACCAGGACGGGACGAGGCAGGGAGGCGCGGCATGGGAGCACTTCGCGACGAGCACCACAACGGGTGGCTGATGCCCTCGGGGAACTACCCGGCCGCGGTGTACGACGACGAGTGGGTCGAGCAGGAGACGGCTCCGGCCGCCCCCGCGCCCACGAAGATCGTCTCCCTGCGGCCGACGGGCTTCGAGGCGGCCCGGACGGTCGGTGAGCACATCCGGGCGAGCATCCCGGTGGTCATGGACCTCACCGAGATGGAGGAGGCCGAGGCCAAGCGCATGGTCGACTTCGCCTCCGGGCTGATCTTCGGCACCCGGGGCGGCATCGAGCGGATCGCCCGGAGGGTCTTCCTGCTCACCCCGGCCGACGTCGAGGTCATGGTGATCGACCGCCCGATGGACGACACCGGCTTCTACAACCAGAGCTGAGCCGCCGCCGCTGCCCCGCAGCGGCCGGGAGCGCGGCGCCCCGGGGACCGGGGACGGTACACCCACCGTCCCCGGTTTTTTGCTGCCCGGCCCCTGAGAGCCTGCGCATCATTTGAGAGCTCAAACATAAGAATGAGACATTGATGTCTCACATGGACTAAGCTCGATCCATGGCCACCGATCGCGACACCGTCCTGGAAGCCGCCGTCGGCGTGCTCTCCCGCCGTCCGACCGCCCACCTGGACGAGATCGCGCGCGCCGCCGGCATCAGCCGCGCCACGCTGCACCGGCTCTTCCCTGGGCGCGATGCCCTGATCCGCGAGGTCGGCCTGCTCGGGCTGCGCCGGTTCGCCGCCGCATTGGACACCGCCGAGGTCGAACGGGGCGACGCCGAGGCCGCGCTGCGTCGCCTGGTGGACGCCTCCGTCCCGGACGCCATGCTCTGCGCCTTCCTGGCCGGCGAGAACCAGCTCTACGAGCACGACGACATCAACGACCTCTGGGAGGTCCAGATCGCCCGGCTGCACGCGCTCTTCCTGCGCGGCCAGCAGCAGGGCGTGTTCCGCATCGAGCTGAGCGCCGCCTGGCTGAGCGAGGCCTTCTTCGACCTGGTGGCCGGCGTCGGCTGGTCCATCCAGGACGGTCGGCTCGCCCCGCGCGACGCCGCCTTCTCGCTCGCCGAGCTGTTCCTCGGCGGCGCGCTGCGCAGAGCGGACACCCACACGCCCGCTCCCCCTGCCCACAGCACCTCCGACCACAGGCCGGACACCGATAAACCATGAACATCCTGACCGCCCGCCAGCGCTGGACCGGCCTCGCCGTCCTCGTCCTGGCCGTGACCGTGGTCGCCCTGGACGCGACCGTCCTCTCCCTCGCCATCCCGTCGATCAGCGAGACGCTGCGCCCCAGCGGCACCCAGCTGCTCTGGATCGGCGACTCCTACTCCTTCGTGCTGGCCGGCCTGCTGGTCAGCATGGGCGCCCTGAGCGACCGGATCGGCCGCAAGAAGCTGCTGCTGGCCGGGTCCGCCGCCTTCGGCGCCGCCTCCCTGCTGGCCGCCTACGCTCCGAGCCCCGGCTGGCTGATCCTGGCCCGCGCACTGCTCGGCGTGGCCGGGGCGACGATCATGCCCTCCACGCTGTCGCTGATCCGCAGTCTCTTCCCGGACGACCGGGAGCGGGCCACCGCGATCGGCATCTGGGGCGCGGCCGCCACCGCCGGCGCCGCCCTCGGACCGGTGGTCGGCGGGGTACTGCTGGAGCACTTCTGGTGGGGTTCGGTGTTCCTGCTGAACATCCCGGTGCTGATCCTGCTGCTGGTGTCCGGCGCCTGGCTGCTGCCGGAGTCCAAGGACCCGAAGCCGGGCCACTGGGACGTGCTGAGCGTGCTGCTGTCGATGGCCGGCGTGATCGGCGTGGTGTACGCGGTCAAGGAGGCCGCCGCGCACGGCCTGGACCGCTGGGACGTGCCGACCGCCTTCGTGCTGGGCGCCGCGGCGCTGTTCGTCTTCGTCCGCCGTCAGCTGCGGCTGGAGACCCCGCTGCTCGACGTCCGGCTGTTCCGCGACCGGCGGTTCACGGCGGCCGTCTCGGCCTCGCTGATCTCCCTGGTCGGGCTCTCCGGCGTGATCTTCGTGGTCTCGCAGTACCTCCAGCTGGTCCGCGGCTACCAGCCGCTCCAGGCGGGTCTGGCGGAGCTGCCGGCCTTCGCGGGCTCGGTGGTCGGCGGCCTGCTGACCGCCCTGATCGCCCGGCGCTTCGGCGCCCGCAAGGCGCTGACGGCCTGTCTGCTGGCGATGGGTCTGGGCGTGGGCGTGCTCGGCTGGCTGGCGCAGGACACCGCCTACCTGCTGCTGGCCGCCTCCTTCCTGCTGGTCGGGACGGCCGAGGGCGTGGTCTACACGCTCGGCGCGGACCTGGTGCTGAGCGCCGCGCCCGCCGACAAGGCCGGCGCCGCCTCGGCGGTCTCGGAGACGGCGTACGAGCTGGGCACCGCGCTCGGCATCGCGCTGGTGGGATCGGTGGTCGGCTCGATCTACGCGAGCGGGCTCTCCGTCC
Source organism: Streptomyces sp. LS1784 (assembly GCF_020103755.1). Lineage (GTDB taxonomy): Bacteria > Actinomycetota > Actinomycetes > Streptomycetales > Streptomycetaceae > Kitasatospora. Next base: position 7,345 of record NZ_JAHSQD010000028.1, read on the forward strand.
CGGCCGGGACCGACCCGGCGGCCGCCGCCCGGGCCGGCGAATCCCTGGGCGCGGCCGTCGAGACGGCGCAGGGCCTGCCGCCGGGGCTCGGCCGCCCCTTGCTGGCGAGCGCCCGGGAGGCCTTCGTCGACGGCATGAACAACGCCGGACTGCTGGCCGCCGTCCTGCTGGTCGGTGCGGCCGTGATGGCCTGGTGGCTGCTGCGAGGGCTGTCCGACCCGAAGGCCGGGCCGGCGGCCGTGGCGGACGGTGTGGTCGACGCGCCGACCGCGCAGCCGAAGGTCGACGCGTAAGGGCGCACGAGAACGGCCGTTCCCCCAGCGGGAACGGCCGTTCTCGTGTGCGGAACGATCGTTCTCTAGGCGGCCCCGAAGGGCAGCTCCAGCTCGGCCCAGACCACCTTGCCGTCCCGGGTGAGCCGGGTGCCCCAGCGCTGGGCCAGCTCGCTGACCAGGAACATGCCGCGCCCGCCCTCGTCCTGCTCGGCGAACGGGCGCAGCTGCGGGGTCTGGCCGCCGGCGTCGGAGACCTCCACGGTGAGCACCCGGTCGCGGAACAGCCGCAGCCGGCGCGGCGCCTCCGCGTGCAGCAGGGCGTTCGTGACCAGCTCGCTGACCAGCAGCTCCGCGTAGTCGGTGAGCGCCGACAGGCCCCAGGCCTCCAGGGTGGCGCGGGTGAAGCGGCGGGCTCTGCCGGGCAGTCGTCCTCCGCCGGACAGCGGCAGGGTGGCGATCCGGTCGGCGGGCAGCGGCAGCACCCGGGCCATGATCATCGCGATGTCGTCCTCGGTGCCGTCGGTGACCAGCGCCCCGAGGACGGCGTCGCAGCTCTCCTCCAGGGTCCGGCCGGGGCCGGCCAGGGTGCGGGCGAGCAGGTCGATCCCGGCGTCCAGGTCCTGGCCGCGCCGCTCGACCAGGCCGTCGGTGTAGAGCGCGACCATGCCGCCCTCGGGGATGGTGAACTCGATCGACTCGAAGGCCACCCCGCCGACGCCCAGCGGCACCCCGGGCGGCACCTCCACCCTGGCGGCGGTGCCGTCGGGGGCGACCCGGATCGGCGGCAGGTGCCCGGCCGAGGCGACCTGGACGGTGCGCTCCAGCGGGTCGTACACCGCGCAGATGCAGGTGGCGAACTGGCCCTCGCCGATACCGGAGGCGGTCTCGTCCAGTCGGGTGAGGACCTGCTCGGGCGGCATGTCGAGGGTGGCGAGGGTCCGGGCGACGGTGCGCAGCTGGCCCATCGTGGCGGCGGCCCGGATGCCGTGGCCCATCACGTCGCCGACCACCAGGGCGACCCGCCCGCAGGACAGCGGCACCACGTCGAACCAGTCGCCGCCGACCTCGCTGACGACGCTGCTGGGCAGGTAGCGGTAGGCGATCTCCAGGCCGAGGGTGCGGTGCACCTCCTGCGGCAGCAGGCTGCGCTGGAGGGTGAGCGCGGTCTCCCGCTCGCGGCGGTAGAGCCGGGCGTTGTCGAGCGCCAGCGCGGTGCGGGCGACCAGTTCCTCGGCGAGGGCGACATCGGCGGCGGTGAACGGCTCGGGGTTGCGCATCCGGATGAACTCCGAGCCGCCGAGCACCATGCCCCGGGCGGTGATCGGCACCATCAGGTACGAGTGGATGCCCGCCGCCATCCCGGGGGCCACCCGGTCCTCGCTGGAGACCAGTCCGCGCAGCACGTCCTCGTCCACGTGGGCGCGCAGCAGCGGCTTCCCGCTGCGCAGGCACTGGGTGTAGCTGCGGTCCGGGGTGTACTCGGAGGCCTCGCCGACCACGTCCACGGCGTGCGCGAGGCCGGTCTCGTAGGACTCACCGACGGCGACGGCGCGCAGCGTGACGTTCCGGTCGGAGGGGATCACGGTGGGCTCGGCGCCGCGCAGCACCGGCTCCAGCAGGTCGACGGTGGCGAAGTCGGCGAACCTCGGGACGACGGCCTCGATCAGTTCCTCGGCGGTGCGCTGGAGGTCGAGGGTGGTGCCGATCCGGGCGGTCGCCTCGGCGATGGTGGCGAGCCTCTCCTGGGCACGGACGGCGCGGGCCTCGGCCTGGAATCGCTCGGTGACGTCGATGATCGAGGAACAGACCCCGAGGATCCGGCCGGTGGAGTCCGCCAGCCGGAAGTAGGAGGCGGACCAGGCGCGGTCCCGCTTGGGATCGCCGGGGACCCGGCCGTGCGAGCGGGCGTCCACCACGGGCTTGCCGGTCTTCAGCACCTGGCGCATGATCTGCTCGATCTCGGTGCTGTTGATGCCGGGCAGCACCGCGGATATCCGGCGGCCGAGGTGGGCGGCGACCGGCACCCCGTTCATCCGGGCCAGCGCCTCGTTGATCCGGATGTAGCGCAGCTCGGTGTCGTAGACGGCCATGCCGATCGGCGAGCGGCCGAAGATGCCGTCCAGTACCGCGAGGTCGGCCTCGACGGCGTGCAGGGCGCGGGTGTCGGAGGCGGTGGCGAGCAGCAGCAGGGTACCGGCCGGGCCGGCGATCGGGTAGGTGCGGAACTCCAGGTCGACCTTGTGGCCGTCGCGGTGGCGCACCGGGAAGACGCCGGACCATCCGCTGCTGCTCATGATCCGCTGGAAGAGGCCGAGCACCTCGGAGCGGTCGGACTCGTCGGTGAGCAGCTGGGCGGCGTAGCTGCCGACGGCCTCCTCGGCGGAATAGCCGAGCAGGGCCTCTGCGTCCTCGCTCCAGTGCAGGATCAGTCCGTCGTCCTGGAGCAGCGCCGTCGCGAGGGGGACGAGCCGGTGGCCTTCAGGGCGGGCGCCCTCGGGACGTGCCTCGGAATCGCCCGGTGCCGGGTCGGCGGCGGTCGCGTCCCACTCGTGTCCGTGCATGATCAGGCAGCACCCCGGTTCGGCTCGTGCCCGGCCGGGTGGGCCTCGCGGTCCGTGCCGGCCGGGGTTCTTCTCCAGACTGCACGGACATCGGCCGCCCGGCGACCCCTTGGTCAGGGGGTGTCCGGCCGCTCCGGGTGTACGGGCGTCATGGGCGTACCGGCCGCAGCGTACTCTCCAGAACGGCCGCCCACTGCCGGATCACTCCGGAACGTCGGTTGCTGTCGTCGGTGAGCAGGTTGGCGAGGCCCAGTCCGCGGGCGAGGTCCAGCGTGGCCTGCACCGATTCGCGCACCCCGGGGCGGTTCTCGTCGGCGTCCAGGAACTCCACGGCGGCCCGGTGGGCCTCCCGTCCGACATGGCCCTCCAGGGCGATGATCCGCTCGCGCAGCGCCTCCTCGGTGGCGGCGGCGGTCCACAGGTGCAGGGCGGCGCGGAACAGCGGGCCGGTGTAGAGGCGCACGATCATGTCGACCACGGCCCGGGTGCGGTCCGGCCCGGCGGCCGGCAGCTCGCCCGCGTGGGCGCGGACGGCTGCCAGCCGCTCGGCGGTGACGTGTTCGACGGCCGCGGTGAAGAGGTCCTCGCGGGTCGGGAAGTGGTGCTGGGCCGCGCCCCGGGAGACCCCGGCCCGCTCGGCGACGACGGCGACGGTGGAGCCGTGCCAGCCGAGCTCGGCCAGGCAGTCCACGGCCGCCGCGAGCAGCCGGGCCCTGGTCGCTCGGCTGCGGTCCTGCTGCGGGGTGCGGGCGGAGGGGTGGCTGGTCATGGCGGCGGGCGGTTCCTGTTCCGGTCGGGGCGCGGCGGGTCCCGGTCGGGGCGCGACGGGAAGATCCTCACAGACGGGCGCCGGTCTTCGGCCGCCGGGGTGGGCCCCGGCCGGTCAGCGAACGGCGGCGCGCCCGGCCTCGCGGGCACGCAGTTCACGGCGGAGGATCTTGCCGGCCGCGGACTTCGGGACGGCGTCCACGAACTCCACCGCGCGGACCTTCTTGTACGGGGCGACGTGTCCGGCGACGTACCCGGTGACCTCTTCCGCGGTCAGGCCGCTGCCCGGGGCGCGGACCACGAAGGCCTTGGGGCACTCGGTTCCCTCGGCGTCCGGGACCCCGATCACGGCGGCGTCGGTGATCTGCGGGTGGCCGAGCAGGACGGCCTCCAGCTCCGCGGGGGCCACCTGGTAGCCCTTGTACTTGATCAGTTCCTTGACCCGGTCGACGATGTGCAGGTAGCCGCGTTCGTCCACGAAGCCGACGTCGCCGGTGTGCAGCCAGCCCTCGGCGTCGACCACCGCCGCGGTCTCGGAGGGGCGGCCGAGGTAGCCCTTCATCACCTGCGGGCCGCGGATCAGCAGCTCGCCTCGCTCGCCGGGCCCGAGGTCGCCGTCGGAGCCGTCCAGGGCGGCGATCCGCAGCTCGGTGGAGGGGACCATCCGGCCGACCGAGCCGGGCGACGGGTCGCCCTCGCGCGGGGAGACGACGTGGGTGACCGGGGAGAGCTCGGTCATGCCGTAGCCCTGGAGCAGGTGTGGCAGGCCCAGGCGCCGGGCGCATGCGTCGGCGAGTTCGTGGTCCAGTGGGGCGGCGGCGCACAGCAGGTACTCGACGGAGGAGAGGTCGTACTGCTCCACGATCGGGTGCCGGGCCAGCGCGAGGGCGATCGGCGGGGCGACCACCAGCGCCTGCACCCGGTGTTCCTGGACCGCACGGCAGAACTGCTCCAGGTCGAAGCGGGGCAGCACGACCACGGTGGCGCCGCAGCGCAGCGGCTGGTTGAGCAGCGCGGCCAGTCCGTAGATGTGGAAGAACGGCAGGACGGCGAGCACCCGTTCGCCCTCGGCGGGGCGGTAGAGGGCGTCGCACTGGGCGAGGTTGGTGGCGATCGAGCGGTGGGTGAGCATCACGCCCTTGGGCAGGCCGGTGGTGCCGCTGGAGTACGGCAGCACGGCGATGTCCTCTCCGGGGTCGATGGCGACCTCGGGGGCGGGACCGGTGGCGGCCAGCAGGTCGGTGATCGAGCGGTGGCCCTCGGCGCCGTCCAGGACGACGATCTCGGCCAGCGGGCGGCCCTGTTCGGTGAGCAGTTCGGCAGCCGCACGGGCGGTCGGCAGGAACGAGGAGACGGTGACCAGCCAGCGGGCGCCGCTGTCGCGCAGCTGGCCGGCCAGATCGACGGGCGTGGCGAAGGAGGAGACCGTGGTGACGGTGGCGCCGGCCCTGGTCGCGCCGTAGTAGGCCATCGGGTAGGCGGTCGAGTTGGGGCTGAAGAGGGCGACGACGTCGCCGCGGCGCACGCCTGTCTCGGCCAGTCCTGCGGCCACCCGCTCGACGGCGGCGGCGAGTTGGGCGTAGCTGATGGTCTCGCCGGTGAGGCCGTCGATCAGGGCGGGCCGGTCGCCGTGCCTCGCCGCGGCGCCGAGCACCGCTTCATGGATCGGCAGGTCGACCACGGGGACGTCGGGGAACTCGCTTCGGAACACCAAGGTGAGCCTCCAGTAAGGAAGTTGACGCAGCAACAAAACCGGTGCGCAATTCGGTGCGGGGCGCGTTCAGGAGCATACGGACAGTCAGGGGCCTGGCTCGTCCATTGTGGGGAACCGGGGGGTGGAGCATGCGTGGCGCGGTTGGTCCCGGAGGGCGCCTGACAGCACCGCGAAGCCCGGCGCACGGCGGTGCCCGCCGTGGACTCCGTCCGGGTGTTCCCGAAGCGGGACTCCCCGGACGCGCCGGTCCACGGTGCCACCGGCCGCGCCGAGCCGCGGCCGGTCACCTGCGGCGGCAGGCTCGACCCGCCGCACCGGATGTCAGGACGGCACCGTGGCGTTCACTCACCCGAGTGCGGCTCGGTGACTCAGTACGACTTGGGCAGGCCGAGGGTGTGCTGGGCCACGTAGTTGAGCACCATCTCGCGGCTGACCGGGGCGACCCGGCCGACCCGGGTGGCGGCCAGCAGCGCGCCCAGCCCGTACTCCTGGGTCAGGCCGTTGCCGCCGAGGGTCTGCACCGCCTGGTCGACCGTACGGGCGGCGGCCTCGCCGGCGGCGTACTTGGCCATGTTGGCGGCCTCCCCGGCGGCGAGGTCCTCGCCCGCGTCGTAGAGCAGTCCGGCCTTCTGGGTCATCAGCCGGGCCAGCTCGATCTCCACCGCGCACTGGGCGAGCGGGTGGGCCAGGCCCTGGTGGGCTCCGATCGGGGTGGACCAGACGGTGCGGGTCTTCGCGTACTCGACCGCCTTGCCGAGGGCCTGGCGGGCGAGGCCGAGCGAGAAGGCGGCGGTGAGGATGCGCTCGGGGTTGAGGCCGGCGAAGAGCTGGAGCAGGCCCGCGTTCTCGTCGCCGACCAGGGCGTCGGCGGGCAGCCGGACGTCGTCCAGGAAGACCTGGAACTGCTTCTCCGGGGCGACGATCTCCATCGGGATCGCCCGGTACTCGAAGCCGGGGGTCTCGCGCGGGACGACGAACAGGCAGGGCTTCAGCCTGCCGGTGCGAGCGTCCTCGGTGCGGGCCACGAACAGCACCGCGTCACAGTGGTCGATGCCGGAGACGAAGACCTTGCGGCCGGTCAGCACCCAGTCGTCGCCGTCCCGGCGGGCGACGGTGGAGATCCGGTGCGCGTTGGAACCGGCGTCCGGTTCGGTGATGCCGAAGGCCATCTTGCGACTGCCGTCGGCCAGGCCGGGCAGCCAGCGGCGCTTCTGCTCCTCGGTGCCGTAGCGGGCGATCACGGTGCCGCAGATCGCCGGGGAGACGATGAGCAGCAGCAGCGGGCAGCCGGCGGTGCCGAGTTCCTCCAGGACGATGGCGAGGTCGGTGATGCCGCCGCCCCCGCCGCCGTACTCGGCGGGCAGGTTGACGCCGAGGTAGCCGGCCTTGCCGGCCTCCGCCCACAGTTCCTCGGCGGGCTCGCCGGCCCGGGCCTTGGCGAGGTAGTAGGCGGAGCCGTAGCGGCGGCCGAGGTCGCCGACGGCCCGGCGCAGGGTCTGGCGTTCGGGGGTTTCCAGGAGCTGACTGCCGATGCTGGACATTCGGGTCCTTCCTCAGGCTTCGGTGGGCTGGACAACGGCCAGCAGGGTGCCGGTTTCGACCTGCCGGCCGGGGGTGGCGCGCAGTTCGACGAGGGTGCCGTCGGCCGGGGCGGCGACGCGGTGCTCCATCTTCATCGCCTCCAGCACCAGGAGCGGCTGGCCGGCGGTGACGGGGTCCCCGACGGCGGCGACGACCCGGACGACGGTGCCGGGCATCGGGGCGAGCAGCGCCCCGGGGTCGGTGCGGACGGTGGGGTCGGGGAAGCGCGGCAGGGCGGTGAGCGCGGTGCCGCCGGCCGGGGTGTCGACGTGCACCCGGTCGCCGTACCGCGCGACGCGATAGGTGCGCCGGAGCCCGTCCTCGGACAGCACGACCCGGTCCGGCGCCGCCTCGACGAGTTCGACCTCCGGGTGGTCCTCGGCCAGCAGGCCGCTGCGGGTGTGCCGGTAACGGACCGCCGACTCGGTGCCGTCCTCCGCCCGGTAGCGCTTGAGCTGCGGCTGGGAGGGCAGGTTGCGCCAGCCGGAGGGCAGGGCGCCGCGGCGGCCCGCGGCGTCGGCGAGGGCGGCGGCCAGCGCCGCGCGTTCGACGCCCTTGGTGTCCGGGGCGGTGAGTTCGGCCGTGTGCTCGGCCAGGAAGCCGGTGTGCAGGTCCGCGGCCAGGAAGGCCGGGTGGCGCAGCGCGCGGACCAGCAGCTCCCGGTTGGTGGCCGGACCGTGGATGCGGGCGCGGGCGAGCGCGTCGGCGAGCCGACGGGCGGCGGCGGCGCGGGTGGGCGCCCAGGCGATCACCTTGGCGAGCATCGCGTCGTAGTGCGGGGTGATCTCGCTGCCGGCTTCCACGCCGGAGTCCATCCGGAGCCCGGTGCCGGTGAACTCCTGGTACGGCAGCGTGAGTTCGAGCCGGTGCAGGGTACCGGTGGCGGGCTGCCAGTCCTTGGCCGGGTCCTCGGCGTAGAGCCGGGCCTCGATCGCGTGGCCGCGGGGGGCCGGGGGCTCGGCCGGCAACTGCGCGCCCTCGGCGACGGCGAGTTGCAGCGCCACCAGGTCCAGGCCGGTGACCGCCTCGGTGACCGGGTGTTCGACCTGGAGGCGGGTGTTCATCTCCAGGAAGAAGAACCGGCCGTCCTCGGCGAGCAGGAACTCGGCGGTGCCGGCGCCCGTGTAGCCGATCGCCCTGGCCGCGTCGCGGGCCGCCGCGTGCAGTTCGGCGCGGACCTCCGCCGGCAGGCCGGGGGCCGGGGCCTCCTCGATCACCTTCTGGTGCCGCCGTTGCAGCGAGCAGTCGCGGTCGCCGACCGCCCAGACGGTGCCGTGGGCGTCGGCCAGCAGCTGGACCTCGACGTGCCGTCCGGCGGGCAGGTAGCGCTCGCAGAACACCTCGTCCGAGCCGAAGGCCTTGGCCGCCTCCGCGCGGGCGGCCGCCAGTTCGCCGGGGAGGTCCGCCAGGCTCCGGACGACGCGCATGCCGCGCCCGCCGCCGCCCGCCGCGGCCTTGACCAGCAGCGGCAGGTCCGCCTCGGTGGGCTCGGTGAGCGCGCCCAGCACCGGCACCCCGGCCTCGGCCATCAGCCGCTTGGCGGCGGTCTTGGAGCCCATCGCGGCGATCGCGGCCGGCGGCGGGCCGACCCAGACCAGGCCCGCGTCCAGCACCGCCTGCGCGAAGTCGGCGCTCTCGGACAGGAACCCGTACCCGGGGTGGACGGCGTCGGCACCGGCGGCCAGCGCGGCCCGGACGATCAGGTCGGCGCGCAGGTAGGTGTCGGCGGGCGCGGCACCGGGCAGCCGGACGGCCGCGTCGGCCTCGCGCACGTGCGGGGCGCCGGCGTCCGGATCGGAGTGGACGGCGGTGGTCGCGACGCCGAGCTCCCGGCAGGTGCGGAAGACCCGGCGGGCGATCTCGCCCCGGTTGGCGACCAGCAGGTTGGTGATCGAAGTCCTGGAAGTCATCACGCGTTCCCTCACAGTCGGAAGACGCCGTAGCCACGCGCACCCTCGACCGGCGCGTTGTGGATCGCGGACAGACACAGGCCGAGCACCGTGCGGGTGTCGCGCGGGTCGATGACGCCGTCGTCGTAGAGCCGGCCGGAGAGGAACACCGGCAGCGACTCGGCCTCGATCTGCTGCTCGACCATCGCGCGGATCGCCGCGTCCGCGTCCTCGTCGTACGGCTGTCCCTTCGCCGCGGCGGACTGCCGGGCGACGATCGACAGCACCCCGGCGAGCTGTTGCGGGCCCATCACCGCGGACTTGGCGCTCGGCCAGGCGAACAGGAAGCGCGGCTCGAAGGCGCGGCCGCACATGCCGTAGTGGCCGGCCCCGTACGAGGCGCCCATCAGCACCGACAGGTGCGGGACGGTGGAGTTGGCGACCGCGTTGATCATCATCGCGCCGTGCTTGATGATGCCGCCCTGCTCGTAGTCCTTGCCGACCATGTAGCCGGTGGTGTTGTGCAGGAAGAGCAGCGGGGTGTTCCGCTGGTTCGCCAGCTGGATGAACTGGGCGGCCTTCTGGGACTCCTGGCTGAACAGCACGCCCTGCGCGTTGGCCAGGATGCCGACCGGGTAGCCGTGGAGGCGGGCCCAGCCGGTGGCCAGGCTGGTGCCGTAGAGCGGCTTGAACTCGTCGAAGTCGGAGCCGTCGACGATCCGGGCGATCACCTCGCGCGGGTCGAAGGGCACCTTGAGGTCGCCGGGGACGATGCCCAGCAGCTCCTCCTCGTCGTGCTTCGGCGGCTCGGCCAGCGGGTCCGGGTCGGGGCCGGGCTTGCGGTGGTCGAGCCGGGCGACGATCCGGCGGGCGATCCGCAGGGCGTCCGCCTCGTCCGTCGCCACGTGGTCGGCCAGGCCGGAGGTGCGGGCGTGCATCTCGGCGCCGCCGAGCGACTCGTCGTCGGCCTCCTCGCCGGTGGCCATCTTCACCAGCGGCGGGCCGCCGAGGAAGACCTTGGCCCGCTCCTTGACCAGTACGGTGTGGTCGGACATGCCGGGCACGTAGGCACCGCCGGCCGTCGAGTTGCCGAAGACCACGGCCACGGTGGGGATTCCGGCGGCGGAGAGCCGGGTGAGGTCGCGGAACAGGGCTCCGCCGGGGATGAAGATCTCCTTCTGGCTGGGCAGGTCGGCGCCGCCGGACTCGACCAGGTTCACCAGCGGGAGGCGGTTGCGCAGCGCGACCTCGTTGGCCCGCAGGGCCTTGCGCAGCGTCCAGGGGTTGCTGGCGCCGCCGCGCACGGTCGGGTCGTTCGCGGTGATCACGCACTCGACGCCCTCGATCACCCCGATGCCGGTGACCAGCGCGGCGCCGACCGGGTGGTCGCTGCCCCAGGCGGCCAGCGGGGACAGCTCCAGGAACGGCGAGTCCTGGTCGACCAGCAGCTCGATCCGTTCGCGGGCCGGCAGCTTGCCGCGCTTCCGGTGGCGTTCCAGGTACTTGGGGCCGCCTCCGGCCAGGGCCTTGGCGTGTTCGGCGTCCAGGTCGGCCAGCTTGGCGAGCATCGCGGCGCGGTGCTCGGCGTACTCGGGCCCGGCCGGGTCGACGCGGGTGGGCAGGACGGTCACAACAGGACCTCCGGAATGTCGAGGTGGCGGGCACGCAGCCACTCCCCGAGGGCCTTGGCCTGCGGGTCGAAGCGGTGCCGGGCGGCGACGCCCTCGCCGAGCAGGCCGGTGAGGGTGAAGTTGACCGCGCGCAGGTTCGGCAGCAGGTTCCGGGTGACGGGCAACTCTGCTGTCTCGGGGAGGAGTTCGCGCAGTCTTTCGACGGTGAGGGCGTGCGCCAGCCAGCGCCAGCCCTCCTCGGAGCGGGCCCAGACGCCGAGGTTGGCGTCCCCGCCCTTGTCCCCGCTGCGGGCGCCGGCCACCAGGCCGAGCGGGGCCCGCCGGGTGGGACCGGCCGGCAGCGGTTCGGGCAGCTCACCCTCCACCGGGTGGGCCTGGGCGGTGACGGGCGGCGGGGGTACGGCGATCCGGCGGCCGTCCGGCAGGACGGCGGTGTGCTCGACGGCCTTCGCATCGACGTGTGCGGCGCTGAACACCCCGTACGGAGCGCCCGGTCCGGGTGGGGCGGTGAGGTGGAAGCCCGGGTACCCGGCCAGCCCCAACTCGACGGCGGCCTTGCCGAGTTCGCGGCCGACCTTGGCCGGGTCCGGGTCGCGGGCGGACAGCCGGAGCAGGGCGGAGGCGGCCTCCTCGGTCGAGGCGTCCGGATGGTCGGTGCGGGCCAGTGTCCAGCGCAGTTCGGCGGGACGGGCGCCGGGCGGCAGGGCGGCGGCGAACTGCCGCCGCACCAGGGCGGCCTTGGCCTCGATGTCGAGGCCGGTGAGGATGAACACCACCTCGTTGAGGTGGCCGCCGAGCCGGTTGAGGCCCGCCTTCAGGGTGGGCGGCGGGGCCTCGCCGCGCACGCCGTCGATCCGGACCCGGTCCGGGCCCTCCTCGGTGAGCCGTACGGTGTCCAGCCGGGCCGTGACGTCCGGGCCGAGGTAGTGCGGTCCACCGGTCTCGTACAGGAGTTGGGCGGTGACGGTGCCGGTGGTGACGGCGCCGCCGGTGCCCGGGTGCTTGGTGATCACGCTGGAGCCGTCGGCGTGCAGTTCGGCGAGCGGGAAGCCGGGGCGGGTCACGTCGTGCTCGCGGAAGAAGGCGTAGTTGCCGCCTGTCGCCTGGGCGCCGCACTCCAGGACGTGGCCGGCCACCACGGCGCCGGCCAGGGCGTCCAGGTCCTCCGAGGTCCAGCCGAAATGGGCGATCCCGGGGCCGACGACCAGTGCCGCGTCCGTCACCCGGCCGGTCACCACCACGTCGGCGCCGCCGGCCAGGCAGGCCGCGATGCCGAACCCGCCGAGGTAGGCGTTGGCGGCCAGCAGGCCCTCGGGCAGGCCCAGTTCGGCCCGGCGCGGAAGCAGGTCGTCGCCCTCGACGTGGGCGACGGCCGCCTCGACGCCGAGCCGCCGGGCCAGCACGCGCAGCTCCTCGGCGAGCCGGGCCGGGTTGAGGCCGCCCGCGTTGACCACGACCTTCACGTCGCGCTCGCGGGCCAGCCCGAGGCACTCCTCCATCTGGCGCAGGAAGGTCCGGGCGTAGCCGAGCGACGGATCCTTCAGCCGGTCCCGGGCCAGGATCAGCATGGTCAGCTCGGCCAGGTAGTCCCCGGTGAGCACGTCCAGCGGCCCGCCGGTGAGCATCTCCCGCACCGCGGCGAAGCGGTCCCCGTAGAACCCCGAGGCGTTGCCGATCCGCAGTACCGCGCTGTCGCGCACCAATGCGCCTCCCCTGCCGGTGAGTTGGTTGCGCCCGGGCGGGCACCGCCGGGCAGCAGCGTGGCACCGCCCGGAGAAAAAAGCAATCACGCTTGCTTGTTTCTCCGAATCCGGCCCCACTCGCCCGACACGCGGAGGTGCCACCGGAAGTCCCGGTCGGCGGTTGGAAGCCGCAGTTCGCGGCACCCGGGCCACGAGGCTCCGGGGGCGGCATGTCGGGACCGGCAGCTGGACCGTGACTCTTCGAGCCGCGCGGATTCGCGAGCATCCCGACCGATGCGGTCCCGCGGCTGGGGACCTTCTGCGACCCGGTGGAGCCCGAGGCCCGCACCAACGTCGCCCCCCTTGCAGTCGCATGCTGCCCGCCCCCGCAATCCGTGCATCACTCACCGCTGTTGCGCCGTCACTCTGACGGGTGTTGCATGGCAGAGGCGAGGCGCCGGCGCGAGGGCCCACGGAAATGACGGAAACCGGGTACGGACGTCATGCGAATTGCGATTGCCGGCCGATTCACTGTGCCACGTTCACCGTGCCACGCGATCGGCGGCCCGCCGGTGTCGCCTCAGGCGAGGAGGTTCATCGATGGAAATGCCCGAGAGAATCACACACAGCCGTCGTAAATTCCTCGGCGCCGCTGCCGCGACCGCCGTGGCGGCCCAACTCGGCATGACTGGTGACGCGCAAGCGCGGTCCGAAATGGGAAGGCCTGAGGCATCTGCCGCGACTGGGCCGGGGCCCAGCGGATTCCTTGGCCCGGTGAAGCAGATCGATGCCGGCGATCTGAGCGTGGGATACGTCGAAGCCGGGCCCGCGGACGGACGGCCGGTCGTACTCCTGCACGGCTGGCCCTACGACATTCACAGCTATGTCGCGGTCACGCCCCTGCTCGCGGCGAAGGGGTACAGGGTGGTCGTCCCCTATCTGCGCGGCCACGGCACCACGCGGTTCCTCTTGGGCGAAACGCCCAGAAAGGCCCAACAGTCGGCGTTTGCCCTCGACCTCATCGCCCTGATGGACGCCCTCGGGATCGACAGGGCCATCCTCGCCGGATATGACTGGGGATCACGGACCGCCGACATCGTAGCGGCCCTCTGGCCGGAGCGCTGCAAGGCGCTGATCTCCACGACCGGGTATCTGGTCGTCAACGTCGAGGCCAACAAGATGCCGACGCCACCGACGAGTGAATGGGCGTGGTGGTATCAGTACTACTTCGCCACCGACAGGGGCGTGCTCGGCCTTGAGAAGTACCGACGCGACCTGGCCAGGCTCGTATGGAAGTTCAACTCCCCGACCTGGACCTTCGACGATGCGACCTTCGATCGCACGGCCGCCGCGTTCGACAACCCGGACTACGTCGACATCGTGATCGACAACTACCGCTGGCGACTCGGCCTGGCCGAGGGTGATCCCCGGTACGACGCCTTCGAGAAACTCCTCGCCACAGCCCCTGTCATCCAGGTGCCGACGATCACCATCGACGGCGCGCACGATCCATTTACGCCTCCGGGAAATGGATCGGCTTATCGCAAGAAGTTCGTCGGCACATACGCGCACAAGACCCTGGAGGCAGGGCACAACGTTCCGCAGGAGGCTCCGAAGGCCTTCGCGGCGGCTGTCGTCGAAGTCGACGGCTTCTGACCACGCTCCTGAACTTCGGAGAGTTGCATGATGGCCCGATGAACGGCAGGGAGCGGTATCCACGCGAGCACGCGTCCCTGGAGCACGCCCTCGCCATGACCGGCTGCACCACGACCAGGGACATCGTCCTGGCTGAAGTCGCCGGCCGGTCGGCTGGTGGTTAGCCTGAAGACAGAATGGCGGATGAGGCGCCGCGGCGAAATCGGTGGCGTCTCGACACGCGGCGCTCCTGCGAGCGGTCGGGCAACCGGCGCCGCGCCGTCCTGACAAACCTTCACACTGCTGAACTCACGCTGCGCCGGGCGTGAGCCGGTGGCTGCGTTTGCGCGTGCCGGCCGACCGAGTTCGCGCTTCGGGCTTACCGACGGCGATTTCGGCCCGTCGGCCAGCAGCGGCGGCAACGCCGACTGTCCGGCGACGCTCGGAACCCAACATCCGCTTGATGGCCCTTGACGGCCTGAGGGAATTCGTCCCCGCCACGACGGATCGACCTGCGAGCGGCTTGGCACGGGAGCGTTCGTGCCCCCTCGGTCATCCCGGTCGGAGATGAGACGGCATTCCCGTGGAGGAGGATCTCATGCCCGAGAGCCACGCACGGACCCCCGCTGTCCCCAGCATCCTGGTGGATCCGCTGCGCAACCGCGGCGTCGCCTTCACACAGCAGGAGCGGGAGGCCCTCGGCCTCACCGGACGGCTGCCCTCCGGAGTGCTCGCGCTCGAGCGGCAGGCTCAACGTGCCTACCGGCAGTTGCAGGCCCAGGGGAGCGACCTGGCCAAGAACGTCTACCTGGAACAGCTGCACGACCGCAACGAAACCCTCTACTTCAAGCTCCTCACCGAGCACCTCGAAGAGCTGCTGCCGATCGTCTACGACCCCGTCGTGGGTGAGGCGATCGAGAAGTACTCCCACGAGTACCGGCGCCCGCGCGGCATCTTCCTGTCCATCGACCGGCCCGACGACATGCAGAGGGCCTTCGCCACGCTTCAACTCGGACCGCGGGACGTCGACCTGATCGTGTGCACCGACGCGGAGGAGATCCTGGGCATCGGTGACTGGGGCGTGGGAGGCGTCCTGATCTCGGTCGGCAAGCTCGCCGTGTACACGGCGGCCGCCGGCATCGACCCGCGCCGCGTCGTTCCCGTGTCGCTGGATGTCGGTACGGACCGGGCATCGTTGCTGGAGGACCCGCTGTATCTGGGCAACCGACACCCCCGTGTCCGCGGCGCCGACTACGACGCGTTCATCGAGAAGTACCTGGAGACGGCATCGTCCGCGTTCCCCGGTGCTCTCCTGCACTTCGAGGACTTCGGTCCCAGCAACGCACGGCGGATCCTGGAGCAGTACGGCGGCCGCTATCGGATCTTCAACGACGACATGCAGGGCACCGGAGCCATCACGCTGGCCGCAGCGCTGTCCGCGGTCAAGGTCACCGGTGTGCGGATGCGGGACCAGAAGCTGGTCGTCTTCGGCGCCGGGACCGCCGGGGTGGGCATCGCGGACCAGCTACGCGACGCGATGGTCCGCGACGGCGCGGATCCGGAGCGGGCCACCGCCCAGGTGTGGCTGATCGACAGGCAAGGGCTGCTCACCCGGGACATGACCGACCTGCGCGACTTCCAGCAGACCTACGCCCGCGATCCGGCCGAGGTCGCGGACTGGGGGCGGCACGACGGCGCGATCCCGCTCCTGGAAACGGTCCGGCGGGTCAACCCGACGATCCTGCTGGGCACTTCCACCGTGCACGGTGCTTTCACGCGCGAGGTCGTCGAGGCCATGTCCGAGGGTACCGAGCGGCCGGTCATCTTCCCGATCTCCAACCCCACCTCCCGGATCGAGGCCATGCCCGCCGACGTCATCGCCTGGTCCAGGGGCAAGGCGCTCGTCGCAACCGGCATCCCCGTCCCGCCCGTGGAACACGACGGTGTGACCTACCGGATCGGGCAGGCCAACAACGCGCTGCTCTACCCGGGACTCGGCCTGGGCACGATCGTCTCCGGCGCGTCCCAGGTGACCGCGGCCATGCTGCTCGCGGCCGCGCAGGCGGTCGCGGACCAGGTCGACCCGTCGGGGCCGGGCGCCTCCCTGCTGCCTCCCGTGAAGAACCTCCGGGAGTCCTCGGCGATCACCGCGACCGCGGTGGTCCAGGCGGCGCTCGACGACGGCGTGGCCACCTGCAAGCCGACCGACGCCGGAAAGGCCGTCCGGGAGGCCATGTGGGAGCCGGTCTACGCTGACGGAGCGACGTCATGACCACAGAGCACCACGGCGTGGACCGGACCGGGTCGGCTGGTCGGGACGAAGCCCCGAAGATCCTCGACATCCCCATCGGTCTGCACGCGACCGGGACCCGGCGGGAGACCGACTCCATGGGCGCCGTCGACGTCCCCGCGGACCGCTACTGGGGCGCCCAGACGCAACGGTCCCTGATCCACTTCTCCATCGGGGACGACCGGATGCCCAAAGCGGTCTACCACGCCTACGGCTACGTCAAGAAGGCAGCCGCCCGCGTCAACGGGCACGCCGGGCGGCTGCCGGCCTGGAAGGCCGACCTGATCCAGCGGGTGGCCGACGAGGTCATCGCGGGCAAACTGGACGATCACTTCCCGCTGTACGTGTGGCAGACAGGGTCCGGTACGCAGTCCAACATGAACACCAACGAGGTGATCAGCAACCGTGCCATCCAGCTCCTCGGTGGAGAGCTGGGCAGCAAGTTCCCGATCCACCCCAACGACCACGTCAACCTGGGGCAGTCCTCCAACGACACCTTCCCCACCGCCATGCACATCGCCGCGGTCAAGGAGATCCACGAGCACCTGCTGCCCAGTGTGCAGGCGCTGCAACAAGCCATCGAGACCAAGGCACAGCAGTGGCACGACGTGGTGAAGATCGGCCGCACCCACCTGGAGGACGCCGTCCCCCTCACCGTGGGGCAGGAATGGTCCGGCTACGCCCGCCAGCTGCAACAAGCCATCGGCCAGGTCACCAGGTCCGCCGAGGGCCTGAACGAACTCGCCATGGGCGGCACCGCGGTCGGGACCGGGCTGAACGCCCCACCCGGATTCGGCGAGCAGGTCGCCGCCGAGATCGCCACCGCGACCGGCTACCCGTTCATCACCGCGCAGAACAAATTCGCGGCCCAGGGCGGCCTGGACGCCATGGTCGGCGCCTCCGCCGGACTGCGGGCCTTGGCCGTGCCGCTGATGAAGATCGCCAACGACATCCGCTGGCTGTCCTCCGGACCTCGCTGCGGCCTCGACGAACTCATCCTCCCGGCGAACGAGCCGGGCTCCTCGATCATGCCCGGCAAGGTCAACCCGACCCAGTGCGAGGCGATGGTCATGGTCTGCATCCAGGTGCTGTCAGAGGACACGGCCATCGCCTTCGCCGGCTCCCAGGGCAACTTCGAACTGAACGCCATGCGCCCGGTCATCATCAGCAACTTCCTGCACGCGGCGACCATCCTCGCCGACGCCTGCACCAAGATGCGCGAGTTCTGCATCGAGGGCACCCAGCTCAACCGGGAGCAGATCGACAGCTACGTCGACCGCTCACTCATGCTGGTCACCGCCCTCTCGCCCGTGATCGGCTACGACAGGGCCTCGGCGATCGCCCACAAGGCCAACGACGAGGACAGCACCCTGCGCGAGGCTGCACTGGCCTCCGGCTACATCAGCGCCGAGGAGTTCGACCGCATCGTCCGCCCCGCCGCCATGGTCGGTCAGACGTAGGACAGCTCCGGCCGAAGCCGGCGGGTCAGCTCGTGCGGGTTCGGCCCGCGCGGCGCGGCGTCCTCCCCCGATGCGCGGTCACCCGGGGCTGAAGGCCGTGAGGACCCGGTTCGCACCGGGCGGCACGGGCAACGGCTGGGTACGGCCCCTCCCCGCGCCGCACGCCGGACGGCACCCGATCGACGACGGGGTGCGCCGAAATCCGGTTGACCCGCGGTGAACGATGGGGAGCGTGATTTCCCGGGAGCGAGCGGTCGAGCTGGTCGAGTCCTATCTGGAGCGGGAGCGGCCGACCTGGGCATGGGCGAGGCTGATCCCGGCGCTGGCCGTCTACGCGGTCGAGGAGCGGTCCGTCGGGTGGCTCGTCTACTGGACCTCGGCGCAGGGCGCCCGCGACCCCGCGCTGCGCGGGAACCTCCTCGGCGGCCCCTATCTGGTCGACCGGGAGGACGGCAGCATCCACTTCGTCCCCGGCACCGACTGGAGTGACGGCTGGGAGGAGGACTACCTCCGGCAGGTCAAGGGCATCAGGGCGCCCGACCCCCTCGCCGCGGACGTCCGGCGCCTCGCGCACTCCGTCGGGACCGCCGCCGCCATGCAGCACCTGCGCAAGAACGCCCCGCGGATGAGCCTGCAGCAGGCCAGGACGTACGTGACGATCGCCAGGGACGGGAGTGAACCGCCCGAGGATCTGGTGAGCCTCACCCGCAAGCCCGACCGATGGGCCCCGGGCCCCATCGAGACGCTGGCGGGCCCGGTCCGGTAGCAGCCCGACCGTACGCCGCGGTCGAGCCGCATGGGGGCGGATCGGCAGTGGCCTCGACGGCGCGACCGCTCCGGCAGCTCCACGGCGGAATGCCGGGAAGTTGCCGGTTGCCGTGCCGCTGACCAGCAAACCGGCAGGTACAGGGGCCTCAGGAGGTATGTGGTGCACAACCATTGACCCGGAGTCAGCGACTCCGGAAAGATCCGCGACCATGACTACGCGCGTAACCCTTCTGTCACGGTGGCTGATCGCCCCGCTGCGGTGGGCGGCCCTGCTGTCGCTGCTGGTGTCGGTCGGAGTGTTCTTCGCCGGCGCCGGGGCGGCCCAGGCGGCGCCCGCCTGCGGGGTCCTCTCCACCGGTGCGGCGCCGCAGGCGACCGCAGCCGTCCGCTCCGCCTGCGGGCTGATCGGCACCCCGTACTCGTGGGGCGGCGGCCACGGCTCGCAGCCCGGCCCGACGTACGGCCTCTGCGACCCCTCCAACGGCGCGCCCAACGACTGCAACGTCCGCGGCCTGGACTGTTCCGGCATGGTCCGCTACGCCTACTACCTGGCGGTCGGCGAGGACGTCATCAACGGCACCACCCGGACCCAGTGGCCGACCTCCCGGGCGGTCGCGCGCTACTACCGGGCGGACGGAACCGCACCGCTGCTCCCCGGCGACCTGGTGTACTTCGGCAACACCGCCTCCACCATCCACCACGTCGCGATGTACCTCGGACAGGGCTGGATCGCCGAGGCCCCCTACTCCGGCGGCTACGTCCAGGTGGCGGCGCTCTCCTCGCACGGCGACTACTACGGCGCCATCCGGCTGTACGGCGCCGGCGGCGGCTCCACGACGCCGCCGCCCACCACGCCGCCGTCGAACAGCGGCCAGTACTGGGTGGACACCAACGCCAACGCGCCGGTGTACGGCTCCCCGACGTCCACCACGAGCACGGGCACGCTGTACCAGGGCACGAACTACGTCTTCTGCAAGGCCTGGGGCCGCGAGGTCTCCAACGGCAGCGCCTACAACCACTGGTGGCTGAAGACCGACCCGGACGTGGGCCCCGGCGGGCAGTGGGTGTCCGCGTACTACCTCTCCCGGTGGGGCAACGACGTGGCCAAGGACAACAACGGCACGACCATCCCCACCTGCGCCGGCGGCGGCACCCCGCCCGCCACCGGGAAGTACTGGGTGGACACCTTCGCCAACGCGAGCGTCTACGCCTCGCCGACCTCCACCAACGCCACCGGGACGCTGTACCAGGGGACCAACTACGTCTTCTGCAAGGCCTGGGGCCGCGAGGTCTCCAACGGCAGCAGCTACAACCACTGGTGGCTGAAGACGGACGCGGACGGCGGCCCGGCCGGCCAGTGGGTGTCCGCGTTCTACCTGTCGCGATGGGGCAGCGACACGGCCAAGGACAACAACGGCACGACCATCCCCGACTGCTAGCAGGCAGCCCGACCGTGCTGGTCCCGACCACCGCCGAGGTGGCCGCGACCAGCACGGTCGCGTTCTCCCGGGGCGCCCCCGCGGACCGATCAGGATTCGAGAAGCGCCCGGCCGGGGTGCGCGCCTAGCGTTGCAGTCATGAGCGACATCACCATTCACTGGACCTTCCTCCCGCACACCGACCCCGAGGCCTCCCTGGCCTTCTACCGCGACCTGCTCGGCTTCGAGGTGCGCAACGACGTCGGCGGCGGCCCGATGCGCTGGATCACCGTCGGCCCCGTCGGCCAGCCCGACGTCTCCCTGGTGCTGGAGCCGGCCTCCGCCGACCCGGGCCGCACCGAGGAGGAGCAGCGGACCATCACCGAGATGATGGCCAAGGGCACCTACGCCCGGCTCGTCCTGGGCACCCGCGACCTCGACGGCGTCTACGACCGGCTGAAGTCCGGCGGCGCCGAGTTGGTCCAGGAGCCGACCGAGCAGCCGTACGGCGTCCGCGACTGCGCGTTCCGCGACCCGGCGGGCAACATGGTCCGCTTCAACGAGGTGGGCTGAACCCACAGGCACCGGGGCCCGCCCCGCCCGCCGTCGGCCGTACCCGAAGCCCGTTCGATCCCGGCCGGATCGATGGTTGGATCGAAGGGTTCGAGCACACCGACGGCGGCCGTGGGGCGGGCCTGCCCGACCCCGCCCACCCCGAAGACCGCCGAGAGCCAGGGAGCGAAGAGAACGATGCCCAAGCGGACGGACACGCAGCCGCACGTCGCCGACAGCCACGACCTGATCCGGGTGCACGGCGCACGCGAGAACAACCTCAAGGACGTCAGCGTCGACATCCCCAAGCGCCGGCTGACGGTGTTCACCGGGGTGTCCGGCTCGGGCAAGAGCTCGCTGGTCTTCGACACCGTCGCCGCCGAGTCCCAGCGGCTGATCAACGAGACCTACAGCGCCTTCGTCCAGGGCTTCATGCCCACCCTGGCCCGCCCCGAGGTGGACGTCCTCGAAGGCCTGACCACCGCGATCATCGTCGACCAGCAGCGGATGGGCGCCGACCCGCGCTCCACCGTCGGCACCGCAACCGACGCCAACGCGATGCTGCGCATCCTGTTCAGCCGACTCGGCACCCCGCACATCGGTTCCCCCAAGGCCTTCTCCTTCAACGTCCCGTCGATCAGCGGCGCCGGCGCCGTCACCGTCGAGCGCGGCGGCAAGACGGTCAAGGAACGGCGCAGCTTCAGCATCACCGGCGGCATGTGCCCGCGCTGCGAGGGCCGCGGCACCGTCTCGGACATCGACCTCACCCAGCTGTTCGACGACAGCAAGTCGATCTCCGAGGGAGCGATCACCATCCCCGGCTGGAAGACCGACAGCTGGTGGACGGTCGGCGTCTACGCCAACTCGGGCTTCCTCGACCCGGACAAGCCGATCCGCAGGTACACCAGGAGGGAGATGCAGGACTTCCTCCACCGGGAGCCGACCAAGGTCAAGGTCAAGGGTGTCAACCTCACCTACGAGGGCCTGATCCCCAAGATCCAGAAGTCCATGCTGTCCAAGGACAAGGACGCGCTGCAGCCGCACATCCGGGCCTTCGTGGAGCGGGCCGTGACCTTCACCACCTGCCCCGACTGCGAGGGCACCCGGCTCAGCGCGGCGGCCCGCTCCTCCGAGATCGCCGGGATCAGCATCGCCGACGCCTGCGCGATGCAGATCAGCGACCTCGCCGCCTGGGTCCGAGACCTCGACGAGCCCTCGGTGGCGCCGCTGCTCGGCACGCTCCGGCAGGCCCTCGACTCCTTCGTGGAGATCGGCCTCGGCTACCTCTCGCTCGACCGCCCCTCCGGCACCCTCTCCGGCGGCGAGGCGCAGCGGGTCAAGATGATCCGCCACCTCGGCTCCTCGCTCACCGACACCACCTACGTCTTCGACGAGCCCACCACCGGCCTGCACCCGCACGACATCGACCGGATGAACCGGCTGCTGCTGCGCCTGCGGGACAAGGGCAACACGGTGCTGGTGGTGGAGCACAAGCCGCAAACCATCGCGATCGCCGACCACGTGGTCGACCTCGGCCCCGGGGCCGGTGCGGCGGGCGGCGCGGTCTGCTACGAGGGCGACGTCGAGGGGCTGCGCACCAGCGGCACGGTGACCGGCCGCCACCTGTCCGACCGGACGGCCCTGCGCGAGGCCGTCCGGAAGCCGACCGGCACCCTGGAGATCCGCGGCGCGAACACCCACAACCTGCGGGACGTGGACGTGGACGTCCCGCTCGGGGTGCTCACGGTGGTGACGGGGGTGGCGGGGTCCGGCAAGAGCTCGCTGATCCACGGCTCGATCCCTCGCGAGGAAGGCGTGGTCTCCGTCGACCAGGGTGCGATCAAGGGCTCCCGGCGCAGCAACCCGGCCACCTACACCGGGCTGCTCGACCCGATCCGCAAGGCCTTCGCCAAGGCCAACGACGTGAAACCGGCCCTGTTCAGCGCCAACTCCGAGGGCGCCTGCCCGACCTGCAACGGCGCCGGGGTGGTCTACACCGACCTGGCGATGATGGCCGGGGTGGCCACCACCTGCGAGGACTGCGAGGGCAAGCGGTACCAGCCGGCGGTGCTGGAGTACCACCTGGGCGGGCGGGACATCGCCGAGGTGCTGGCGATGTCGGTGACCGAGGCGGAGGAGTTCTTCGGCTCCGGCGAGGCGAGGCTCCCGGCCGCGCACCGCATCCTGGAGCGGCTCGCCGACGTCGGCCTCGGCTACCTCAGCCTCGGCCAGCCGCTCACCACGCTCTCCGGCGGCGAGCGGCAGCGGCTCAAGCTGGCCACCCACATGGCGGACAAGGGCGGCGTCTACGTGCTGGACGAGCCGACCACCGGCCTGCACCTGGCCGACGTCGAGCAGCTGCTCGGACTGCTGGACCGGCTGGTGGAGTCCGGCAAGTCGGTCATCGTGATCGAGCACCACCCGGCCGTGATGGCGCACGCCGACTGGATCATCGACCTCGGCCCGGGGGCCGGCCACGACGGCGGCCGGGTGGTCTTCGAGGGCACCCCGGCCGAGCTGGTCGCCGCCCGGTCCACGCTGACCGGCGAGGCGCTGGCCCAGTACCTGGGCTGAGCCGTACCTGGGCTGAGTCGCGAGCCCTCCCGCCGGGCCGGTCAGTCCAGCGGGAGGGCCATCTCCAGGATCCGCGCCGAGGCGTCCAGCACGTACGGCGTCGCCTCCCCCGTGAAGGCGAACCCTCGCCGCAGGTAGAAGGCGGCGGCGCGGGGGTTCGCCTCGTGCACTCCGAGCAGCATCCGCCCGGCGCCGCGGACCCGTGCCCAGGCGAGCACCGCGTCCAACAGGGCGTCGGCGACTCCGCGCCCGCGGCCGCGGTGCGCCGGGTCCACCCAGACGCCGATCAGGTCGAGCGCGCCGGCCTGCTCCCGGTTCGGGACGGACAGCATGGTGCCGACCCACTCCCCCGCGGCGTCCACGGCGACCAGGCCGAGCCGGTCCGGCTCGTTGACCCAGTCGCACCGGGCCCGCCACTCGCCCTCGCCGTGGCGGCTCGCGCTCTCGTGGGTCTCGCCGAAGGCCAGGGGCGTGTCGAGCAGTTGGGCCAGCCGCACCTTCCGCAGCCGCTGCCATTCGGTGCGCCCGATCCGCTCGATCCGGTACTCCATCGACATCGACTCCCCCGTCACACGACGCTGCCTCCGCCGCTGGTGATCACCGGTGGCGGAGGCAGGATAGCCGTGACCCGGGACTACGGCTTGATGCGGACCACCTGCGGGTCGTGGTCGCTGGCCTGCTGGGCGAACTCGGCGTTGATGTGCACCACGTCGTACTTGGCGTAGCCGACCTCGGGGCTGACCAGGATGTGGTCCAGCACCTGCGAGTTGCCCTGGTAGACGTACGAGTACTGCTCGGTCTCCGGCAGCTCGTTCACCAGGTCGCGCAGCACGCCGTCCTTGGTGAGCGCGGCGAGCGCGGGCGAGAACTGGTAGTCGTTGAAGTCGCCGAGGGAGACGACCTTGGCCTCCTTGTCCGCGGCCAGCAGCTTGGCGACGAAGGCCTGCTCGACGGTGGCCTGCTTGGTCCGCTGCACCTCGGAGCTGCGGGTCGGCTGCTGGAACCGGCTGTCGATGCCCTGGTCGCCACCCTTGCTGTTGAAGTGGTTGGCGATCACGAAGACCTTCTTGCCCCGGAAGGAGAACTGACCGACCAACGGCTTGCGGCTGTTGGTCCAGGCCTCGTCGGTGGGCTCGATCCGGCCGGGCGAGGCGGTCAGCGCGGCGCCCGCGCCGGTGCCGCTCACGCCGACGGCGGTGGTGGCGTCGCCGCCGGGGATGTCGGTGAAGGACACCCGCTGCGGGTTGAACAGGAAGACCTGGCGGATGTTGCCGCCGGGCTCGCCGCCGTCCTTGCCGTCCTGCGGGTCGACCGAGCGCCAGTCGTAGGCCGGGCCGCCGGCCGCCTTGATCGCGGCGATGAACTTGGCGACGGTCTGGCTCGCGTCCACCGTGCCGTCGTTCTTGGCCCCGTTGTTGTCCTGGATCTCCTCCAGGGCGACGATGTCGGGCGAGCGCAGGTTGGTGACGACGCCCTGGGCCAGCTCGGCGAACTTGGCGTCCGGGTTGCCCGGGGCCAGGTTCTCCACGTTGTAGGTGGCGAGGGTGAGTTCGCGGTCGCCCGCCTGGGCGGTGACCTCGCGCTGGAGGTGGTTGTCCTTCAGCGTGCCCATGGTGCCGGCGACCAGGGTGTAGCCGCCGAAGTTGTTGTAGTCCAGCGGGCCGGTGGTGGTGCCGGTCAGCTCGTCGCCGACGTTGGCCACCGGGAACGGCTGCTGGGAGACCGGGGCCTGCTGCTGGATCATCAGGCGGCCGACGTTGGGCTCGCGGTAGGACTCGTACAGCACGCCGCCGCGCTTGCTGCGCTGGTCCTGACGGTCGGCGGCGACCCACAGCTCGTTGTACTTGTCGGTCGCCTGGATCACCCGGACGTCCTTGACCTGGACGAGCATGCCCTCCAGGGACTCGTAGAAGTCCAGGGTGTACTTCTCGGGGTCGAGCTTCACGCCGTCGATGGAGCCGTCCGCACCGGCCGGCGGGGCGTAGGTGCCGGGGATGTTACGGGTGTCCACGACCACCGGGGCGGGCAGCGGGTTGCCGGCCGACAGGACGGTGACGCCCGGGGCGGAGATCTCGGTGAGGGACTGCGAACCGCCGCCGAAGTTCGGGTAGTACTCGGTGACCTTGCCGCTCACCAGCACCGAATCGCCGACCTTCACGGTCGGGTTGCCGCCGGTGAAGACGAAGACGCCCTCGCTGGTGGCCGGGTCGGCGTCCGGGTTCGGGTCCTGGATCCAGAAGCCCTTGGAGCTGCCGTACGCGCGCACACCGGTGACGATGCCGGGCACGCCGGTGACGGGCTTGCCCGCCTGCGGGGATGTCCGGGTGCCGCCCTGGATGTCGTGGATCCGCAGCGGGCCGACCTCGGTCGGGGCGGGGGTGGCGGCAGCGGCGTTCGCCACCGGCAGCGGGACGAGCACCAGCGAGGCGGCCAGCGTGGCCGGGATCAGGGCGGCGCGCAGCAGGGCTCTGCGGGGGCGGGGTGCGGGGGCGGTGGTCACCGGGGAAGTACTCCTAGCTCCGTCGTGCGGCACTGGCGTGGCACGGCGGTCCGGGCGGAGGCGCGCGTCGGACGCGCGCTACTCGCGTAGGGAGAAAGCGGAGGACGGACACCCGCCCCCCGCGGCGCCCCTCAAGATACGCGCGTAGAAAATGCCCCGACAAGACCCCGACAGTGAACTGTCGGTTCCCTGGGGATGACTTGACTGCCGGTCAGTCCGGGCTTTTCACAGCCCGCTTCCAGCGGACTCCCAGGAAGCCTCGATCCGCTCCACGACCAGCTCGCACAGCTCGTGGGTGCGCAGCGCGTCGTGGGCGTCCAGGGTGCGCCCGGCGCGGACGGCCGCCAGGAAGGCGAGCACGCACTGCTCGATGCCGCGCTGACGAGCCACCGGCACCCAGTCGCCGCGGCGGCGCACGGTCGGCTGGCCGCGGTGGTCGATCACCTCGGCCAGGTTGTGCACCTCGCGCTTGGAGTCGCCGCCGGAGACCTCCAGCACCTCCTCGGTGGAGCCGGAGAGCCGGTTCATGATGCCCAGCGCGGTGAACCCCTGCCCGCCGAGGGTGAGCACCACGTGCTCGACCAGCCCGTCCCGGCTGCGGGAGCGGACGTCCACGTGCTCGATCTCACCGGGGACCAGGAAGCGCAGCGTGTCCACCACGTGGATGAAGTCGTCGAACACCAGCGGGCGGGCCGCCTCGGCCAGGCCCTCCCGGTTCTTCTGCAGCACGATCAGGTCGCGCGGCCGCTCCAGGGCCTGCACGTAGCCGGGCGCGTGGCGGCGGTTGAAGCCGACCATCAGCGAGCGGCCGGTCCGGTCGGCGAGGTCGACCAGCCGGCGGGCGCCGTCCAGGGTGTGGTCGAGCGGCTTGTCGACGTAGACGTCCACCCCGGCGGTGAGCAGCTGCTCGACGATCGGGACGTGCTGGTCGGTGGCGGCGTGCACGAAGGCGGCGCGGATGCCGCCGCCGATCAGCGCGCCGAGGTCGGTGAAGCGGTGCTCGGGGGCGATCCGGTGGGCCTCGCCGATCCTGTCCAGCTTCGCCGCGTCCCGGGTCATCAGCCGCACATCCAACCCCGGCAGCGCGGTGAGCACCGGCAGGTACGCCTTCTGCGCGATGTCACCGAGCCCGATCACCCCGACCGGAAGGAGGTCGTCAGGGACAGAGGTCGAATTCATCGGATTCTCCATAAATACGCCGACACATCAGCTCCACCCTATTCACCGGCTCCCGTACGCCACCAACCCGCCGCCGGCACCCCGGAACGGCTGGGGCGGATCCTGTCGGACCAGAGCGCGGCGTCGGCGTGCGTGCAGCGCGGGGCGGGTCCCCGCACGCTCACTCGTGGGCGCTGATCTCACCGCCGGCGCTGAGCACGATGGAGATGCCGTTGGCGTCGAGGCCGACATCCTGCTGGTTCGCCTCCAGCGTGCCGTACACGGCGTTCTCGTTGCCGAGGATCTCCGCACGGTACCGGAGCTCGCCGGTCTTCGTGACCTTGGCCGTCCAGCCGCCCGCCAACTTGAAGGTGCCCGGTCCCTGGTGGCCCCCGCCCATCCAGGAGTGGATCCGGCCGTCCAGCGAGAGCATGACGAACATGCCGTTGGCGTCGAGTCCGCCGTCGTGCTCCTTCGCCTCCAGGGTGGCGAGGACCTGCCCCTTGTTGAGGATCCTGGCGGCGTAGTGCTGGTTTCCGAGGTCCTGGATCTCGGCCGTGCTGCCGTCCACCAGGGTCGCGGTGCGGACGCCCGAGGGCGCCTTGGGCGGGGCGGCCGGCGTCGTCGCGGCGCGCCCGGCGGGTGCGGCGGCCGGAG
>NZ_JAHSQD010000280.1 GCF_020103755.1 Streptomyces sp. LS1784
CTCCTCCTCGACGCCCTCGGCGAGCCCGAGTTCGCGGGCGCGCCGGGCCCGTTCGACGGCCCGCCGGGCGGCGACCTCGCGGACCACGGCCGCGGCCGCCTCCTCGTGGGCGCGCTCGTTCTCCGCGCGCGCGTCGGCGGTCTCCAGCGTTGGCCAGCGGCGGTCTATCGCGGCGTTCATCGCGGCGCCGATGAGCACCGCGAGCGCCACCACGAAGATCCACAGCAGGACGGCCACCGGCGCCGCCAGCGAGCCGTACACCGAGGGGCCCTCGACCGAGCTGACCAGGTAGACCCGCAGGCCGACGCTGCAGAAGACCAGCACCACCAGGGCGACCAGGGCGCCGGGGATGTCCTCGCGCCACGGGGTCGAGACGGGGACGGCCAAGTGGTAGAGGGTGGTCAGCGAGACGGTCAGCAGCACGATCGCGACCGGCCAGTAGAGGGCGCCGACCAGCCCGGACACCGCCGGCACCGCGTTCTCCAGCAGCCCCGGCCCGACCATCAGCAGCGGCAGCACCAGCGAGCCGATCACCAGCGCGCCGAAGTAGAGGCTGAGCGACATCAGCCGGGTCTTGACGATGCCCCGCTTGCCGTCGAGCCCGTACATGACGGTGATGGTGTCGATGAAGATGTAGAGCGCCCGGGAGCCTGACCACAGAGACAGCAGGAAGCCGATCGAGACGAGGTCGGGCCGGGTACGGTCGAACACCCCGTCCAGCAGCGGGACCACGACCTCGTTGACGGAGGAGTCCGACAGCACCGTCCCGGAGGCCGAGAGGATGCTCTTCTTGAGCCCGGCGATGGTGCCCGCACCGACGAACTCGTCGAGGTAGCCGAGGGTGCCGGCCAGGCCGAGCAGCAGCGGTGGGATCGACAGCAGGGTGAAGAAGGCCGCCTCCGCGGCGAGCCCGGTGACCCGGTACTCGACGCAGGTGTTGGTGGTGTCCTTCACCAGCTCCCACGCCGTGTGGCGCCAGGTGGCCTGTTTGGCCGCGCGCCGGGAGCCCTTGCCCCGGCGCCGGGAGGGCCGCTCGGCGTTCGGTCTGCTCGTATCGCCTGCTGCTTGCACAGGGCCAACCGTATCGGGCCGGGGCCCGCGCGGTTGATCTCCCCCGGGTACGGGCGCGTGGCCGGACGCCCGGGCGGGGAGCGGCGGGAACATCCAGATGTCCCACATGACGAAACATCAGCGTCCAGTATCCGGATGTTAGTGGACCGCGAGTCCCGCGCCGTGCGAATCTCTTGCCATGCCCAGCGCCGGAACCACCCTGGTAGGTCGACTCCACGTCGATCTCCTTCGCGTGTCCAGCGCCATCTGTCCGGTGACCTGAGCCCGCACCTCCGCCGCACCACCGCACCCGGCGCCGCCCTTCCCGCCGTCCCCGCCGAAGCGGATGCGCAGGCGCCCGCCCGGCCCTGGTCACTGCCCTCAAGGCCTTGAGAAATCCGCAGGTCAGAGCAGCACCGTACGGCCGAGCACGCCCCGCGACCCATTCGGCGCCAGCGCCACCTGCCCAGAAGGACTTCAGCATGGCCACCTCTCCCGAGACCGTCGAGCCCACGGCCGACCGCGCCGCCGAGCGCCGCCCCGCGGCGGCCCGCAAGGTGACCCGCCACCGCGGCGAGGGGCAGTGGGGCATGGGCCACTACACCCCCCTGAACGCCAACGAGCAGTTCAAGAAGGACGACGACGGTCTCAATGTGCGGACACGTATTGAGACGATCTACGCGCACCGGGGCTTCGACTCGATCGACCCGGCCGACCTGCGCGGCCGGATGCGCTGGTGGGGGCTCTACACCCAGCGCAAGGAGGGCATCGACGGCGGCAAGACCGCGATCCTGGACCCGCACGAGCTGGACGCCGAGTTCTTCATGCTCCGCGTGCGCATCGACGGCGGCCGGCTGACCGTCCCCCAGCTGCGGGCGATCGCCGAGGTCTCCGAGCAGTACGCCCGCGGCACCGCCGACCTGACCGACCGCCAGAACATCCAGTACCACTGGATCCGGATCGAGGACGTCCCCGCGATCTGGCGGAAGCTGGAGGCCGTCGGCCTGTCCACCACCGAGGCCTGCGGCGACACCCCGCGCGTCATCCTCGGCTCCCCGGTGGCCGGCATCGCCGAGGACGAGATCATCGACGGCACCCCCGCCATCGAGGAGATCCAGCACCGCTTCATCGGCAACCCGGACTTCTCCAACCTGCCGCGCAAGTTCAAGAGCGCGGTCTCCGGCTCCCCGCTGCTGGACGTCGCACACGAGATCAACGACGTCTCCTTCGTCGGCGTGGTCCACCCCGAGCACGGCCCCGGCTTCGACCTGTGGGTCGGCGGCGGCCTGTCCACCAACCCCAAGCTGGGCGTGCGGCTGGGCGCGTGGGTCCCGCTGGACCAGGTGCCGGACGTCTTCGGCGGCGTCATCGGCATCTTCCGCGACTACGGCTACCGGCGCCTGCGCAACCGCGCCCGGCTGAAGTTCCTGGTCGCCGACTGGGGCGTGGAGAAGTTCCGCCGGGTGCTGGAGGAGGAGTACCTCACGTACCGGCTGGTCGACGGTCCCGCCCCGGCCGAGCCCGCCGCCCGCTGGCGCGACCACGTCGGCGTCCACCGCCAGAAGGACGGCCGGTTCTACATCGGCTTCGCGCCGCGCGTCGGCCGGGTCGACGGCAAGCTGCTCGGCCGCATCGCCGACCTCGCCGCCGCCCACGGCAGCGACCGGGTGCGCACCACCGCCGAGCAGAAGATGCTCATCCTCGACGTCGCCGAGGAGCACGTCGACTCCGTGGTGGCCGGCCTGGAGGAGCTCGACCTGCGGGTCACCCCGTCGCCGTTCCGCCGCGGCACCATGGCCTGCACCGGCATCGAGTACTGCAAGCTCGCCATCGTCGAGACCAAGGAGCGCGGCCGCACGCTCATCGACGAGCTGGAGCAGCGCCTGCCGGACTTCGCCGAGCCGCTGACCATCAACATCAACGGCTGCCCGAACGCCTGCGCCCGCATCCAGGTCGCCGACATCGGCCTCAAGGGCCAACTGGTCACCGACGAGCACGGCAACCAGGTCGAGGGCTACCAGGTGCACCTCGGCGGCGCGCTCGGCCTGGAGGCCGGCTTCGGCCGCAAGGTCCGCGGCCTCAAGGTCACCAGCGCGGGCCTGCCCGACTACGTCGAGCGCGTGCTGACCCGCTACCAGGCCGACCGCACCGAGGGCGAGCGCTTCGCCCAGTGGGCGGCCCAGGCGACCGAGGAGCAGCTCTCGTGAGTGGGCGTGGCGAGCGCCGAGCGCGGCGAGGTGGGCGATGAGTGAGCGTGCCGCCCCTTTCTTCTGCCCGTACTGCGGGGACGAGGACCTGCGCCCCTCGGAGGCCGGGCACGGCGCCTGGGAGTGCCACGGATGCCGCCGCGCCTTCGGGTTGAAGTTCCTCGGCCTACTGTCACCGACCGACCACGGGGGTACGTCACATGAGCAGCACCGCGACTGACTACGAGGCGACAGCCGTCCGGGCCGGCCGCGAGCTGGAGGAGGCGACCCCGCAGGAGGTCCTGAAGTGGGCCGCCGACACCTTCGGGAAGCGGTTCTGCGTCACCTCCTCGATGGAGGACGCGGTCGTCGCCCACCTCGCCTCCTCGGTGCTCCCCGGCGTGGACGTGGTGTTCCTGGACACCGGCTACCACTTCGCCGAGACCATCGGGACGCGGGACGCGGTGGCCGCGACCATGCCGGTCAACGTCATCACGCTCACCCCGCTGAAGACCGTGGCCGAGCAGGACGCCGAGCACGGGCCCGACCTGCACGACCGCGACCCGGACCTGTGCTGCTCGCTGCGCAAGGTCGAGCCGCTCAACCGCGGCCTGGCCGCCTACGACGCCTGGGCGACCGGGCTGCGCCGCGACGAGTCGCCGACCCGGGCGAACACCCCGGTGGTGTCCTGGGACGCGAAGCGCCGGAAGGTCAGGATCGCCCCGATCGCCCGGTGGACCCAGGAGGACGTGGACGCCTACGTCGCCGCCAACGGGGTGCTGCTCAACCCGCTGCTGTGGGAGGGCTACACCTCGATCGGCTGCTCCCCGCTGTCCTGCACCCGCAAGCCCGCCGAGGGCGAGGACGCCCGGGCCGGCCGCTGGTCCGGCTCCGGCAAGACCGAGTGCGGCATCCATCTCTGACCGTCCGTCGACGACCGTCGACTACTGCGTAAGGAAGACACCGTGACAGCTCACACCCCGGCCGCCGACGGAGCCGCAGAGGCGGCCCGCGCGGCCGCCCCCTGCGAGCGCGGCGCCACCGTGTGGCTGACCGGGCTCCCCAGCGCGGGCAAGACCACCCTCGCCTTCGCCCTCGCCGAACGGCTGCGCGCCGAGGGCCACAAGGTCGAGGTCCTCGACGGCGACGAGATCCGCGAGTTCCTCTCCAAGGGTCTCGGCTTCTCCCGCGAGGACCGCCACACCAACGTCACACGGATCGGCTTCGTCGCCGAGAAGCTCGCCGCCAACGGCGTGAAGGTGCTGGCCCCGGTGATCGCCCCGTTCGCCGACTCCCGCGCCGCCGTGCGCGAGCGCCACGGCGCCAACGGCACCGTGTTCCTGGAGGTGCACGTCGCGACCCCGGTCGAGCTGTGCGCGGAGCGCGACGTCAAGGGCCTGTACGCGAAGCAGGCCGCCGGCGAGATCTCCGGGCTGACCGGCGTCGACGACCCGTACGAGGTACCGGAGAACCCGGAGCTGCGCCTCCGGACGCAGGGCCGCGAGGTGGCCGAATCCGCCGCCGAACTGCACGCCTTCCTGAGCGATAGGGGCCTGGCATGACCACCGCGACCGACAGTCCCGTCCGCACCGACGACAACCCCTTCGCGCTGTCCCACCTGGACGCGCTGGAGGCCGAGTCGGTGCACATCTTCCGCGAGGTCGCGGGGGAGTTCGAGCGCCCGGTGATCCTCTTCTCCGGCGGCAAGGACTCCATCGTCATGCTGCACCTGGCCCTCAAGGCCTTCCACCCCGCGGCCATCCCCTTCTCCCTGCTGCACGTCGACACTGGGCACAACTTCCCCGAGGTCATCGCCTACCGCGACCGCGTGGTGGCGCAGCACAACCTGCGCCTGCACGTCGCCCACGTCCAGGACTTCATCGACCGCGGCGTGCTGCGCGAGCGCCCGGACGGCACCCGCAACCCGCTGCAGACCGTGCCGCTGCTGGACGCCATCGAGTCGAACCGTTTCGACGCGGTCTTCGGCGGCGGCCGCCGCGACGAGGAGAAGGCCCGCGCCAAGGAGCGCGTCTTCTCCCTGCGCGACGAGTTCGGCGCCTGGGACCCCCGCCGTCAGCGCCCCGAGCTGTGGTCCCTCTACAACGGCCGGCACGCGGTCGGCGAGCACGTGCGCGTCTTCCCGCTGTCCAACTGGACCGAACTCGACGTGTGGCAGTACATCGAGCGCGAGAACATCGAGCTGCCGGAGATCTACTACGCCCACGAGCGGGACGTCTTCGCCCGCGGCGGCATGTGGCTGACCGCCGGCGAGTGGGGCGGCCCGAAGGACCACGAACCGGTCGAGCGCCGGCTGATCCGCTACCGCACGGTGGGCGACATGTCCTGCACCGGCGCGGTCGACTCCGACGCCACCACCATCCAGGCCGTCATCGCCGAGATCGCCGCCAGCCGCCTCACCGAACGCGGCGCCACCCGCGCCGACGACAAGCTCTCCGAGGCCGCGATGGAAGACCGCAAGCGCGAGGGATACTTCTAATGACCACTGCAACCGCCACCTCGCTGCTGCGCTTCGCCACCGCCGGCTCCGTCGACGACGGCAAGTCCACGCTCGTCGGCCGCCTCCTGCACGACTCCAAGTCCGTCCTCGCCGACCAGTTGGAGGCCGTCGAGCACGCCTCCCGCAACCGCGGCCAGGAGGCGCCCGACCTCGCACTGCTCACCGACGGCCTGCGTGCCGAACGCGAGCAGGGCATCACCATCGACGTCGCCTACCGCTACTTCGCCACCCCCCGCAGGCGGTTCATCCTCGCCGACACCCCCGGCCACGTTCAGTACACCCGCAACATGGTCACCGGCGCCTCCACCGCCGAACTCGCCGTGGTGCTGGTCGACGCCCGCAACGGCGTGGTCGAGCAGACCCGCCGGCACGCCGCCGTCGCCGCGCTGCTGCGGGTGCCGCACGTCGTGCTGGCCGTCAACAAGATGGATCTGGTCGAGTACACGGAGCCGGTCTTCGCCGCCATCGCCGCCGAGTTCACCGCCTACGCGGCCTCACTGGGCGTCAAGGACGTCCTCGCCGTCCCGATCTCCGCACTGGCCGGGGACAACGTGGTCGAGCCGTCCGCCCACATGGACTGGTACGGCGGCCCGACCCTGCTGGAGCACCTGGAGACGGTGCCGGTCGGCAGCGACCCCAGCGCCGAGCCGGCCCGCTTCCCGGTCCAGTACGTGATCCGCCCCCAGACCGAGGAACACCCCGACTACCGCGGCTACGCCGGCCAGCTGGCCTCCGGCGTCCTGCGCGTCGGCGACGCCGTCACCGTCCTGCCCTCCGGGCACACCACCACGGTGGCCGGGATCGACGCGCTCGGCCGCGAGAGCGACATCGCCTGGGCCCCGCAGTCGGTGACCGTCCGCCTCGCCGACGACATCGACATCTCCCGCGGCGACCTCATCGCCGCCGGCCCCGCCCCCGTCCCCACCAAGGACATCGAGGCCACCGTCAGCCACCTCAACGAACGGCCCCTGCGCGCCGGCGACAAGGTCCTCCTCAAGCACACCACCCGCACCGTGCGCGCGCTGGTCAAGGAGATCTCCTACCGGATCGACATCGACACGCTCGAACAGCGTTCCGGCGCCGAGGGGCTGAACGTCAACGACATCGGCCACGTCGTCCTGCGCACCGCCGAACCGCTGGCGCTCGACAGCTACACCGACAACCGCCGCACCGGATCGTTCCTGCTGATCGACCCGGCCGACGGCACCACCCTCACCGCCGGGATGGCGGGCGAGGCCTTCGAAACCGTACGCACCACCGACGCACCCGACGAGGAGGACTGGGTCTGATGCCCCACGAGGCGTTCTCGGGCATGGACAAGGAAGGCGGCCGCATCGGCAGCGGCGTCCTCGGCAGCGGCCAGGGCGGCCTGACCCGATGTGCGGGCCGGCAGCGCTGAGTTGCGATCCCCGGCCGACCCGACGGGCGGCCGCCATGTCCCCGAGACCGACTCCTGACGGTCCGTCAACGAACTGGACTTCACCATGGCATCTCTCCCGGTACTTCCGCACGGCTCGTCCGCGCATAGGCCCGTCCGCCCCGACGCCGGACGGATCAGACGCTCCGCCGCTGCCGCCGCGGCCGGTCTGACCGCGGTGGCGCTGCTCTCCGCCTGCGGGTACGGCTCCAAGTCCGACGACAAGTCCTCCGACGCCAAGCCCAACGCCGCGGCCGCCGCCGGGGATTCCGGCGCGAAGCTGTCCGCGGACACGGTGAAGATCGGCTACTTCGCCAACCTGACCCACGGCACCCCGCTGGTCGGCCTCCAGGAAGGCATATTCCAGAAGGAGCTCGGCTCCACCCAGGTCAGGACCCAGGTCTTCAACGCGGGCCCCGCCGAGATCGAGGCGCTGAACGCCGGATCGATCGACATCGGCTGGATCGGCCCCTCCCCCGCGATCAACGGCTACACCAAGTCCGACGGCAAGTCCCTGAAGATCATCGGCGGTTCGGCCTCCGGCGGCGTCAAGCTGGTCGTCAACCCGGACAAGATCGCCTCCCTGGACGACCTCAGGGGCAAGAAGATCGCCACCCCGCAGCTCGGCAACACCCAGGACGTCGCCCTGCTCAACTACCTCGCGGGCAAGGGCTACAAGGTCGACGCGGCCTCCGGCGCCGGTGACGTCTCGGTGGTCCGCACCGACAACAAGGTCACCCCCGACGCCTACAAGTCCGGCTCCGTCGACGGCGCCTGGGTGCCCGAGCCCACCGCCTCCAAGCTGGTCACGCTCGGCGCGAAGGTCCTGCTCAACGAGAAGGACGTCTGGCCCGACAAGAAGTTCGTCATCACCAACATCATCGTCTCGCAGAAGTTCCTCAAGGAGCACCCGGACGTGGTGGAGGCCGTGCTGCGCGGCTCGGTGAAGACCAACGCCTTCATCAAGGCCGACCCCGACAGGGCCAAGGCCGACGCCAACGAGGCGATCAGGAAGGAGGCCGGCAACTCCCTGGAGCCCGCCGTCCTCGACCCGGCCTGGGCCGACATCGACTTCCTGGACGACCCGCTGGCGGACACCCTCCAGGCCGAGGCCGACCACGCCGTCACCGCCGGGCTCCTCAAGCTGCCTCGATCCAGTGCCGCCGGCGCGGGGGCCAACCTGAACGGCATCTACGACCTCACCCTGCTGAACAAGGTCCTCGCCGCCCAGGGCCGGCCCGCCGTCGCGGACGCCGGACTCGGCGCCAAGTAGCGCCCGCAGCACCGCTGTTCGGCCCGACTCCGCGGTCCGGCCCCCGCCCGTCCGGTCGATCCCCGATCGATGCCCACCGAGGCGGGCGGGGCCCGGGCCACGGCCCTGACCTCTCCCTCCTCGCCCACCAGCGGGCGAGGAGGGGCCCATGACCACTCACGCAGGAGGTGCCCGGATGACCCCGGCACTGACCACCTCGGCGGACGCCCCCGGCGCCGACGCCCGCGGCGGCGCGCCCGCCGTCCGGATCTCGCACGTGCACAAGTCCTTCGGTCGCCCCGGCGCCCGGACCCACGTCCTGGACGACATCACCCTCGATGTCGCCCCCGGCGAGTTCGTCACCCTGCTCGGTGCCTCGGGCTGCGGCAAGTCCACCCTGCTCAACCTGGTCGCCGGCCTCGACGAGCCCACCGCCGGCGGCATCGAGGTGCCCGGCGGCCGCCCCGCGCTGATGTTCCAGGAGCACGCCCTGTTCCCCTGGCTCACCGCCGGGAAGAACATCGAGCTCGCCCTCAAGCTGGCCGGCGTCCCGCGCCCCGAACGCCGCACCGAGGCCGAGCGCCTCCTCGAACTCGTCCGCCTGAACGGTGCGTACGGCAAGCGGGTGCACGAGCTGTCCGGCGGCATGCGCCAGCGCGTGGCGATGGCCCGCGCCCTCGCCCAGGGCAGCCAGGTGCTGCTGATGGACGAGCCGTTCGCCGCCCTCGACGCCATCACCCGGGACGTCCTGCACGACGAGATCACCCGGATCTGGGCCGAGCGGCAGCTGACCGTCCTCTTCGTCACCCACAACGTCCGCGAGGCCGTCCGCCTCGCCCAGCGGGTCGTCCTGCTCTCCTCCCGCCCCGGCCGGGTCGCCCGTGAGTGGCGGATCGACCTGCCGCAGCCGCGCCGCATCGAATCCTCCGGCGTCGCCGACCTGTCCATCGAGATCACCGAAGAACTGCGTGGGGAGATCCGTCGCCATGGCCAGCACTGACACCACCCCCGTCCTGGACAAGAACGTGGACAAGAACGACGCGCAGGGCACGAGCGACACCGCCGACGTGGGTGCGGGCCTGGACGCCCTGGACACCGTCGCCGCGCAGCGCGGATCGCTCGGCGAGGCACTGCGCAGCAAGGCACTGCCGCCGCTGATCGGCGTGCTCGTGGTGCTCGCGCTCTGGCAGGGCGCCTACAGCCTGCACGTCACCTCCTCGTACAAGCTGCCCAGCCCGGCGGACGTGTGGCGCTCCGCCGAGGACCTCTGGTACCAGGGCACGCTGTTCTCGATCATCTGGACCAGCGTCTGGCGCGGACTGTCCGGCTTCCTGCTCGCCGTGGTGATCGGCACCCCGATCGGGCTGGTGGTCGCCCGGATCAGGCCGGTGCGCACCGCGATCGGGCCGGTCCTGCAGGGCCTGCAGTCCCTGCCCTCGGTCGCCTGGGTGCCCGCCGCCGTCATCTGGCTCGGCATCAACGACTCGATGATGTACGCCGTCATCCTGCTCGGCGCCGTCCCCTCCATCGCCAACGGGCTGGTCGCCGGCATCGACCAGGTCCCACCGCTGTTCCTGCGGGCCGGACGCACCATCGGCGCCACCGGCCTCACCGGCGCCCGCCACGTCCTCATCCCCGCCGCCCTGCCCGGCTACCTCGCCGGCCTCAAGCAGGGCTGGGCCTTCTCCTGGCGCTCCCTGATGGCCGCCGAACTCGTCGCCTCCTCCCCCGACCTGGGCCGCGGCCTCGGCCGCTTCCTGGAGGACCAGCGCGAGTTCTCCGACATGTCCGGCGTGCTGCTCGGCATCGTCCTCATCCTCTTCGTCGGCATCGCCATCGAGCTGCTGGTGTTCACCCCGGTCGAGCGCCGGGTGCTGCGCAACCGCGGTCTGCTGGCCGCGGGCAAGTGAGGCACCGCTGATGCCCGCCCTCCTCCTGATCGCCCACGGCAGCCGCGACCCGCGCCACGCCGCGACGGTGGCCGCGCTCGTGGAGGAGGTGCGGGCACAGCGGCCGGGCATCGAGGTCGCCACCGCCTACCTGGACCACTGCGCGCCGCGGATCCCGCAGATGGTCGGACGGACGGCGGACGCGGTGGCCGTGCCGCTGCTGCTCAACCGGGCGTTCCACGCCAAGCACGACATCCCGGCCGCGCTGCGCGCCGCCGGGTCCCGGCTGCCGGTCGCGGACGTGCTCGGGCCCTCTCCCCTGCTGCTCGCCGCCCTGGACCGCCGCCTCGCCGAGGCCGGCCTCGCGGTCGGCTCGCCCGCCGTCCGGGCCC
>NZ_JAHSQD010000281.1 GCF_020103755.1 Streptomyces sp. LS1784
CTCGCTGCGCACCCGGTCCACCAGCCGCCGGTCCGCGACCGTCACCAGCCAGCCCCGCGGGTTGGCCGGCACCCCGCCCTGCGGCCACTGCGTCGCGGCGGCCAGCAGCGCCTCCTGCACCGCGTCCTCGCACGCGTCGAACGCCCCGCCGTGCCGCCGCACCAGCACGCCGAGGACCTGCGGCGCCAGTTCGCGCAGCAGGCCCTCGACGGTACGGCCGGTCGTGCCGCTCACCCGCACGCCGGGAGGTCGCTCGCGGGGGACTCGTGCAGGATCGGCCACAGCTCCACCGGCTCCACGTCCGCGAACGGCATGTCCGCCGCGATCTGCTGGGCCCGCTCCAGGTTCTCGCAGTCCAGCAGGTAGAAGCTGGCCAGGTACTCCTTGGTCTCCAGGTACGGCCCGTCGGTGACCACCGGCACCCCCTCCGCCCGCCGCACCAGCTGCGCCGCCGCCGCGTCCGCCAGCCCGTACGCGCCGACCAGCTCCCCGCTCTCCCGGTACCGCGTGTTGAACGCCTCCTGCTTGGCGATCGCCTCCGGCCACGCCTCGGCCGGGAAGGAGTCCCACTTGGCCTGGTTGCCGTAGATCATCGCGACGTACTTCATCTCGGGTGTCCCCTCTGTCCCACGCGCCCCGTCGGCGCGCTGTCACCTCTCGGTCGGAGCGGAGGAACCCGGCCTCGACATCGGCCGGGACCTTTCCCGAAGAATCTTTCCGTGCCCCCGGACCCCGCTGACGATCAAGGTGCGGCAGGCGCCCTGAGCAGCCGCAGTGCGGCCTCGGCCCGCGGCCCGACGGGGTCCTCCATACGGGCCAGCTCCTCCACCCCCATGCGGACGTCGACCAGAACCGCGCCGGTACGGGGTACGGCGAGGAAGTCATGAACCAGCGCATCCGGCGCGGTGTCCTGGACGACCAGCCCGTGGAGCAGTTCCGCCGCGGCCGAGTCGACGGCTTCACCTGACGCCCTGGCGACGTCCAGGTACTCGTTCCATGCGGCCAGGGACGCAACCCGCCCGCTCTCCACGATGCGCATCATGGCCGTCTCCCAGAGGACGCTCGAATCCGCCGCGTCCACCTCCGCCGCTCGCCGGAGGACTGCCCATGCTTCCTGGATCCGTCCACCGCGCCGATGAACAGCGGTCAGCGCACAAAGGATCCAGACGCTCTCGGGATCACCGGACAGAGCCCTGGAAAGGTCGACAGCCGCCGAATCGAGTTGACCCGACAATGCTTTTGTCAGTCCCTGGATCCCGAGCAGCCATGCGTTCTCGGGGTCCAGCTCAAGGGCTGCCGCACAGTCTGCTCTCGCTTCGTCCAACCGGCCGGCGGTCCGGTTCACCTCGCCACGGAATCCGATCACTCGGCCGTTCTCCGAGTCCAACTCGACAGCCGCGTTCAGATCGGCCAGTGCCTCGTCCAGCAGACCCGCCTGCCAATAGGCCAACCCACGCTGGAGCAGCGCGCGCCAGTACCGTGGTTTCAGCTCCAGAACCGCGGTGAAGTCAACCACCGCCTCGTCCAGGCGGTCCGCCAGCAGGTGGGCCTCGCCACGGCGGACCAGCACCCACCCGTCCCCGGGATTCAGTGTCAAGGCCTCCGTGAAGTCCGCCACCGCCTCATCCGGACGACCGGCCCGCTGATGGGCTTCACCGCGGTAGGCCCGTGCCCAACCGATCCGGGAGTCCGATGCCAAGGCCGCCGTGAAGTCCGCCACCGCTTCGTCCAGGCGCCCCGCATCCAAATGGGCTCTA
This sequence comes from Streptomyces sp. LS1784, assembly GCF_020103755.1. Taxonomy (GTDB): domain Bacteria; phylum Actinomycetota; class Actinomycetes; order Streptomycetales; family Streptomycetaceae; genus Kitasatospora. Next base: position 1,758 of record NZ_JAHSQD010000281.1, read on the forward strand.
CCGCGGTAGGCCTGAACCCTCGGGGTCAGGCCTACCGCGGTGAGGTCCGCCACCGCTTCGTCCGGACGCCCCGCCTCCAGGTGGGCGCGTCCTCGGATCGAAAGCGCCCCGTCCAGATTCGGGTTCAAGGAGAGCGCCGTTGCACAGTCCGCCACCGCCTCGTCCGGTCTGCCCGACTCCAGCCAAGCCACGCCGCGGAGCGCCCACGCCCACGAGTACTCGGGATCGAGGTCCAGAGCAGCTGTGAGATCGGCCAGCGCCTGCTCCTTACGGTTGTTGGCCAAGTGGACCCGGGCACGGTAGGCACGCGCCTCTGGCAGGCCGGGCGAGATTGCGACGGCACAGTCGAGATCAACCAGTGCGTCCTCATCGCGGTCTGCCCTGAAGTGGTTGTCCCCCCGTTCGGCAAGCGCTCGGGCCCGGACGACCGGTGGAAGCCCCGGGGCACAGAGGGCGGTGAGGGCATGGGTCTCCGGGTCCTCCGTACCGACAGCCGCGTGCAGCCGCCGTGCCCACCCGTCCAGTTCCCTGTCCTCGCTGACCTGCGCCGCCTGTCCGAGCATGTCGACCCATCCGGCCAGGTTCCTGTCCGCGAGTCGCGCCACGTGTTCCAAGGCATGAGCCAGGTTCGCCGTCGGATTCGCACACAGCAGGTGGTACGTCTCGTGCAGCGCGAGACGACACCACTGATCGCCCCTCCAGCGCGGCTGCTCCGGACCCTCCTGTTCCAGGGCCTCGCGGGCAGCTCTGTGCTGCTCCGCCAGGCGGCCGTGCGCCGCTGCCCAGTCCGTGGGCGAGTGCATCCGCCGGCGCCGCAGCAGGCTCGCCCGCACCACCGGGTGGTACTGCCAGTACGAGCCGTGCCCCAAGACGAACGGCTGGCTCAGCAGCCAGTCCCAGGCGCCCCCGGCCGCACCCGGCACCGCGCAGGCGAACAGGTCGTGGTTCAGCTGCAGGGGCAGCGCCGCCGCCAGAACGGTCTCGCGACGCTCCTGTTCCGGGATCCACTGGAGGAAGCGCTCCACCGCATGGTCGGTGAGGTCGGCGCCGGCGTCGGAAACGTCGCCGACGGCCTGGAGGCCGGTCTGCGCGAGCAGTGCCACCAGCAGGGGCAACCGCATCGACAGGCCCGTCACGGCCTCGACCACCTCGGGGTCGGTGACGCCCCGGACGGCGAGGAGTTCGCGGGTCTCCTGGTCGGTGAAGACGTCGAGCGGGACGTCGACCACGGCCGGGCGCAGGGTGTCCCAGTCGCGTTCGCTCAGTTCCTCACGGCCGGCCAGGACCACCATGACGTCGAGCGGGACCGAACCGTAGGCGCCGTCGAGGAGTTCGCGCAGCCAGGCGCCCAGGTGCCGATCGGTCTGCTCCCAGGTGTCCAGGAACAGCACCACCCACCGGCCGTCCCGCCCGCACAGCTTCTCCAGCTCTGCGACGAATGCGCGGCTGAGCACCGCCTCCTCGCCGTCGTTGCCGCGCCGCCGTTGGCGCATTCCGGCGATGAGGCGGTCGGCACCGAGGGCGACGTTGTCCGGGTTGGCGATCGTCGCGACCACACCCCCACCCGGCAGCATGGAGGCGGCCCCGAACGCCGCCTGGGTGACGATCCGGGACGGCAGCGACGCCGTACCGCCGCCGGCGGACGGCTCCGGGACACGGTCGGCGGCGGCCTGAACGGACCGCCGGTACTCGTCGAGCGCCTTGTCGAACTCCTTCAACGGTCCGGCTTGTTCGGCCAGCTGCCGGGCGAGCGCGCTCAACGCCGACTCCAGGCCGTGGACGTCGTTCTCGTCCACCACCGCCGTCAGCGCCCCCGCCCGCCGGGCGGCCTCGCCCCACTCGGCGATCAGCATCGACTTGCCGACGCCGCCGACGCCGCGCACGTGGAAGAGGAAGTCGGCCGGATCGTCAGTGGCCTCAAGGTCCGGATCCTTGCGCAGGTTCTCCGCGAAGAGCGCCAACTGGGCCCTGCGGCCGACGAACTGGGCTCCGGCACGCCGCCGCAGTGCCTCCGTGCGTGACAGCCGCTTCCTCGCCTGAGCCATTCCGCTCCCCCGCGGTCAGGAGTTGTGCCGGTCCTCCGCGTCGAAGGCCGCCAGGGACCGAGCCCCCGGTTCGAGCGCCCGCCGCAGGGCGGCCAGGGCGGATCCATCCAACCCTCCCACATCCTCGGCGAGTTCCTCCGCCACGTCCGTCGCGATCTCCTCCGCCACGGCTTCGACAACGGTACGCGGTCCCAGTTTGCTGACGGCTGCCGCGGCCCTGGTGGGGGTGAGCAGGGCGGAGGCCTGGACGAGGAGCCAGGCGGGGACGCCGGCCGCGCCCTCCGGCGGGGGGAGGTACGGGCGGGCGCCGTCGTAGCGGTCGTCCTCGGCGAAGGCCTGCTGTTTCACCTTCACGAGCGGACGGGCCGTTTCCGACTCGTGCCACTCGCCGGCCGGCTTGAGGACGTACCCCTCGGCGAGGTTGTCCGGCAGTTCGGGCAGGCCGAACAGGGCGGGCACCCGGGTGGGGTAGCGCACCGGCAGGTCGTGCAGGCTGTTCAGGGGGCCGTGCCCGAGCAGGGGCACGCAGGTGAGCCCGGCGGCCTGGGCGGCCGTGCGCAGCATGCGGTCGGCGATCCACCAACGGCCCTCGGGCGTCTCGACGGTGGCGTCGAACGGCAGCCAGCGCAGGCCGGGTGCGTACCAGACGCCGGTCTGGACCGGGTCGACCCCGGGGACGGCGGGCACCTCGGGGTGCGGGTAGCGGCCGCCGGCCAGTTCGCCGTAGACCGTCACCACGGCCGTGGAACCCCACGGTGCGCGTACCGCGGCGGCGAACCGGGCCGCCGCGACGGACAGTTCGGGCCAGATCCGGCTCACGCCGAAGAAGCCGTCCAGCCCCTCGTCGTCCAGCAGTTCACGCCGTTTCGCAGCCCGTACCGAGCCGTCCTCGCAGACCACGGCGAAGTGCGCCCCGTGCACCTTCTCCGCCGCGCTCCACTCGCGGCTGCCGGGCCCGCCGGAGCGGCCGCGGGCGGGGATCTTGGGATAGGGCCGCAGCCCGGGCCCGTCGGGCACCGTCTCGAACACCGTCTCGGACACGAACGGCATCCTCGCCGCCGGGCCCACCGCCTGGCAACAGGGATTCCCGCCGACGGACAACAGGGATTCCCGGCGGTGGGCCCGGGTGGCCCGACAGGGCCTGCCCGCCTCGACGGGTCAGACCCCCCACGCCGCCCGCAGCTCGGCGAAGGCCTCGTGGAACCCCGGGAAGGTCTTCCGCACGCAGCCCGGGTCGTCGAAGGTGATCCCGGGCGTGCGCAGCGAGGTGACGGCGAAGGACATCACGATCCGGTGGTCGGAGTGGGTGGTGATCTCGACCGGGCGCGGCGTGCCGGGCCGGATCTCGATCCAGTCGTCCCCGGTGGCCACCGTGATGCCCATCGCGCGCAGGTTGTCGGCGCAGGCCTCCAGCCGGTCGCACTCCTTGACCCGGGTGTTGTGGACGTCCTCGATCCGCACCGGCCCGGTGGCGAACGGCGCGATGGCCGCGAGCGTGGGCATGGTGTCGGAGATGTCCCGCATGTTGACGGTGATCCCGCCGAGCGCGCCGTCGCCGGCCACCGTCGTGCGGTCGCTGCCGATGTCCACCCGGGCGCCCATCCGCCGCAGTACGTCCACGAATCGCAGGTCGCCCTGGAGCGCGTCCCGGCCGAGGCCGGGGACGGTGACCTCCCGGCCGGCCAGCGCCGCGGCGGCGAAGAAGTAGCCGGCGGTGGAGGCGTCCGGCTCGATCGGGTAGTCGGCGGCCCGGTAGCCGCCGGAGGGCACCTCGAACACCTCGCCGACGGGTGTCTGCTCCCGCTTCACCTCGACCCCGAAGGAGCGCATCATCGCCAGGGTGATGCCGATGTACGGGGCGGAGACCAGCCGGGTGACGGTGATCCGCAGGCCGTCCCGGGTGAGGGGGCCGAGCAGCAGCAGCGCGGTCAGGTACTGCGAGGACTGCCCGGCGTCCAGGGTGAGTTCACCGCCGCGGACGCCGTCGGCGACGACCGTCAGCGGGTGGTGCCCCTCCGCTTCCTCGTGCCGCAGGTCCACGCCCAGCTCGCGCAGCGCCCGGGTGAGCGGGGCGACCGGGCGGCGGCGCATCTGGGGGGAGGCGTCGAAGCGGTAGGTGCCGTGGCCGGTGGTGGCGAGGGCGGGCAGGAAGCGCGCGGTGGTGGCGCCGTCCCGGCAGTACACCTCGGCGCTCGGTACGGCCGGCCCGGCCGGGCGGCCCTCGACCCGCCACGACCGCTCCGCCCGCTCGATGCGGTACCCGAGGGTGTCCAGCCCCTGGGCGAAGCCCTCGGTGTCGTCCGAGGACAGCGGCCGGCGCAGGGTCGTCACGCCCTCGGCGGCGGCGGCCAGGAACAGGGCCCGGGCGGTGATGGACTTGGACCCCGGGATCTCCACGGCAGTCACGGCATGCTCTCCCCACACGAGTGTCCGACAGGTGTCTCCGGTGACGTCGGGTCCGATCCTGCCCCACCCGGCCGCCGCGTTTCCCGACCATCCACCGACTGGACGGTGGCCTGGGCGACAACGGTGCGCAAAGGTTCGGCGGCCGGGCGCGTCCCATCGGCGCCGGGGTCACCCGGCCGGTCGGCAGCGCTCCCAGAGCCCGGCCAGGTGGGCGTGCAGAATCTCCTCCGCCTCCGCCACCGTCCGGTGCCCGACCAGGACGTGCGCGGTGAGCCCGTCGGCGAGGGCGAGCAGCGTACGGGCCTCGGTCCGCGCCGTCACCGCCCCGCCCGCGGCCTCGTCGACCAGCCTCACCATCAGCTCCTCCAGCGCCGCGTAGCTGCCCCGCAGGGACGCCGCCAGCGCCGGGTTGACGGCGGCCCCGGCGACGAAGGCGAGCCAGATCCTGGCCTCGGCCCGGTGCTCCTCGCGCAGCAGCGCCACCTCGCCCGCCACCAGCCCGAGTTCACTGGCCGCCGACTGCGCCGGGCCGGCCGTGAGCCGGCTGCGCACCCGCTCGGCGACTCGCTCGCCGATGTGCGTGAGCGCGGACAGGAGCATCTCCTCCTTGGTGCGGAAGCAGCGCTGGACGGCCCCCATCGAGACCTCGGCCCGGGTGGCGACGTCCCGCAGGGTGACGCCTTCCAGTCCGTGCTCGTCCACCAGCAGGCAGACGGCCTCGGCGATCCGCCGGCGCCGGCCCTCGTGGTCCACCTGCTTCGGCATCTCCGGTCTCCTCCTCGCCACGTCCTCCGATTTTCCGATGCAAGCGTATCGGTTCTCGGGCTATGGTTCGGTTCCGATGCGACCGCATCGGAACCTGGCCGAAGAGAACCGAGGAGACCCTCATGCCCCTGTGGAACAAGCCCGCGACCGAACTGGCCGCCGCCGTGCGCACGGGCGAGGCGTCGGCCCTGGAGGTGGTGGACAGCCACCTGGCCCGGATCGCCGAGGTCAACCCCTACCTGAACGCCGTCACCCAGCTCCTCGCCGACCGCGCCCGGTCGGCCGCCCGGAACACCGACCGCCGCCGGGCCGCGGGCGAGGAACTGGGCCCGCTCGCGGGCGTGCCGTTCACCGTGAAGGAGAGCACCCCGATCGCCGGAGTGCCCACCACCTTCGGCACCCCGCACTTCCGCGACCACGTCGCCACCGCCGACGCCGTCCCGGTGGCCCGGCTGCGCGCGGCGGGAGCGATCCCGATCGGCCACAGCAACATGCCGACCCTGATCCTCGCCGGGATGCACAGCCGCAGCGAGCTGTACGGCGACACCCGCAACCCCTGGGACGCCCGCCGCACCCCTGGCGGCAGCAGCGGCGGGGACGGCGTGGCCGTCGCCGCCGGGATGGCCCCGCTCGGGCTCGGCAACGACTCCGGCGGCTCGGTCCGCATCCCCGCCTCCTTCTGCGGGGTCGCGGCCCTCAATCCGACCACCGGCCGGTTCCCCGCCGACCAGCGCGTGATCGGCCCGGACGACCCCGGCCCGGCCTCCCAAGGCCTGGTCACCGACGGCCCGTTCGCCCGTACGGTCGCCGACCTGCGGCTCGCCTACGAGACCCTGGCGGGCACCGACCTGCGCGACCCGCGCGCCGTACCCGTCCCGCTGTACGGAGAGCCGCTCGACGGCCCGATCAGGGTCGCCGTCGTCACCGACCCGGGCGGTCGCGGCGTCCACCCCACCGTCCGCCGCGCCATCGCCGAGGCCTCCGACGCGCTGAGCGACGCCGGGTACGACGTCCGGGAGGTCCCCGACGTCCCGCGGATGGACGAGGCGTTCGACACCTACCACCGCCTCCCCGTCACCGAGTTCGCGCCGAACTGGCCCGCCGTCCGCAAGCTGCTGGGCGAGGGCGGCGACCGCTACATCGAGCTGACGATGCGCAGCGCCCCGCCCGCCGACGGCCCCGGCCTGATCCGCCTGATGAGCACCTGGACGGGCGTCCGCCGCTCATGGGCGGAGTTCCTGCACGAGTACCCGCTGCTGCTGGGCCCGGTGTTCACCGAGCCGCCGGTCGAACCCGGCCTGGAGTCGCGGGACCAGGCGGGCCGCGACCGGGTCGCCTCGGGCATGCGGCTCTGCTCGGTGAGCACCCTCGCCGGTGTCCCGGCCGTCGCCGTCCCCACCGGCCTCGCCCCGGACGGCCTGCCCACCGGCGTCCAGCTCATCAGCCGGGCCTTCCGCGAGGACCTCTGCCTGGCCGCCGCCCAGGCGGTCGAGGACCGCCTCGGCGTGCTCACCCCGATCGACCCGAGGAGGTAGCCAGGACGGGAACGGCTACCGGTGCCGGCGCAGACTCCGACGCAGACAGGCGGCCCACGCGAGCGTGAGGCCGGCCAACAGGCCGCCTTCCGCCGTCCGGAGCACCGACCCGACGGAGGAGTCCGCCGGCACCATCCCGTTCAGCACGAACGCCGCGACCGCGACCAGCACGAGGCCCAGCGTGGCCGGCCCGGCGCCGACGGCGCCTCCCCGGCGGCCTGCTCGGGCCGCCCGGGTCTCACGGGTCTCACGGGTCTCACGGGTCATGGTCGCCTCCCCGGCGGGTGCACGATCCTTCGACGTCACGAGCCCACACGGTACGGCACGGTTTCCACCGTCGGAGCCCCGGTCCCCGGCGACGGCCCCGCCCCGCCCCGCCCCGCCCCAGGGCGCTAGGCACCCGGCAGCCCCGGCACCACCAGCCCGCTCTCGTAGGCGATCACCACCGCGTGGGTCCGGTTCTGCGCACCGAGCTTGCTCAGCACGTTCCCGACGTGCGTCTTGACCGTCTCCTGGCTCACCGCGAGCGCCTGCGCGATCTCCGGGTTGGACAGCCCGGTCGCCATCAGCCGCAGCACCCCTTCCTCCCGCCCGGTCAGGCCCGCCCGGGGCAGTGCCTCGGCCGAGTCCAGCGGCCGGGCCGCGACCATCCGGCGCAGCGCGGCGGGGAACAGCACCGCCTCCCCGGCCGCCACCACCCGCACCGCCTCGGCGATCTGCGGGACGGGCAGCCGCTTCAGCACGAAGCCGCTGGCACCGGCGCTCAGCGCGGCGGTGACGTAGCCGTCGTTCTCGAAGGTGGTGATCACCACGACCTTGGGCGGGTCGGCCTGCCCCCTCAGCAGTTCGCGGGTCGCCTCGATCCCGTTGCGGCGCGGCATCCGCACGTCCATCAGCACCACGTCCGGCCGCAACAACCGGGCCTGCTCGACCGCCTCGACGCCGTCAACGACCCGCCCGACCACCGCGAGGCCCGGCTGGGCGCCCAGCAGGGTGCTCAGCCCGCTGCGGGTGACGGGGTCGTCGTCGGCGATCAGGACGGTGACGTCGGGCGGCGCGCCCGGGGCGGGGTCGGACGCGCCCGCGCCGGGCCCGCTCACGCCGACCACCGCACCGGCAGCCGGACCGCCAGCCGCCACTGCCCCTCGCCGTACGGGCCGGCCTCGAACTCGCCGTGCAGCAGCCGCACCCGCTCGGCCAGGCCGGGCAGGCCGTGGCCGGAGGTCGGGAAGCCGCTCGAACCCGGCACACCCGTACCCGCCACCCCGTTGACCACGCTCAGCTCCAACGCCTCCGGCCCCGCCGTCACCCGCAGCTCGATCGGCCCGCCCGCGCCGTGCCGCAGGGCGTTGGTCAGCCCCTCCTGGACGATCCGGTAGGCGGCCCGGGAGAGCGTGCCCTGCACCTGCGCCAGGTCCCCGGTGGTCCGCGGCTCCACGACCGCACCCGCGTGCCGCAGCCGGTCGATCAGCTCGGGCAGGTCGGTGAGGGTGCGGGTCGGCGCGGTGCCCGACTGCTCCTCCCGCAGCGCGCCCAGCACGTAGTCGAGGTCCTCCAGCGCGGCCCGGGTCGACTCCTCGATGCTGCGCATGGCGGCCCGCGCCGCCGCCGGATCGGCGGTCAGCACCTCGCCGGCGACGGCCGCCTGGATGGTGGCGGCGGTCAGGGTGTGCCCGATGGAGTCGTGCAACTCGTGGGCCAGCCGGTTGCGTTCGGCCAGCAGCCGTTCCCGCTCGGCGGCCATCGCGAGCCGCTCGGCCGGCGAGGGGCCGAGCAGCCGCGGTGCCAGCCACCGCAGTGCGGCCGACACCCCCGCGAACAGCACCGCCGCGAGGGCCAGGCTGAGCGCCGCCACCACCCAGGTCCAGACGCCCGTCACCTCCGCGCCCCAGCCGAAGAGGCTCACCCGCGCGGAGCCCTCCACCCAGCGCCCCGGCAGCGCCACCCCCGTCACGACGAGCGTGCTGCCGCCGATCAGCACCGTCCACCCCAGCGCCACGTGCGCCACCACGAAGGCCGGCGTCCGCCACCGCTCGCCCGCGGCCCCCTTCACCGGGGCGGGCACGGCGACGCCCAGCAGCCGCCGCGCCCCTGCCGCCAGCAC
>NZ_JAHSQD010000282.1 GCF_020103755.1 Streptomyces sp. LS1784
AGCCGCCCGTCCCGGCCGACGCCGCCCGGACCGCGCCGCGCCCGATGGCCGAACTCCCGGCCGCCGACCAGCGGTCCGCCGCCGATCAGCCGTCGGCCCCGACCGGCGAGCTGGCCAACACCCGCCGGCTGCTGGTCTGGCCCGAGCCCGACCCGGCCACCAAGCAGGCCCTCCAGGCGCGCGGCTACCTGCCGGTGATCGTCCGCTCCCGCGAGGAGGTGGACGCTCAGGTCCCCGGCTTCCCCGCCGCCCTCTTCGTCGACCCGCTGACCGGACCGATCACCCGCACCGCGCTCCAGTCGCTGCGTACCGCGGCGCTCAACCGCCGGGTCCCGGTGCTGGTCACCGCCGGCCTCGGCCAGGCCACCCGGGACGCCGCGTACGGGGCCGACCCGGCCGTCCTGCTGCGCGCCCTCTCCCCGCGCGACGGCGAGCACCACGCCCCGCGGGTGCTGCTGGTCGAGGGCGACCCGGACATCGCCGCCGCCATGATCAGCAGCCTGGAACGGCGCGGCATGCACGTCGAGCACGCGGTGGACGAGAACGACGCGGTGGCCCGGGCCAGCAGCGTGCAGCCCAACCTGGTGGTGATGGACCTGCTGCAGATCCGCCGCCGCCGGGTCGGCCTGCTGGACTGGCTGCGCGCCAACGACCGACTGCACCGCACCCCGCTGGTGGTCTACACCTCGGTGGACCTCGACCCGCGCGAACTGCCCCGGCTGCGCACCGGCGAGACGGTGCTGTTCCTCGCCGAGCGCTCGACCAGCGAGGACGTCCAGTCCCGGATCGTCGACCTGCTCGGGCGGATCGGCGCGATGGGCGAGGCGGGCGTCGCCGCCGCGGGCTGAGACGCGGACACGCGAGGAGGCCGGGACCGTACGGACCCGGCCTCCTCGCGTTCGCGGCTACTCCTTGCCGAGCACCGTCACGTCCAGCTCCTGCGCCGCGTAGCTGGCCCGGATCACCTTCTTGTCGAACTTGCCGACCGAGGTCTTCGGCACCGACTCCACGATCGACCAGCGCTCCGGCAGCTGCCAGGAGGCGATCCGCTCGCCCAGGAAGGCCCGCAGCTCCTTCAGCCCGGCGGTCGCGCCCGGGCGCAGCACCACGGTGGCCAGCGGGCGCTCGCCCCACTTGTCGTCCGGGACGGCGACCACGGCGGCCTCGGCCACGTCGGGGTGGGCCATCAGGGCGTTCTCCAGCTCGACCGAGGAGATCCACTCGCCGCCGGACTTGATGACGTCCTTGGCCCGGTCGGTGAGGGTCAGGTAGCCGTCGGCGGTGATGGTGCCGACGTCGCCGGTGCGCAGCCAGCCGTCCTCGGAGAACTTGTCGTCCGGGCGGACCGGGTCCTGGCCGGCGCCGCCGTAGTACGCCCCGGCGATCCACGGGCCGCGCACCTCCAGCTCGCCCGCCGAGACGCCGTCGTGCGGCATCCGCTCGCCGCCCGGGCCGATCAGCCGGGCCTCGACCGAGGCCGGGAAGATGCCCTGGGTGATCCGGTACGGCCACTCCTGCTCGGGGGTGAGGCCGCCCGGCGGCTGGGCGAAGCAGCCGAGCGGGGAGGTCTCGGTCATGCCCCAGGCGTGCAGCACCCGGATGCCGTGGCGCTCCTCGTAGGCCTTCATCAGCGACGGCGGGCAGGCGCTGCCGCCGATCACCACCATGCGCAGGCTGGAGGTGTCGTAGTCGCCCGCGTCGAGCTCGTCCAGCAGGCCGGCCCAGATGGTGGGGACGGCGGCGCTGACGGTGGGCTTCACCGCGGCGATCATCTCGGCCATCGGCTTGGGCTGGAGGAAGCGGTCCGGCATCAGCAGGTTGGCACCGGACATGAAGGCCGCGTGCGGGATGCCCCAGGCCTGGACGTGGAACATCGGCACCACCGGCAGCGCGGTGTCGCGCGGGGTGAAGGCGAAGTTGTCACCGGTGTTGACCTGGAGGCAGTGCAGGTAGACCGAGCGGTGGCTGTAGAGCACGCCCTTCGGGTCCCCGGTGGTGCCGGAGGTGTAGCAGAGCACGGCGGCCTGCCGCTCGTCTATGTCGTGCTGCCACGGGTACTCGGCGGGCCGGCCGGCGATCAGCTCCTCGTAGTCGTGCACGCCGCCCGCGAAGCCGGCCAGCAGGGAGCGGTCGCCGGGGCCGCTCACCACGATGTGCCTGAGGGTCGGCGCGAGGTCCGGGAGGACGGCGGCGAGCAGCGGCAGGACGGTGCCGTTGACGATGATCACGCGGTCGGCGGCGTGGTTGATGATGAACGACAGCTGCTGGGAGGGCAGTCGCAGGTTCAGCGTGTGCAACACGGCCCCCATCGAGGGGACGGCGAGGTACGCCTCCAGGTGCTCGGTGTTGTTCCACATCAGGGTGGCGACCCGGTCGTCCGCGCTCACCCCCAGCTCGTCGCGCAGCGCACAGGCGAGCTGCGCGGCCCGCGCACCGACCTCGGCGTAGCTGCGGACGACCGGCCCGGTGCCGTCCCAGGTGGTCACGGTCGAGCGGCCGTGGATCGTGGACCCGTGCTCCAGGATTCGGGCGACGGTGAGCGGTACGTCCTGCATCGTGCTGAACACGGGTCCTCCTTGACCTGGCGGCACTGGCGGCTGCGCCTGCGGCACCTACCGGGCGGTAATGCGCGCGGACGTGCCCGATTGTGCCGCCCCCACCCCCCGCTGTCAGTATCCCGACCCCGTTGCACGGATCACGGATTCGTCCCGGTTCGGCCCTCCGGCCTCTCCCGAAGCCAGAAGGGCAGCGCGGCCCGCACGTCCGCCGGAACGCCCGAATACTCCGCGACGGCCACGGTCCGGCTCCGCCACACCCCGTCGGCACCCGCCTCGACCACCCGCACCTCGTCCTCAGCGGTGACTGCGGCCCGGCGCCGGTTGGTGAAGATCCACACCTGTGTGCCGCCCTCCTGCCACCGGTACTCCGGCTGGTCCTTCCTGCTGTCGTAGAGCGTGTCGTCCCGCCACAGCACGTCGTTCAGCGTGCCCTCGCCGCGCTTCGACGGCGTGTACGCCCGCACCACCCCGCGCCACCGCTTGCCCCCGTCCGGCCCCGCGCTCTCCTCCACCTCCAGCGCGAACCGGTCGTACGGCGCCCGCACCCAGTAGTCGGGCCGGGCCGCTCCCTCCGCGTGCAGCCGGTTGGTGTACACCGCCGGCGGCCCGTCCGCCCCGCCCCCGCACCCGGTCAGCACCAGCCCGACCGCCAGCACCGCGGCCACCCGTCCGCCCCTCCGCATCACAGGTCAGGGCCGGTCGGGGCGGCAGAGGCGGAGGGAGTTGGCCGGGTCGGGGGTGTAGGCGGGGTCGAGGGTCCAGCCCTGTTCGGCGGCGATGCGGAGGGCCTGGTGGGCGCCGGCGCCGCGGTAGGTGGCGCGGTTGAGCCGGATGCGGTGCACGAGGGTGCCGTCGGGGGTGCGGGTGCCGTCGGAGGAGGCGCCGGTGCGCTTGGTGTCGCGCTGGAGGATGCGGCGGATGTGGCGGTCCCAGGCGGCGGGGCTGTTGGTGAACTCGGCGCGGAAGGCGCGCGGGCCGACCGTCCAGCGGGCGCCCCAGCGGTCCCAGTGGTCGGGCTCGGGGCGGTTCACCCAGAAGGTGAGCAGACCGTACACCGGGACGTAGACGATCTGGAGCAGGAAGACGAACGGCAGCAGCGGCGCGAAGCGGACCGGCTGCGGGCCCCACGGGGTGCCGGGGGCGGCGGGCGGGTCCTGCGGGGAGGGTGCGTTCGGGGTGGCCGGGGCGGGGAAGTGGCGGGCGAGCCGGACGTGTCCGGCGTCGGTCCCGGACGCCACGCCGTGCCAGCCGTGCTGCTCGGCGAGCCGCACCACGCCGGCCGCGCCGAGGCCGCGGTAGAGCCGCAGTGCGAGCCGGGTCCGCACCACCCGACCGAGGTCGGCCTGCACCTCGCCGCCGCCGGCCGCGTGCGTCGCCTCGGCGGCGGCGATCCGGCGCGCCAGGATCGGGGCGACGTAGCGCTCCCAGTGCTCCGGCCGGCCGGTGAGCTCGGCCCGCAGCCGGCGCGGGGGAATGAAGCTGCGGTTGACCTTCAACCAGCCGTCCGAACTGGGGCCTCCCCCGCTGTAGTCCGCGAAGATCAGGACGATGAAGAGGAGCACCAGGCCGAGGACCCAGAGCGGCGCGTAGATCCACTGGAGGAGGAACTGGACCAGCACGGCCACGCGGTTGCGGCGCGGCGCGGGGCCGGGAAAACCGCCGGGGCGGCCGACTCCAGGCTGCGGCGGGGTACCGAACCCGGCGGCGGCGTACGGCTGTTGGGGACTGGGGTGGGCCTGCTGCGGCGGGACGGGCTGCGGCTGCCGGGGCGGGTACGGCTGCTGAGGCGGGTACGGCTGCTGAGGCGGGTACGACTGCTGCGGCGGCGGCACCGGCTGCGCGTACGGGTTCTGCGCGTAGGGGCTCTGTCCGTACGGATTCTGCGCGTACGGCGCCTGCCCGTACGGGTTCTGCGGCGGCGGCGCGCCGTACCCGTCGGTGCCGCCGTGCCCCTGGCCGTTCACCATGCCGTTCCCCCCGTGCTCGATCGGGGGCCACCCTATCTGCGGGTCTCAGGCGGCGGTCGGGCCGTCCACGTGGTTGCGGTCGACGGTGAGGGTCGCGCCGCCGAAGGTCTCCTCGACGTTGCCGTGGTACTGGTGGACGCGCTGGTGGAGGCTCCAGAGGTCGGGGGCGATACCGCCGGAGCCGGCCGTGTCGGCCTGGTCGTCCCAGCGGGCGTACCAGAGCGCGTCGGGCATCGGGGAGCTGCCGGCCCGGGCGGCGGCGGCGAGGTCCGCGATGCCGGAGTCGAGGCTGGAGTAGAAGCCCGAGCGGTAGTCGGCGGCGTGCAGGCCGGCCGTCCAGCCGAGGGTGAAGTCGACCACGGCCTGGCCACAGGCCGGGTCGCGCATCGGGTAGGCCTCGATGTCCAGGTAGACCGGGCTGCCCTCGGCCAGCCCGAGCGAACGCAGGGCCTGGGCGGCCTCAGCCGCCTCCTCCAGGCCCTGCTCGACGGCCCTCGCCGGGTCGATCCGCTTGGGCTTGTGGCTCAGGTCGGCGCACGGCGCCTGCAGTCCGACGTGCACCGGCAGGAACCGCCAGCCCAGCTCCCTCGCCTGGCGCACCCACTCGGCGGTGAGCCTCGACTGGCTGCAGCCGCGCTGGGAACCACTGGTGTAGATGCCGACCGCCCCGTACGGGGAGGTGCCGCGCCAGGCCCGCAGGGTGTCGAGCGGCGGTGCGGTGCAGGCGTCGAAGGCCCGGCCGTTCCAGGTGTCAAGGGGCCGGGGCGGGCCGGACCGGTGGGGCAGCGTGACGGCCCGGATACGGGGGGCGGCGACGGCGGCCGGGGCTGCGGCTTCGGCGCGCACGCCCGTCCCGTCGGTGGCCAGCGGGAGGACGAGGGCGGCGGCAAGGAGGGCGGCGGAGCGGAGATGGCGCACCCCGCCTTGATACTGACGAGCCGTCGGACGATCGCGGCAACCACGCCGCAGCACCCGCGCGGGCCCACCCTTTCAGACCTACCCGTCCGCATCCGTCCTGATTTTTGTAACGAGCTTGCCGGTTTGTCACTCCTTACGGCAAACTCACGCATATGCCCACCTCCCATACCAGCGAAACCCCCGCCGCCTCGTCGTCGGCCGCCGCCGTCGCCGAGGCCCTTGCCATGCCGCCCGCCCCCAAGGGCGAGCCTGCCGGCGAGCGGGGAAGCTGGCGACGAGGTGGGGCGTCCGGCCCCGCGGCGCCACCCGAAGTCCACCCCGGTCGGTCCACCGGCCGGTTCGGCAAGATCCTGCGGCGCCCGGAGAGGATCCCGGCGCCGCTTCTCTGTCTGACCGCGATGTTCCTGGTGCAGACCGGCATCGCGCTGTCCAAGCCACTGTTCGGCCCGCTCGGCGTCAGCGGCACGACCTTCCTGCGGCTCGGCTTCGCCGCCGTCATCCTGCTCGCCGTCACCCGGCCGAAGCTGCGCGACAAGCGCCCGCGCGACCTCGCCGCGGCCGCGCTGCTCGGCATGGCCTCGGCCGGGATGACCTTCCTGTTCGCCGGGGCGATCGACCGGCTACCGATGGGCACCGCCGCGACCATCGAGTTCCTCGGCCCGCTCGCGGTCGCGCTGGTCTTCGCCCGGCGCGCCAGCCACCTGCTCTGGGCGCTGCTCGCGGCCGCGGGTGTGGTGCTGCTGACCCTGCTCGGCGAAGGGGACGGCGGCGGGTCGCTCGACCCGATCGGCCTGCTGTACGCGTTCGGGGCGGCCGCCTGCTACGCCGCGTACATCCTGTTCACCGACAAGGTCGGCGCGGCCTTCCAGGGGTTCCAGGGCCTGGCGGTGTCGATGACGGTCGGCGCGCTGACGCTGGCGCCGTTCGGGCTCGGCCAGGCCTGGCACGGGCTTACCGCGCCCGGCGCCTCGCCGACGGCGCTGCTCGCCGCGGTGGCCGGGGTGTCGCTGCTGCTGCCGGTGATCCCGTACGCGCTGGAGATGACCGCGCTGCGACGGATGCCGCAGCGGGTGTTCAGCGTGCTGGTCAGCCTGGAGCCGGCGGTCAGTGCTCTGGTCGGGCTGGTGGTGCTGGGTCAGCTGCTGGGCGTGCCGCAGCTGGCCGGGATCGGCTGCGTGGTCGCGGCCAGCGTGGGCGCCACGCTGACCGGGCGGCGGTGACGGGCCTGTCGGCCTGCGGGCACGTAAGCCGCCCAACGGCTCAACGGCTCAACGGCTCACGGCTCACGGCTCACGGCTCACGGCCAGATCAGGGTGCGCGACCACTCCGGGGAGCTGACCGGGCCGGTGCGGGTGTAGCGCAGCCGGATGTGCCGGCGCTGGGCGTCGCCCTGCCAGAACTCCACCTCGTGCGCCCACAGGGTGTAGACCGCGTGCCCCGGCGGGACCGCGTCCGGGTGCGCCTCCAGCCGGCGGCGGGCGACCGCCACCGCCTCGTCGTACTCGGCGAACGAGCCCAACGGCTCGCTCTGCTGTCCGACCAGCGCGTGGACCCGGGCGGCGGGTGAGCGGGTGGCGAACTCGGCGGCGGCGACCAGGTCGGCGGCCCGTTCGACGGTGCCGCGCACCCGGACCTGGCGGCCCAGCTGTGGCCAGTAGACGGTCAGCGCGGCGGCGGGGTGGCCGGCGAGCTGGCGGCCCTTGGGGCTGTCGGCGTCCGCGGAGAAGTTCCAGCCGGTGCCGGCCGCATCGACGTCCCGCAGCACCAGCACCCGGGCGTCCGGCATGCCGTCGGCATCCACGGTCGAGAGGGTGAAGGCCTGCGGGTCCAGCACACCGGCGTGCAGCGCGGTGGCGAGCCAGTCCACGAACAGCGGGCCGGGCTCGGCGGGGGCGGCCTCGTGGTCGAAGGACGGCAGCGGGCGGGCCATCGGCGGGCGGCCGAGCAGCAGTTCGGGGACGGACCCGGGCCCGGGCCGGTGCTCGTGGACCGGATCGGCCGTCGGCTCCGGGCGCACCTCCGCCGCCGGCTCCGGCCCGGGCTCCGGTGCAGGCCTGGCCTCGCCGGGGCCGGTCAGGCCCTCCTCCTCCGCCGCCATCGCGCACCCTTCCTTCCGATTGCCGCGGTCGCCGCCCCGGCCGGGCCGGTCCTTCCGGGCCCGGGCACCTGGGTGCGCTGTCGGAGCGCAACCGTACCGCCGTACGCCGACGGCTCCGGGCGCGGGCCCTCGGTGGACGGATCAGGGCCGGTCGGCGGGGGATTCCGGGGTGGCCGAGCGGGGGAACCCGGGCCGGCCTCCGGGGAGTCCAGGGGCGCCGGACACACTCGTGGGCGGTGCCGATGGCGGCACCGCCCACGAGGCCGGTTTCGCGGTGACCCTTTCCGCCGGCCGGTCGAATGCGCTGTTCCCTCTGTTCCCTTTGGTCCCTCTGGTCCCTCTGGTGTGATGCGTTGGTACCTCGGTGTCCGTTCCGGCCGTTCCGTTCCGGTCCGGGCCCGCCCGCGGCTGCTCAGCTCACCCGCGGCCACCCACGTCCGGCGCCCCCGCCTTCCGTGGTGCCCGGTGCCGTCACTCGGCCGGGCGGTCGGTCAGCCGACGGTGTCGGAGACCACACCGGCGTCGGAACGGGCCCCGGTACCCGCTCCGCTGTCGGCGGCGGCGGCAGCACCGGCACCGGCCGACAGCAGGCCGGCCGCGAGCGGGCCGGCGAGCAGGATTTCGGCCATCCGACGGGTGTGGATGCGAGCCATGAATGCCTCCGAGAAGCTGTTAATCGTGCAATGGTCGATCAAGGTGTGCAAGGTTCGCCGGTCAGACGAACACCTGCGGGCTGCGACGCCGGAAGACAGCCTTCCGCAACAAATCGACAAAGCACTAGCCCGCAGGGCGTATTTCGCCCGTTAGCGTGATATCCACCCGACCCGCGCATAACGACCGGGAAATCGGACACCGCGCCGACACACCCCGGCCGAGCTGGGAGTTCACCCGGGCGGACGCCGACGGAGGCGCCCCGGTGGGAGGCGCAGCAGTATCACGCGATCCGCCAGGCGCACCATCCCGGCGCATACGAATCACAAACGCGCCCCTAAAAAGTTCGATCACCCTCCCATGTCGACTTTCCCAGCCATTCACAGACCATCGGAAAGTCACACCATGACGGCGGGGGTGCGGGCACAGAAGATCCGTCCAGGCGCACGGACATCAGATCATCTTGCCGGGATTCAGAATGCCCAGCGGATCGAAGACCGCCTTCAACCGCCGCTGCAGGTCCAACGCCACCGGGCCCAGCTCGCGGGCCAGCCAGTCCCGCTTCAGCAGCCCCACCCCGTGCTCCCCGGTGATCGTGCCGCCCAGCTCCAGCCCGAGCGCCATGATCTCGTCGAAGGAGCGCTGGGCGCGGGCCGTCTGCTCCCCGTCCGAGGCGTCGAAAATGACGATCGGGTGGGTGTTGCCGTCCCCGGCGTGACTGACCACCCCGATGGTCAGCCCGTGCCGCTCCGCGATCACCGCGACACCGTTCAGCATCTCCGCCAGCCGGGAGCGCGGCACCGCCACGTCGTCGATCATCGTGGTGCCCAGCCGGTCCAGCGCGGGCAGCGCCATCCGCCGGGCGGCCAGCAGCAGATCGGACTCCGCCTGGTCCTCGGCCGGCACCACCTCGGTCGCCCCGGCCTCCCGGCACAGCTGCGCGACCCGCGCCAGCTCGGCCACCCGGTCCGGCCCGTCGAAGGCCACCAGCAGCAGCGCCTGGGTGGACTCGGGCAGCCCCATCCGCCCCAACTCGTTGACGGCCCGCACCGAGACCGCGTCCATCAGCTCCATCAGCGACGGTGTCAGACCGCGCGCCATCACCTCGCAGACCGCCGCCCCGGCCGCGTCCGCGCTCGGGAACTCCGCCGCCAACGCCAGCTGCGGGGCCGGCGCCGGCCGCAGCGCCAGCACCGCCCGGACCACCACGCCGAGCGTCCCCTCCGAGCCGACGAACAGCCTGGTCAGGTCGTACCCGGCCACGCCCTTCGCCGTCCGGCGGCCGGTGGACAACAGCCGCCCGTCCGCCAGCACCACGTCCAGCCCGAGCACGTACTCGCTGGTGACGCCGTACTTCACGCAGCAGAGACCGCCCGCACCGGTGCCGATGTTGCCGCCGATCGTGCAGGACTCCCAGCTGGACGGGTCCGGCGGGTACGAGAGACCCGACTCCTCGGCAGCGCGGGAGAGTTCGGCGTTCACCACGCCGGGCTCGACCACCGCGATCCGGTTCACCGGGTCGATCTCCAGGATCCGGTTCAGCTTCACCAGCGACAGCACGACGCAGCCGTCCACCGCGTTCGCCGCACCCGACAGCCCGGTCCGGGCGCCCTGCGGCACCACGGGGACGCGCAGCTCGGTCGCGGTCCGCAGCACGTGCTGCACCTGCTCGACCGTCTCCGGGAACACCACCACGGCGGGCTGCCCGGCCGCGCAGAAGCCCGCCATGTCGTGGCGGTACGCGGCGGTCACGTCCGGGTCCACCACGAGGGCCCCGTCCGGGAGGCCCTGCGCCAGTCGGTCCGTCAGATCACTCATCGCCGCCTCCACTCGCCGCCTGCCCGCCTCCACCTCCGCACTCTGCCCGGACGGCAGGGGCCGGGCAAGTGGGCCGCACGGCGGACGGGCGGGGGCGGGAGGCGCCGCCCGAGCCGGCGGGGAGGGGCGCCGCGAAGCCTCCGGACGTGGGCGGCGGCCCGGGGGTACCGACCGGAAGGGCGACCGCGTGGCTCAGGCCCGGCGGAGGATCGGGGTGGCCAGGGCGGTGAGGCCTGCGGCAGCCGTGGCGAGGGCGCAGAGGATCGTCGGCAGGGTGGCACCCGCCGCGTCCGAGAGCAGGCCCAGCAGGGCGTTCGAGAGCACCAGGGCCAGGCTCTGCCCGAGCGTCAACAGGGCCTGGACGCGCGAGAGATGGGTCTGCGGTGCGCCGGTCAGCACCAGCGGGCCGAGGTGGCAGGCGAAGAGCCCCGAACCGAGGCCCGCCACCGTACTGCCGGCCACCGCCGCCACCGGTCCCGCGGCCGCCGCCAGCAGCGCGATCCCCGCCGACGCCGTACAGAGCCCGGCCGCCGCCCCCACACCGGCCCGGGGAAGCGTGCCCCGCCGGGCGACCAGGCCGGCCACCGCCAGCACCCCGGC
>NZ_JAHSQD010000283.1 GCF_020103755.1 Streptomyces sp. LS1784
CTCGACCTGCCGGTCCCCGCCGGTCCGTCCACCCGCGCGCTGGTCGAGGCGATCGGGCACGCCAGCACCGTCGCACACGAGGCCGCGCCCGACCCGTACGCCGCCGACGACCGGCTCGGCCGGCCCGCCCGCCTCTCGGTCAGGGCACGGCGGGCGACCAGGGCGCTGCTGCTGTCCGGCGCGTCCTGGCGCTACGGGCTGCGGCTGGCGCTGTGCATCGGACTGGCGCAGGTGCTGGTCTCGGTGATCGCGGTGCCCCGCTCGTACTGGGTGGCGCTGACCGTGACCTTCGTGATGAAGCCCGACTTCGGCTCGGTGTTCTCCCGCGCGGTGCTGCGCGCGCTCGGCACCGCAGCCGGGCTGCTGATCGCCATGCCGGTGCTGGCCGAGGTGCCGCACGGCTGGTGGGACGTTCCGGTGATGGCGGTGCTGGCGGCGCTGATCCCGGCGCTGTCCGCCAAGGGATACGCCTTCCAGACCGCGGCCATCACCCCGGTCATCCTGCTGCTCTCCGACCTGCTCAACCACCAGGGCTTCCACCTGGTGCTGCCCCGGCTCTACGACTCGCTGATCGGCTGCGGCATCGCGCTGCTGGCCGGCTACCTGCTGTGGCCGGAGTCCTGGCACACCCGGATCGGCGACCGGCTCGCCGACGCCGTCCAGGACACCGCCTCGTACGTGTCACTGGCCTTCACCACCGCGCCCGGACGGGACGAACCGGCCCGCGCCCGCTACCGACGGCGGCTCTACCGCGACCTGTCCGCCGTGCGCAGCGAGTTCCAGCGGGCCCTCACCGAGCCGCCACCGGTCGGGGCCCGGGCGGAGGCGTGGTGGCCGGTGGTGATCGCGGTCGAGCGGATCGTGGACGTCACCACCGCCACCCGGGTGCGGATCGAGCACGGTGCGCCGGTGCCGACCGCCGCCGAGGTCGCCACCGTCACCCGGGAGCTGACCGACCTGGCCGAGGCGCTGCGCACCGGCCGGCCGCTGCCGGAGGCGCAGCCCGACGTGCTGTCGCCGGGCTGCGCACTGGCCCGGCTGCACCACGAGGTGCACGCCGCCCGGTCGGTGGCGGCGTTCTGAGCGCGGCCGGTCCCGGACCCGCCGGGTTCAGCCGTGGACCCGGCGGTCAGTTCCGCACCCGCCGGGTTCAGTCCTGGATTCGCCGCCAGGGCCGCTCCGCCTCCAGCGCGAAGGCCAGCTCCAGCAGCAGCCGCTCCTGCCCGTGCGCCGCCGACAGGTGGACCCCGATCGGCAGCCCGCTGGGCGCCGAGCCGGCCGGCAGGGCGATGCCCGGGCCGCCGGTCACGTTGTTGACCGGGGTGAAGGCGACGTAGCGCATCAGCCGGTCCATCAGCTCGTCGAAGTCCACGTTCGGACTCAGGTGCCCGATCGGTGGGGCCGTGTGGGCGAGCACCGGGGAGAGGATCACGTCGTGGTTGCGGAAGATCCGCGCGTACACGCCCTCGGCCCGGCGCAGCCGCCGCAGGACGGCGGGGGTCTGCGGGAACTCCTTCCGGAACCGGCGGCGCAGCCCGGTGGTCAGGCCGTCCAGCTTCCCGGCGCGGAAGCTCGGGTCGATCAGCAGCCGGCCGGTGGCCGCGATGGCCCAGGCGATGTAGCCCCAGTAGGCGACGAAGTCGCGGGAGAACTCCTCACCGAAGGGCAGTGTGGTGGGCTCGACCTGGTGGCCCATCGCCTCCAGCCGGGCGGCGGTCTCCTCGACCACCTGCCGGGTCGGCTCGTCGGTCTTGGCGATCGGCGAGTCCACCACCAGGCCGATCCGCAGCCGCTGCCCTCCCGGCCCCTCGACCAGGCCGAGCGGGGGCAGTCCGGGATTGCTGCGGTGCCGCTCGGCGGCGGCGAGGAAGGCGGCGGTGTCGCGCACCGAGCGGGTCAGCACGCCGTCGGTGACCAGGTCGATCGGCAGTTTGCCGCCCTGGGCGTTGGTCACCAGCCGGCCCCGGGTGGGCTTGAGCCCGACCAGTCCGCAGCAGGCCGCCGGGATGCGGATCGAGCCGCCGCCGTCGTTGGCGTGCGCGATCGGCACCACGCCGGAGGCCACCAGGGCCGCCGAGCCGCCCGAGGAGGCGCCGGCCGAGTGCGAGGGCTTCCACGGGTTGCGCACCGGCTGGGCGGCGGCGAACTCGGTGGAGGCGTTGAGCCCGAACTCGGGCAGTCTGGTCTTGCCGAGGACGGCCAGGCCGGTGGAGAGGAACTGGTCGGTGAAGCGCGCGTTGCGGCGGGCCGGGCGGGCGCGGTAGGCCTCGCTGCCCATCGCGGTCGGCAGGCCGCGCAGGTCCACGTTGTCCTTGAGGTAGGTCGGCACGCCCCACAGCGGGCCGCCGATGCCCTCCCGGCTGATCTGCGGCCTGTCGTACGAAGCGTGGGCGACGGGCAGCAGCGTGCCGTCCACCCGCGCGGCCCGGTCGACGGCCGCCCCGACCAGTTCCCGGGGGTTGACCGTGCCGGCCCGCACCAGCGCGGCGAGTGCCACCGCGTCGTGTGCGCCCAGGGCGTCGTCGGCGAACGCGTGGACCCGCTCGTCGGTCATCCGAACTCCCCACTCCCTGCCGGACGTTCCACCGTCCGGCGATCACACCGGCTGGTCGTACCTGCCCGGTTCTACTGACCGGTAATCTCGCAGGGGTCCGAGTGTAGGCGCGACCGATGGCAGCCGCCGGGCCGGGGGGCCCTTCGGCGGGTGATCCATCCGTCAAATCGTCGGGGGCGTACGAGCGTTCGGCCCGCGCCCCCGCGTTCACCCCGTCCGCCGGTCCGCGATCGTTTCGCCGCACCCCGCCGGGAAAGATCACGTTCACGAACCGCCCAGGTCCTCCCGCCCGAACCAAGGTGACGCCCGTGCCGACCCCCTTCTTCCCGACCACCCGGTTCACCGCGGCCATCGCCCCCGGCGGCCTCCCGCTGCTCGGCCACGCCCCCGCTCTCCTCCACCGCCCGCACGAGTTCGTCGCCGGCCTGCCCGCCCACGGCGACCTCGTCCGGCTGCGGCTCGGCCCGCTCCACGCGTACGTGGTCTGCCACCCCGAGCTGGTCCGCCGGCTGCTCACCGACGACCGCGCCTTCGACAAGGGTGGGCCCCTCCTCGTCAAGGCCCGGGAGGCCGTCGGCAACGGCCTCGCCACCTGCCCGGCCGCCGTCCACCGGCGCCAGCGCCGCATGCTGCAACCCGCGTTCCACCCCGACCGGCTGCCCGACCACGCCGTGATGATGGCCGAGGAGATCGCAGGCGCCACCGCCCGCTGGCGCGACGGCGACGTCATCGACGTCCCCGCCGCGATGCACCGCCTCACCACCGCCGTCACCGCCCGCTGCCTGTTCGCCACGCACGAGCGGGCCGGCTCGCTGCCGGTGCACCGGAGCATGGACGTCGTGGCCCGCGGCGCAGGCCGGCGGGTGATGCTGCCGCTGCCCGGCATCGACCGCCTCCCCACCCCCGGCAACCGCCGCTTCCGCCGCGCCCAGCAGGACCTGCGGGAGATCACCCGGCGGCTGATCGCCGACCACCGCGCCGCCGGCACCGACCGGCACGACCTGCTCTCCACGCTGCTCACCGCGACGGACGGGGACGGCCGGCGCCTGTCCGACGCCGAGATCCACGAGCAGGTGGTCACCTTCCTGCTGTCCGGCGTGCAGACCACCGCCGCCACCCTGTCCTGGGCCTGGACGCTGCTCGCCGCCAACCCGGCCGTCCGGATGCGCCTGCACGCCGAACTCGACACCGTCCTCGACGGCCGGCCCGCCCGCCACCAGGACCTGCCCGCCCTGCCGCTCACCGCCCGGATCGTCAGCGAGACCCTGCGGCTCTACCCGCCGCCATGGATCCTCAGCCGCACCGCCACCACCGACACCGAGCTCGGCGGCCACCGCATCCCGGCCGGCACCACCCTGCTGTACAGCCCCTACCTGCTGCACCGCCGGGCCGACCTGTTCCCCCGTCCCGACCGCTTCGACCCCGACCGCTGGCTCACCACGGCCCGACCCGCCCCCGGCACCTACACGCCCTTCGGCCTCGGCGCCCGCCGCTGCATCGGCGAGTCCTTCGGCGTCACCGAGGCCGTCCTCGCCATCGCCACCATCGCCGCGCGCTGGACCATCGCCCCCATCCCCGGCCGGCCCGTCCGCCCCGCCCGCGGCTGCTCCCTCTCGCCCCGGCCCTTCACCGCGACGCTGACCCGCCGGGTCCGCTGACCGGATTCCGACCGGGCTTCGGTACTGTCCCGGCATGGCCGGCCGTACGGGCGCCGGCCGGAACCACGCCGCTCGACCGGGACGCCACCAGACCATGAACGCTCGAACCCCATCGGGGCTCCTGACCGGGCTGCTCCGCGCCGTCCGGACGTATCCGCGCCGTTCGCCGCTGACCTTCGGCTACGTCGTCCTGCTCCTGCTCGGACACGTCTGGGTCGAGAACCTGCTCGCCGCGGACCGGGCGGACGCGCTCCGCGACCACATCAGCACCAACCTCGACAACCTGCACGACCACCCGGTCACTGCCCTGCTCGGCAGCGCGCTGCTCTTCGACGGCACCCTCACCGAGATCCTCTCCACCGGCTTCGGCGGCACCCTCATCACCCTTGGCCTCGGCGTCTGCTGCTGCCTCGCCTGGGCGGAGCGCCGCTTCGGCAGCCTGCGCGCCGCCGCCGTCCTCCTCTACGGGCACATCGGCGCCACGCTGATCACCGCCGCGGTGATCCTGCTGGCCCTGCGGCACGGCTGGTACCCGGAGAGCGTGCGCCAGGCCTCGGACTACGGCATCAGCTACGGCGCCCAGACCCTCCTCGCCCTCGCCACCCTTGCCGTACCCCGCTGGGCCCGGCTGCCCTGGGCCGCCTTCGTCGTCGCCTGGCCGCTCTCCGGCGACCGCGAATGGCCGGGCCCCCTCCCGGACTTCACCACCGTCGGCCACCTCCTCGCCGCCGCCCTCGGCTTCATCCTGGCCACCACCGTGGCCCTCACCTCCTCCCGCCGCCGTGCCGAGGGCCTCGACCCGGTACCGGTGGACCGGTGATCACGCCCCGACGAGCCACGACGCTTCCTCTGGGGCGCGGTCCGGCCGTATGACCGAGTGCCCGTCAGCGGGTGGCCGCGGGACCGAGCTGCCCGTCAACGGGGTGGCCGCCGGTCCGCGGCGATGGCGGTGAGCAGCCGCTCGATCTCCTCCAGCCGGCGCCGCAGATCCTCGACGTCGCCGCGGGTGGCACTCTGGTCGCCCTTCTTGAGGGTGACCAGCAGCTGCCCGTCCGGCTCCAGCCGGGCCCGGGCCACCTGGCCGAGGTCGTCGCCGTTCTGGATCCGGATGGCGTGCTCCAGCTCGGACGGGCGCAGCGCCAGGTCGTGCAGCGCGCCGGGCACCAGCTTGCCGTCCTTCACCACGGTGGTGGCCCTGCCCTCCAGGATGCGGGCGGCCCTCGGGTCGCGGGAGAGCCAGCGGGTGACGGCGGAGTTCACCGCGACCAGGGTGACCGCTCCGATCGCACCGCCGAAAAGGCTGTTGTCGTTGCCGATGATGGCGTTCTGCACCACGTTGGAGAGCAGGAAGACGACCACCATGTCGAAGGTGTTCAGCCCCGCCAGCCCGCGCTTGCCGGCGAGCCGGAACAGCACCAGGATCAACGCGTAGACGGCGATCGTGCGGAGGACCTTCTCCACGATCGGAATCTGGACGGCCACCAGGTCGTGCCACACTGCCCCGCTCCTCCCATCTCGACCGCAGGGAACGGGGCAGACGCTACGCCACGGTCATCGCTTCGGCCTACCGCGCCGGGCCGCCGCGCCCCGCCCGCCGGCCTTGGCTCCCCCGGCCTTCGGCGACCCCGCCCGCGGCCCGCCCGACTTCTGCGCGCCGGTCTTCTGCCCGCCCGACTTCTGCGCGCCGGCCTTCTGCTGCTGCGGCTTGCCCCGGCCGGCCGCCGCCTTCTTCGGCTGCGCCTCGGGCGCCGACTGCCCGGCCCCGCGCCCGCGCGAGCTGTTGACCGTACGGCCCCGGACGATCCCGATGAACTCCTCCACCAGGTCCGTGGTCCGCTCCTGCGGCCAGGACAGCGCCACCTGGGACTGCGGCGCCTCCGCCACCGGCCGGTAGGTGAGGTCCTTGCGGTGGTGCAGCCGGGCCAGCGACTGCGGCACCAGGAGCACGCCGACGTTCGCCGCGACCAGCTCGATCGCGTCCGCCGTGCTGTCGGGGCGCGCGATGGCGGGGCGCCCGGGCAGGGTGTCCGCGGTGAAGCCCAGGGTGTCGTCGAGCGGGTGGAAGACCACCTCCTCGGCCAGGTCGGCCGGCGCGACCTCCTCCGCGGCGGCGAGCCAGTGGTCCTTCGGGAAGACCACGACGGTGGTCTCGGTGTAGAGCGGGATCGCGCTCAGCACGTCCTTGTCGACCGGCAGCCGGAGCAGCCCGGCGTCCGCGCCGCCCTCGCGCAGGGTCCGCTCGCCGTCGCCGGACGGGACCGCGAGGAGGTCCAGCGGCACGTCCGGGAGCCGCTCCCCCCAGACCCGGACCCATTTGCCGGGGGTCACGCCCGGGACGTACACGAGCCGGAAGGACGGGTTCACCTGCATGTCTGTCACAGGGCAAGGCTACCGACCGTGACCGGAAGCGCCCGCGCACTCCCTTACCCTTGTCACCATGACATCGCTCAAGCAGAAGACCAGCCAGACCATGAAGCCGGCCACGGCGGCCAAGAAGCTGGGGATCTACCTCGCCGCGGCGCCGACCGACTTCCAGGAGGGCGTGGTCTCCCGCGAGGAGCTCAACGCGCTGCAGGCCGAGCCGCCGCAGTGGCTCCAGGACCTGCGCAAGAACGGCCCGCACCCGCGCCCGGTGGTCGCCGCCAAGCTCGGCGTCTCGATCGCCGGCCTGGCACGCGGCGGCGTGACGGAGGCGCTCACCACCGAGCAGATCGACGCCGTCAAGGCCGAGAACCCGCTCTGGCTCCAGCACGAGCGCGCCAACCAGGTGGACGTCCGCAAGGAGGCCGCCCGGATCAAGGAGAAGCACGAGAAGGAGGCCGCCGCCAACGCCGTCAAGGAGGCGAAGGCCGTCCAGGCCCGCTGACCCGCCCTCCCCCGTCCGGCACGGCGGCGCTCCGGCGCCGATTGTCGGACCCCTGCGCAACGATGGTGCCGACGTCCGTCCCGACGGGCGTCGGCATCGTCATGCACGGGTTCACACAGGGGTTCGACAGGCGAGGAGGCCCAGGGATGGCAAGGGCACTGGAAGGCAGGATCGCACTGGTCGCGGGGGCGACGCGGGGAGCCGGGCGGGGCATCGCGGTCGAGCTCGGCGCGGCCGGCGCGACGGTGTACGTCACCGGCCGCAGCACCCGGCAGCGGCGCTCGGAGTACGACCGCCCCGAGACGATCGAGGACACCGCCGACCTGGTCACCGCCGCGGGCGGCCGGGGAATCGCGGTGCCCACCGACCACCTGGTCCCCTCCGAGGTGGCCGCCCTGGTGGAGCGGATCGGCGACGAGCAGGGCCGGCTGGACGTACTGGTCAACGACATCTGGGGCGGCGAGAAGCTGTTCGGCTGGGACGTCCCCCTCTGGGAGCACGACCTGGACGACGGCCTGCGACTGCTGCGCCTGGCGGTGGAGACGCACGCCGTCACCAGCCACCACGCCCTGCCGCTGCTGCTGAAGCACCCCGGCGGCCTGGTGGTGGAGATGACGGACGGCACCGCGGAGTACAACCGCGACACCTACCGCAACTCCTTCTTCTACGACCTCGCCAAGGCCTCGGTGCTGCGGATGGCCTTCTCGCTCGGCCACGAACTGGGCCCGCGCGGCGCCACCGCCCTCGCCCTCACCCCCGGCTGGATGCGCTCCGAGATCATGCTGGAGCACTTCGGCGTCACCGAGGAGAACTGGCGCGACGCCCTCGCCCAGGAAGCGCATTTCGGCATCTCCGAGTCCCCGTACTACGTCGGCCGCGCGGTCGCCGCGCTGGCCGCCGACCCCGGCGTGGCCCGGTGGAACGGTCTGTCGGCCTCCAGCGGGCAGCTGGCCCTGGAGTACGGCTTCACCGACCGGGACGGCAGCCGCCCGGACTGCTGGCGCTACCTCGTCGAGGTGCAGAACGCGGGCAAGCCGGCCGCGCCGGAGGCCTACCGCTGACCTCCGGCCCGGCCGGGCCGCGCCGTGGGGTGCGTGGCGGACGCCGGCCGGGGGCGGAACTCGCCTCCGGCCGGCGCGTCTTGACCGGGCTGCCGGTCACTCCGAATAATCGGCGGGATCGGGGCACCGCAGGGTGCCCCGATCCGTACCGGGCGCGCCGGCCCGGCGACGCCGCCGGCACCGCCGGTGGGCAACACCGGTGGGCAACACCGGTGGACACCACACCACATCGCATCGGGGGAGCGACCAGTGATCGAACAGCCTCAGCACGCCGGAATCGCCGCACTCGCGGACGAGTTCTTCGCCGCCGAGAACACCCACAACCCGTTCGATGCGACCCTCAGCGGGGTCGAGGGCTACGCCCACCTGGTGCCCGACCCGTCCCGCGCGGCCGCGCACCGCCACCGCGAGGCGCTGCGCGGCTTCGCCGAGCGGCTGGCCGCGATCCCGCTCGACACGCTGGCCGGCGAGGACCGGATCACCCACCGGGTGCTCGCCCGGCTGATCGACAACGGCATCGGCCAGATCACCCACGGCCTGGCGGAGTTCAGCGTCTCGGCGACCATCATCGCCCCGCAGAACGAGGCCTTCTCCGCGCTCGCCATGACCTCGGTCGACCAGGAGGGCGCCGACGCCTACCTGAAGCGCCTCGCCGGCCTGCCCGGCTACTTCGACGCCGCCCTGCGCGGCATCCTGGACGCCGCCGCCGAGGGCCGCCTCCCTCTGCGCAGCGGGGTCGACGCCGCCGTCGCCCAGCTGGAGGCCTACCTGGCCACCGACCCTGCCGAGGACAAGCTGCTGCGGCCGCTGGCCGACCGCCGGGAGCACGAGCGCGCCCGGACCGTCGTGCGCGACGCCGTCCGCCCGGCGGTGGCCCGCTTCCGGGCCGGGCTGGCCCAGCAGCTGGCGCCGGGCGCCCGGCCGGACGACAAGGCCGGGGTCTGCCACGTACCGGGCGGCACCGAGGGCTACGCGGACGCCGTCGCCCGCTTCACCCGGCCCGGGCTCGCCCCGGAGGAGGTGCACCGGATCGGTCTGGAGGCCGTCGCGGCACTGCGCGAGGAGTTCGCCGAGCTGGGCGGCAAGGTGCTGGGCATCACCGAACCCGCGGCCGTGCTGGCCGCGCTGCGCGAGGACCGCTCGCTGCGCTTCGGCAGCGCGGCCGAGATCATCGCCCTGGTGGACGGCGCGCTGGAGCGGGCCCGCCGAGCCAGCGCCGACTGGTTCCGCCCGTACCCGATCGCCGACTGCGTGACCAGGGAGATCGACCCGATCGGGGCGGAGACCGCGCCGTTGGCCTACTACCAGCCGCCGGGCCCGGGCGGGCTGCCCGGCACCCACTGGATCAACACGCTGCGCCCGGAGACCCGGTTCAGCTACGAGTACGAGGCGATCGCCTTCCACGAGAGCGTCCCCGGCCACCACCTCCAGCTCGCCGTCGCGCAGACCCTGCACCACCTGCCGCGGTTCCGGCAGAACCCGAGCGGCCAGCTGACCGCCCACGTCGAGGGCTGGGGCCTGTACACCGAGCGGCTCGCGGACGAGATGGGGCTGTACGGCTCGGAGCTGTCCCGGTTCGGCATGCTCTCACTGGACGCGGTGCGGGCGGTCCGGCTGGTGGTGGACACCGGGATGCACCACTACGGCTGGTCCCGGGAGCGGGCGATCGCCTACATGCGGGCCAACACCGCCACCCCCGAGGCCAACGTCCGCAACGAGATCGACCGTTACATCGCCTGGCCGGGCCAGGCCACCGCCTACCTGATCGGCCGCCGGGAGATCGTGCGGCACCGTGAGCGGGCCCAGGCGGCACTCGGCGCCCGGTTCGACATCCGGGAGTTCCACCACCAGCTGATCGGGCACGGCAGCCTGCCGCTGGGGGTGCTGGAGGAGCTGGTGACGGACTGGATCCTGGAGCAGTAGGCCGCCGGCGGCCGGACGCTGCTCCGCGTCCGGCCGCCGGTTCGGGACCGCTCCGCGTCCGCCTCCCGACCGGACTGTCCGCAGGACGGAGTCGCCGCCCTTGAGCCCGGCCGGGCAGAGGGTACGCCCGTCCGCACCGAGCTGGGCCTGGACGACGGTGTCCGGCCCGAAGCCGGTGACGGTCTCCGGCAGCCGAACCGGCGCCGTCGCGGAAACGGTTCCGCACGCCCCGCAAAGGCTTCCCCCGCCCGGACGTGGCGTCATCCCACCGGCCCCGTCCGCACGGTAGTGTCCGCTGGCGCGGCCCCGGCATGCCCGGTGGCCACCACCCACGCACACCCCGATGGAGGAACCCGTGCCGGCTCCCGCCCGCCGCGCCCTGGCCATAGCCGCGGCCGTCCTGCTCGCCGCCGCAGCCGCAGGCTGCTCGTCCGGCGGCGGCCACACCGCCAAGGGGGCCGGGCGCAGCTCCGCCCCG
>NZ_JAHSQD010000284.1 GCF_020103755.1 Streptomyces sp. LS1784
CGGCGGCCGGCGCGGGCTCCGCGGCCTGCTGCGGCCGGGCCTGCTGCCGCGGCGTCTGCTGCGGCTGGACCTGCTGCTGCGGCACCTGCGGCTGGCCGCCGGGGAAACCCTGCTGCTGGTAGCCCTGCTGCTGCATCGGCGTCTGCTGCTGGGGCGTCTGCTGCTGCGGGTAGCCCTGCTGCACCGGCTGCTGCTGCGCGTACCCCTGCTGGGGGTAGCCCTGTTGCGGCACCTGCTGCGGGTAGCCCTGCTGACCGCCCGGGAAGCCCTGCTGCTGCATCTGCTGCTGCGGCACCTGCTGCTGCGGGTAGCCCTGCTGCGCCATCATCTGCTGCTGCATCTGCGGCGTCATCTGCTGCTGCGCGTACCCCTGCTGCACGTCCCCGTACGGCTGCTGGGCCGCCTGGCCCTGCTGCGGGTACTGCTGCTGCCACTGGCCGTCCTGCTGGCCGGGGACCGGCTGCCGGCCGTCGTACCCGGGATCACCGGGGTGCCACGGCTCGCCCTGGGGGTTGTAGCCCCCGCCCAGATCGGTCATCGATCCCCTTAACCGACGGTGACGACCGGAGGATCAAACCGGCCGTCCGGGACGACGCGGTCCCGGCTGATTCTCGAACCGGCGTGCTAGCGCAGCGCCTGGAGGGAGACGTTACCGTACCGCAGCCTTACCCCCGCCCGGGCGGAAGCACCGTCAGTGAGCGATCTCACCGACGGCACACAACACCGTCACGGTGTCGCCGCACCGGCGCCCGAAGGTGCCCCCGCCCCACCCGGCGCCGCCGGGTCGGAGGACGGGCCCGACGCCGGGGCGCTCGGCTCGGCCGCCGCCCGGTTGGCGTTGAACTCCGCCACGTTGCGTTGCTGCACCTCGAAGCTGTCGGTGAAGCGGGTGTCCCCCGGCCTCACGGTGACGAAGTACAGCCAGTCCCCAGGCGTCGGGTCCAGCGCCGCCATGATCGCCTGCCGCCCGGGGTTGGAGATCGGGCTCGGCGGCAGCCCGGGGTGCAGGTAGGTGTTGTACGGGGAGTCCAGCTTGGTGTCGGTCACCGAGGTGTTCAGGGTCGAACGGCCGAGCACGTAGTTGATGGTGGAGTCCAGCTGCAGGGGCATGCCCTTGGCCAGCCGGTTGTAGATGACCCGGGCCACCTTGCCCATGTCCTCGGTGTTGTCGGCCTCGCCCTGGACCATGCTGGCCACGGTGACCAGCCCGTACACGCTCTGCCCGAGGTTCTGGGCGACCACGGTGGCGTCGTCCCGGTTGAACTCCGTGCCGGCCCGGTCCACCATCTGCTTCAGCAGGTCCAAGGCGGTGGTGTCCTCGGTGACGCTGTACGTCGCCGGGAACAGGTAGCCCTCCGGGCTGCCGTTGGTGAAGTCCGGCAGGCCGAGCTCGGCCCCGTGTTCCTGGACGGTCTTCAGGGCGGTGCCCTCGGGCAGGTTCAGCTTCCTGTCGATGGCCGCGTAGATCTGGTGGCCGCGCCAGCCCTCGGGGATGGTCAGGCCGTTGGCGTTGGCCGGGTCGATCAGGATCGCCAGCGCCGCCGCGGCCGACATCTTCTGCTTCAGCGTGTACGTCCCGGGCTGGATCCGCCCGGCCGCCGCCGCGCTGCCCTTCGCGGCCCGGGTGAAGGCGAGCGAGCTGGCCACCACCCCGTTGCGGACCAGCGCGGACGCGATCTGGGAGAGGCCGGCGCCCTCCGGCACCGAGACCTGCACGCTGCCGGTGCCCGGTCCGGGGAAGTCGGCCGCGGTCGGGGGTCTGCGCTGCGACTGCAACCAGGTGTACCCGGTCAGCCCGATCCCGCCGAACACCGCGACCAACGCGAGCGCGGTCAGCCCGCAGGCCAGTCTGTCGCGCCGCCGACGCGGATCCGGCGCATCGTGGCGCGGGCGGGGCGCGCCCGGCGGACGGCCCTCCGGCTCCGGCACCGGCGCACCCAGGTGCCCGGGGGTGAGCCCCGGGTGGAAGTCCTGGTCGGTCATGGCTCGCGCCCCCTCGACGGTCCCAGATCGATCCGGATCGATGCGAATCGATCCAAAACGGACACGGAAACGAATGAAGCGGGGTCCGTGCGGACGCGTCCGCACGGACCCCTCAACGGGACGTTAAACCAGGCCGGTCAGCCGGCCGCCTCGACGCTCTCACCGGGCGGGCGTCCGCTCACCCGTTCGGACTCAAGGGCGGTCTGGAGGATCACCACCGCGGCGGCCTGGTCGACCACCGAACGGCCCTTCTTCGCCTTGACCCCCGAGGCGCGCAGCCCGTGGGTCGCGGTGACGGTCGACATCCGCTCGTCCACCAGCCGCACCGGCACCGGGTAGAGCCGGTTGGCCAGCCGGGCCGCGTACGCCCGGACCTTCTCCGCCGCCGGGCCCTCCTTGCCGCTGAGCGAGCGCGGGAGCCCGACGATCACCTCCATCGCACCGTACTCGTCGACGATGGCGGCGATCCGGGCCTGCGACTTCACCCCGGCCGGGACGGTCTCCACCGGCGTGGCGAGCACCCCGTCGGGGTCGCAGGACGCGACCCCGATCCGGGCGTCCCCGACGTCGACGGCGATCCGCCGCCCCCGCCGGAAGGGCCTCTCCTCCTGCTCCATCAGCTGGCGCGCTCCGCGACCAGGCCGCGCACCGCGGCGATGGCCTCGCCGACCGCGGCCGGGTTGGAACCGCCACCCTGGGCGACGTCGTCCTTGCCGCCACCGCCGCCGCCGAGGGTCTTGGCGGCCGTCCGGACCAGCTCGCCGGCCTTGATGCCGCGGCCGCGGGCGTCCTCGTTGGTGGCGATCACGGTCAGCGGGCGGTCGTTGGCCACGGTGAAGGCGGCGACCACGGCCGGGCGCGAGCCGAGGCGGCCGCGCACGTCCAGGACCAGCTTGCGCAGCTCGTCCGCGCCCACGCCGTCGGCGACCTGCGCGGCGACCACGGCGATGCCGTGCACGTCCTCGGCCGAGTCGGCCAGGCCCGCCGCGGCGGCCAGCACCTTCTCGGCGCGGAAGCGCTCGATCTCCTTCTCGGCGTCCTTGAGCTTGGCGAGCATGCCCGAGATCTTCTCCGGCAGCTCCTCCGGGCGGCCCTTGACCAGCTCGGTGAGCTGGGAGACCACGGTGTGCTCACGGGCCAGGAACCGGTACGCGTCGCTGCCGACCAGCGCCTCGACACGGCGCACGCCGGAGCCGATCGAGGACTCGCCGAGCAGCTTCACCAGGCCCAGCTGGGCGGTGTTGCCGACGTGGGTACCACCGCACAGCTCCTTGGAGAAGTCGCCGATGGTGACGACCCGGACCTCGTCGCCGTACTTCTCGCCGAACATCGCGATGGCGCCGGCCTTGCGGGCCTGGTCCATCGTCATGACCTCGGCGGTGACCTCCAGCTCGCGGCCCAGCACGTCGTTGATCTTCTGCTCGACGTCGACCAGCACGCTGCCCGGGACGGCGGCGGGCGAGCCGAAGTCGAAGCGGAAGCGGCCGGGGGCGTTCTCGGAGCCGGCCTGGGCGGCCGTCGGGCCGAGCGCGTCGCGCAGCGCCTGGTGGGTCAGGTGGGTGGCCGAGTGGGCGCGGGCGATCGCCCGGCGGCGCTCGGTGTCGATCGTGGCGTACGCCGAGGCGCCCAGCACGACCTCGCCGAACAGCACCCCGCCGGAGTGCACGATGACGCCCGGGACGGGCTGCTGCACGTCGCGGATCTCCACCACCGCGCCGGACTCCAGCCGGATCCGGCCCTGGTCGGCGAGCTGGCCACCGCCCTCGGCGTAGAACGGGGTGCGGTCGAGGATGATCTCGACCTCGTCGCCCTCGGAGGCGGCCGGCGCCGGGACGCCGTCCACCAGCAGGCCGACCACGGTGGCCTCGCCCTCGGTGAGGCCGTAGCCGGTGAAGACGCTGGCGCCGGACTTGTCGGCGACCTCGCGGTACGCGGCGACGTCGGCGTGGCCCATCTTCTTGGCCTTGGCGTCCGCCTTGGCACGGTCCCGCTGCTCCTGCATCAGGCGGCGGAAGCCGGCCTCGTCCACCTGGAGGCCCTGTTCCTCGGCCATCTCCAGGGTGAGGTCGATCGGGAAGCCGTAGGTGTCGTGCAGCTTGAAGGCCTGCTCGCCGGAGAGCACCACGCCGCCGGCCTGCCTGGTCTCGGTGACCGCGACGTCCAGCAGGTTGGTGCCCGCCTTCAGGGTCTGGAGGAAGGCGGCCTCCTCGCCGACGACGACCGTCTCGATGCGCTTGCGGTCGGTCTCCAGCTCGGGGTACTGCGGGGCCATCGCCTTGATCGCGACGTCGACGAGCTCCTTGGCCACCGGCTCGGTGGCGCCCAGCAGGCGCATGTTGCGGATGGCGCGGCGCAGGATGCGGCGCAGCACGTAGCCGCGGCCCTCGTTGCCCGGGGTGACGCCGTCGCCGACCAGCATCAGCGCGGTGCGGATGTGGTCGGTGACCACGCGCAGCGAGATGTCCGACTTGTGGTCGGCGCCGTAGGTGTGGCCGGTGAGCTCGGCGGCGCGGTCGAGGATCATCCGGCTGGTGTCGATCTCGAAGAGGTTGTCGACGCCCTGGAGGATGGCGGCGAGGCGCTCCAGGCCGAGGCCGGTGTCGATGTTCTTGCTCGGCAGGTCGCCGAGGATCTCGAAGCCGTCCTTCCCGTCGCCGTGGCCGCGCTCGTACTGCATGAAGACCAGGTTCCAGATCTCCAGGTAGCGCTCGCCGTTGACGGCCGGGCCGCCCTCCTCGCCGTACGCGGGGCCGCGGTCGTAGTTGATCTCCGAGCACGGGCCGCACGGGCCGGGGACGCCCATCGACCAGAAGTTGTCCTTCATGCCCAGGCGCTGGATGCGCTCGGAGGGCACGCCGATGACGTCACGCCAGATCTGCTCGGCCTCGTCGTCGTCCTTGTAGACGGTGATCCAGAGCTTCTCCTTCTCCAGGCCGTAGCCGCCGTCCGCGACGGGACTGGTGAGCAGCTCCCAGGCGAACTTGATGGCTCCTTCCTTGAAGTAGTCGCCGAAGGAGAAGTTGCCGCACATCTGGAAGAAGGAGCCGTGCCGGGTGGTCTTCCCGACCTCCTCGATGTCCAGGGTGCGCACGCACTTCTGGACGCTGGTGGCGCGCGAGAACTGCGGCTTGACCTCGCCCAGGAAGTAGGGCTTGAACGGCACCATGCCGGCGTTGACGAGCAGCAGGGTGGGGTCGTCGGCGACCAGGGACGCCGACGGAACGACGGTGTGGCCGCGCTCCTCGAAGAAGCGCAGCCAGCGGCGGCGGATCTCAGCCGACTCCATTAGTGGTCCTTCCGTTCGGGGTGCCGCCCCGCGGCGGCAGGGCACGGCGGGGCGTTTCTTCAGTGGTCCGGGGGGTGGTGCGGGCACCGCTGGGCGCAGAGCGGGTGCGGGACGGAGGCAGGGCGGCGGCCGGGCTACCGGGCGCCGCCGAGATAGCTCGGTACTGCGGCTCGCTGGGGAGGGGCAACGCAGCGCGTTTCCCAGGAAGGGTGGTGGCGGGCGACGGGCGGGCACGGCGGGCGCTGCGGGGCTCCACCACGGCGGTGCCGTGCAGTCCGAGGTCGTCCTTCAGCTGGTCCTCGCGCTCGGCCATGCCGGCCTTCACGTCCTGGGCGAACTGCTTGGCCAGATCGCCCAGGTGCAGCGCACCGCGGGCGGCGGTGCCGGAGAGGCTGTCCGGGGTGAGCCGGTGCACGGCCTCGTTGGCCTTGTTCATGGCCCAGACGGTGGCGCCGGCGCCGACCGCCATCCAGAAGATGCGTCGCACCATGCCGTCAGCCCCTCACCGCGCGCCGGACCCGGGAGAACAGGCCGCTCCTGGGCGCGGTCGCGGCGCGCACCTCGGCCCGGACCAGCCGGGCCAGCTCCTCGCGCTCGCCGGCCTGTGACGGCACCGGCGGCAGGCCGCCCTGCTGCCGGGCGACGGCCTTGCGCACGCCGTAGCTGAACGCCGCGACCTTCACCAGCGGTCCGCCCAGGGTGGCGGCCACGGTGGAGGAGAGCGCGTTGGCGTTGGCGGCGGCGTCCTGCACGTTGGCGGTGATCTCGTCCACCCGCTCCAGCTGCTCGTTGGCGCTGCGCACGGCGGCGCCCGCGTCGGTCAGCAGCGGCACGGCCTGCTCGGTGACCGCGGAGACCAGGACGGCGGCCTCCTTGAGCACCCGGGAGAGGCGGACCAGCACCACGGCGAGCAGGGTGACCAGGACCGCCCAGAACACGGCGACGAGCAATCCGGCCAGCTCTCCCACGGACACCTTTGCGCGCTCCCTCGCCTTGCAGCTCTTCAGGGGGAACCCTATCGCGCCCACGCCCGGTTTCCGGACCGGGTTCTTTCCCCGGCGATCCGGTCGGGTGTGCGATCCGCGCGCGCAACCTACCGGCCGGTCACCTCGTTCTGCCCGGCTGCGGCGGGGGCCGGTCCGGAATAGCTGGAACTTGCCGATTGCTTGAGGAGGCAAGGAACCGCCCGGAAGGAGCACCATGGCCGTCCACAACGCCGCCAACGAGTACCGCATGGCGAAGTTCTACTTCGATTCCAAGGCGTACACCGATGCGGCCCGCATGCTCGAAGGCGTACTGGCCGAGGAGTCGGCCAACCTCTCCGTCCGGCTGCTGCTGGCCCGCAGCTACTACCACTCCGCCCAGCTCGGCCGCGCCGAGGCCGAGCTGCTGCGGATCCTGGAGGCCGACCCGGCCGAGGACTACGCCCGGCTGATGCTCGGCCGCACCCTGGAGCGCCAGGGCCGCGCCGAGGAGGCCCGCCCGCACCTGCGGCTGGCCGCCGCGATGACCGGCGAGAGCCTGTAGCAGCGGGGAAAAGGGGCGAGCCCCCGCCGCCTCGAAAGGCGGCGGGGGCTCGCTCGTGGTGTCGCGAAGAGCGGAACCGGGTCAGCGCGAGTAGTACTCGACGACCAGCTGCTCGTCACAGATCACCGGGACCTCCTTGCGCTGCGGCGCACGGTCCAGGCGGAAGGCCAGGGCCTTCAGGTTGACCTCGAGGTACTTCGGGGTCTGGCCCTCACCCGCGTAGCCACCCTCACGGGCGACCTGGAAGGGGACCTTCTCCTTGCTGCGCTCGCGGACGGTCACCACGTAGCCCGGCTTCATCTGGAACGACGGCTTGTTGACCTTGCCACCGTTGACCTCGATGTGGCCGTGGACGACCATCTGGCGGGCCTGGTAGATGGTGCGGGCGATGCCCGAACGCAGCACCATCGAGTCCAGACGGGTCTCCAGCTCGGCGACGAGCGCCTCACCGGTCTTGCCCTCGGCCTTCTTGGCGCGGTCGAACGCGCGCGACAGCTGCTTCTCGCTCAGGTCGTACTGGGCGCGAAGACGCTGCTTCTCGAGCAGACGGACCTTGTAGTCCGAGTTCTGCTTGCGGCCACGGCCGTGCTGGCCGGGCGGGTACGGGCGGGCCTCGAAGTACTTGACGGACTTCGGGGTCAGCGGCACACCGAGCGCGCGCGCGATCTTGACCTTGGGACGCTTCTGGTTCGCCATGAACCAAACCTTCCTTGCTTACGAATACGGCTTTCACCAGGTGTTGACGGAGGTCGCATGTCGCGACCCGGAGAAAACCCCGCCGCCTGCGCGAAGGGATCAGCCGCTCTCCGGAGCCGGGCACAAAGTGCAAGCGCGCGTGTGGCCCACCGAACCGAGGCTGGTGGGCTGCACGCGACACCGAAACGGTGCGCGACGCTCCTGGTGCGGGCCTCCCGTAGGAGGCCTACCGCCGATGTCCCGCTGGTGCGGCCGGTCGGTGGGGTCTCCCCCGCCGCCGTCCCGGGGCATGGCACTCCCATGCAGTATACCGGTGGATCACTCGCCCTTTTCCCCGGGCTGCTCCTCGGTCTTCTGCTCCGGCTTCTCCGGCGCCTTCCCGGCCTTCTTCTCCTCCCTGCGCTCCCCCCGCAGCCGCCCGCGCGTCCACTCCACCACGTCCGCGTACCGGGCCTCGCCGCCGCGCCTGGTCGGCTGGTAGTACTCCTTGCCGTGCACCGCGTCCGGCGCGTACTGCTGGGCGGCGATGCCCTCCGGCAGGTCGTGCGGGTACCGGTAGCCCTTGCCGTGGCCCAGCTTGCCCGCGCCGCCGTAGTGCGCGTCCCGCAGGTGGGACGGGACGGCGCCGGCCAGGCCCTGCCGGACGTCCGCCAGCGCCGCGTCGATCGCCAGGTAGGCGGCGTTGGACTTGGGTGCCAGGGCCAGCGCGATGGCCGCCTGGGAGAGGATGATCCGGGCCTCCGGGAAGCCGATCAGGGCCACCGCCTGGGCCGCCGCCACCGCCGTCTGAAGGGCCGTCGGATCCGCCAGGCCGACGTCCTCGCTGGCCGAGATCATCAGCCGGCGGGCGATGAAGCGCGGGTCCTCCCCCGCCTCGATCATCCGGGCCAGGTAGTGCAGGGTGGCGTCCACGTCGCTGCCGCGGATCGACTTGATCAGCGCGCTCGCCACGTCGTAGTGCTGGTCGCCGTCCTTGTCGTAGCGCACCGCCGCCTGGTTGACCGCCGTCTCGGTGGTGGCCAGCGTGATGCTGGACTCGCCCTTCTCCAGTGCCGCCCCGGCCGCCGCCTCCAGCGTGGTGAGCGCCCGCCGGGCGTCCCCGCCGGCCAGCCGCACCAGGTGGTCCTCGGCCTCCGCGGACAGCTCCAGCGCGCCCTCCAGACCGCGCTCGTCGGTCACCGCGCGGCGCAGCAGCGCCCGGATGTCCTCGTCGGTCAGCGACTCCAGGGTGAGCAGCAGCGAGCGGGACAGCAGCGGGGAGATCACCGAGAAGTACGGGTTCTCCGTGGTCGCCGCGATCAGGGTGACCCAGCGGTTCTCCACGGCCGGCAGCAGTGAGTCCTGCTGGGCCTTGGAGAAGCGGTGGATCTCGTCCAGGAAGAGCACCGTCTCCCGGCCGGACATCCCGACCGCCCGCCGGGCGCCGTCGATCACCGCCCGGACCTCCTTGACCCCGGCGGTGATCGCGGACAGCTCCA
The DNA here is from genome assembly GCF_020103755.1 of Streptomyces sp. LS1784. Classification (GTDB taxonomy): domain Bacteria; phylum Actinomycetota; class Actinomycetes; order Streptomycetales; family Streptomycetaceae; genus Kitasatospora. Next base: position 8,971 of record NZ_JAHSQD010000284.1, read on the forward strand.
CGAAGCGGCCCTCGACCGCCTGGCTGATCACGTGCGCCAGGGTGGTCTTGCCGGTGCCGGGCGGCCCCCAGAGGATCACCGAGCTGGTCGCGGCCGGACCGCGCGAGCCCCCGACCAGCCGGCGCAGCGGCGAGCCGGGCTTCAGCAGCTGCCGCTGCCCGGCCACCTCGTCCAGGGTGCGCGGACGCATCCGTACGGCCAGCGGCGCCCGGCCGGGCTCCCTGGTCTGGCGTTCCTCGGCTGCGGCGGTGAAGAGGTCCGGTTCGTCCACACCGGAAGCCTATGCGAGGCCCCGGACAGCCCGCCAAGACCCACGGGAAGCGCCCTACTCCAGCCCGGCGGCGCGGTCCGGGACGTACTTCTGCAGGTCGCGCGGGGGCCGCTGGTAGCCGCGCGAGGCCGGGCGGCGCGGCAGTTTGATCTGCGGCGCCCCGATCTCCTGGTACGGCACGGTGGACAGCAGGTGGGCGATCATGTTGATCCGGGCCCGGCGCTTGTCGTCGCTCTCCACCACGTGCCAGGGCGAGTCCGGGATGTCGGTGTGGATGAACATCTCGTCCTTGGCCCGCGAGTAGTCCTCCCAGCGGGTGATCGACTCGACGTCCATCGGGGAGAGCTTCCAGCGCTTCATCGGGTCCTCCAGCCGGTCCCGGAACCGCCGTTCCTGCTCGGTGTCGCTCACCGAGAACCAGTACTTGCGCAGCAGGATGCCCGCCTCGATCAGCATCCGCTCGAAGGTCGGGCACTGGTGCAGGAACTGCCAGTACTCCTCGTCGGTGCAGAAGCCCATCACCCGCTCGACCCCGGCGCGGTTGTACCAGCTGCGGTCGAACAGCACGATCTCCCCGGCCGCCGGCAGGTGCTCGACGTACCGCTGGAAGTACCACTGGGTCTTCTGCCGCTCGGTCGGCGTGGGCAGCGCCGCGACCCGGGCGATGCGCGGGTTCAGGTACTCCGTCACCCGCTTGATCGCTCCGCCCTTGCCCGCGGCGTCACGTCCTTCGAAGACCACCACCAGCCGGGCGCCCTCGGCCCGCACCCACTCCTGGAGCTTCACCAGCTCCTGCTGCAGCCGCAGCAGCTCCCGCTCGTACGGCCTCCTCGCCAACTGCTTCGGCTTCGCGGTCCGCTGCTCCTGCGCCACCCTCTGATCCTCCGTCCGGCTGATGCTGATGCACACTCACCGTAGGCGCAGCACGGCGAATTCGCAGGTCGGAGCGGGCAGATCGGAGAGGAACGGGTCGAGACCGCGATCGGAACCGGGCGGGAGGGAACGTCGGCCCTAGACCGCGACGAAGGGCTCGGGGTAGCGGCAGAGCCCGCGCGGGCCGCCGTCGTACGCCGCCAGCGGCAGCGCCTGGAAGTACGCCTCCGGCACCTCGAACGGGCCGGTGACCGCGTGCCGCCCGGCCGGCGCGAAGCCGAACCGCGCGTAGTACCCCGGGTCGCCGAGGACGACCACGAGCTTCTCGCCCGCGTCCTCGGCCGCCGCCAGCGCGGCCCGGACGACCAGCTCGCCGACGCCCCGGCGCTGCCACTCGGGCGCCACCGCGACCGGCGCGAGC
>NZ_JAHSQD010000285.1 GCF_020103755.1 Streptomyces sp. LS1784
CGTCGACGTCGGCGTGCCGCACGGCGCTGGGCTGCCGGACGCCTCCGCGCCGCCGCCCGCGCCCGTGGTCGCCACGGTGCCGCAGCCCGCGAGCAGCAGGGCGGCGGTGGCGGCGAAAGTGGAGTGACTGACCGTCAGCCTGGGGCGGTTCGAGGAGGTCTGGCGCATCGAGCGAGTCGATCACGCCCCGCGCCGGACGGCTGTGAGCGGCGTCACTTCGTGTGCAACAGACCTGCCACGGTCCGCGCCGTCGGCGGGCGGGAGAGGCGGGTCCGGGACGAAGCGGACCCGCTGGCGCACGGGCCCGGGAATTGGCCTCCCGTGCCCGGACCGGGACCGGTAGCGTGCCGATATGACAAACGATCACACCCCGGTGACGGTGGAACAGATCAGCAAGGCCCTGACCGCGTTGGGCTACTTCGACCACGAGATCACCCCGGCCGAGCACGCCGAGTTCGCGGCCCTCAACAACCACCCCGACATCTACCGGGTGCGGATGGTCAACGCCCTGCTGGGCTTCGCCCAGAGGGAGGCGATGTTCGCCGATGGGGTCGAGCTGGACGAGGAGAACCAGTTCGCTGCGGTCGGCGAGCAGATGAAGGCCGCCGAAGCCTGGGACGACATGATCCTGCAAATGGCCTTCACGGGCTGGCAGATCGCGCGGGCGATGATGCCGCTGCGGATCTACGCCCCGCTCGAGGAGAGTGGGCCGCTGCCGATGGCCGCCGTGCAGGCCGCCGAGGGGCTGCACGTCATGCTGGGCGCGCTCGGCGGGACCTACGCGGCGAGCGCGGCCGGCGACATCGAGGGCATCGCCTTCCAACTGGAGATGCAAAGAGCGGCCCGGGGGCTGCTGCAGACCGCCATCGACAACATCGACTCCGTGCTGGACGCGGCCGAGGCGGCCAACAACCAGTAGCCGCCCCCGGCCACCCGGCTGCCCGCCCGGGTGGCCGGGCAGCCGCCATCACGCCCGGCGGGGACCACCGGGCCCGGGGCCCCGGGCGGAGTCGTCCGCCCCAGCCGGTCATTCGCCCCCGAGGGCCACCTTGACGCCGAAGCCGACGAGCACCGAGCCGGTGACCGCGTCGATGGCCCGCCGCACCGAGCCGCGGTTCAGCCACCGGCGGACGAGCTGGGTACCGAGTACCAGCGCGCTGAACCAGACCAGCCCCTCCAGCTCGTGCACGGCCGCCAGGACCACCCCCATCAGCAGGTGCGCAGCGCCGCTGGGGATGAACTGGGGCAGGTCTCCACCACGAAGTCGTGGAAGGGATGCCACCACTCGTCCCGGTCCTCCAGGGAGTACCGGTGCCCGGCCTTCCACGCGGCGAACTGTTCGGCTTCGTCGGCAACGCTGTACTGATCACGCATCTCCAGATGCACGGCCGACTTCTTCGTCTCCCGGAGCAGAGTCCTGAAGTCCGGCACGTTCGATGGCATCGCAAGCCTTCCTGATGAAGGGGATCATTCGCTCGGGGATACTGATCACGGACTCGTGGGCAGGCACGCCGACCTTGTGACCGACAACCCACTCGGTCTCGCTGACCTCCGCAAGCTCGGCCCCGGTGACAGTGTCGCTCTGAATCACGAGTCGACGCTGAGCCACGTCCGCCCAGACGGTGGGCGAGCCTTCCTCGTTGGTCTCAGGATCGATTCCGAAGAACCCTAGGCCCATGATTCCCTCTCCTGTCACGTAGCTTGCGCATTCTTGCGACCGGATGTGACGCGCCTACCAGCATCCGGCGCCCGGTGCCGCCTTGTCCGGCGTTTCCTGACGAACCACCCGCCTGGTCGAGCTCGGAGCCTGGAGCAGTGCCGCAGCCCCCGGCGCGCGGGCGGCGGGGGCCGGCGGTCAGGCGTCCTCGTCGGGCGGGGTCGCGCGGAGGGCGGTGACGACGCCCAGGGCGACGGTCGCGAAGGCGAGGGCGAGGAGGACGGCGAAGGCCGTCCCGATCAGGAATCGCACGGCATCTCGCGTTCGGCGTCGAGGAGCAGGACGAGGAGGTTCAGGAGCGTCGACGCGGGCGCGGTGTTGAAGCGGACGAGGACGCGGCCGTCGAGGGTCTTGTCGGTGGAGGCGGAAGGAAAGATCAGGCCGAACTTCCTCCCGCGCTCCTGGACTTCGGCGAGGAGGGTACGGACGTGGTCGTCGGTGTAGTGCCGGATCCGGGGGTCGGTCGGCAGCATCGGGTGGCGGCGGGCCATCACGCGGCACCGTCCAGCTCGAACCAGACGGACTTGGCGCGCTCGTGGGGGTCGACGCCCCAGCGGTGGGTGAGGCCCTCGACGAGTTGGAGGCCCCGGCCGGACTCGGCGAGCAGGGACAGCGGTGGGGTGGTGGGGAGGATCGGGCTCTCGTCCGTGACGGAGACGCGGAGCGATTCGTTGATGGAGATGATCTCGACGAGCGGAGCGGGGGTGCCCCCGTGTCGCCAGGCGTTGACGAGGAGCTCGCAGAGGGCGAGCTGCGCGTCGAAGATCACGGACGGGGACCAGCCGACGCGGGTCATGGTGTTGTGGAGGGTCTGACGGGCGATGGCGATGGTGGGGGTGTTGATGTGACGCATGGGAGTTCTCCCGAGGCGTGAGTAAGGGGAGGATCCGGCGGAACATGTGTCGCCGTGAGCCAGGCCAGCGGAGATGGGCGTGGCTGCTCTGCGGTGCTTGCTAGCAGGCGTTACTGACGATCCGTCGGATCAATCTGAGATCGACCATACCCGATCGGAATCACATGTGATCCCAGATCCGGATACATTCACCCCCAAGTGGACCCTGCGCACAACAGCGCGGCAGACTTGGTCCACACCGGCCAGGAAGGTGCCAATGCCGCCACGAGCACACCCGACGCTTCGCCAGCTCCGCATCGGGACCGAACTCCGGAAGATGCGCGAGGCTGCAGGACTGTCGACCTCCAACCTGAGCAGAGCCCTCGGTATCGACCGGACTCAGGTCAGCCAGATCGAAGCGGCCAAGGTCGGCGTGAGCCCTGACCGGCTCCGCTCGTTCGCCGCTGCCTGCAAGTGCATGAATGAGCCTCTGATCGATGCGCTGGAAGCCATAGTCCTGGACCGGTCCAAGGGCTGGTGGGAGGAGTATCGGGGGACGGTCCCCGATGGCGTTCTTGAGAATGCGGAGTTGGAGAAGACCTCCCACGGACTCAAGCTGTGGCTTCTCACTCACATGCCCGGACCATCCCAGACCCTCAGCTACGCCTCGGCCGTCTTCGGACGCGTCTTCCCTCCGCTGCCCCGGCATGAGGTGGAAGCACGCACGGCATTCAGAATGCAACGCAAGGCAGACCTGCGCCGCAACCCGAAGCCGACGACGTTCTTCATCTATGAGTCAGTCCTTTGGACGCGATTCGGTGGCATTCCGACCCTCAAGGAACAGCTCTCCTCGCTACTCGAAGACTCCGAGCTGCCTTGGCTGACCGTCCGAGTCGTACCCTTCGACATCGAAACCTTCCCTGGGGCTGCCGAGAACCTCACCTACGCCTTCGGCTCTGTCCCTGAACTCGACACCGTCGAACGAGAGTCCTCCCATGGACCCGAATACCTCGATGCCGTCAGCGAGCTGAACAGCTACCGATACATCTTCGATCGCACAGAAGCTTCGGCATTGAGCGAGACTGACTCTCGTGACTTGATCCACAAGATCGCACAGAACCTATGAAAGGCCCGATATGACGGACACCGAGTGGCAGAAATCCTCGTTCAGCGGCAACGTCGAGAACTGCGTGGAGGTCCGCACGGTCGCCGGGGCGGTCGAGCTCCGCGAGTCCGACGAGGCCCACCTCATCCTCCGCACCACCCCGACCGCCCTCTCCGCCCTCCTCCACGGCATCAAAACCGGCGAGTTCGACCACCACGCCTGACAGCCCCACCCCGCGCCCCTCGCCCTCCCCGGGCGAGGGGCGCAACACGAGAAGCGGAGGACAGCGATGCCTGAGTCCAACTGGCAGAAGTCCAGCTACAGCGCCGCAAACAACGAGTGCGTGGAGGTCCGTAGGGTCGGCGGAACGGTCGAACTCCGCGAGTCCGACGAGGGCCACCTCATCCTCCGCACCACCCCCACCACCCTCTCCGCCCTCCTCCACGGCATCAAAACCGGCGAGTTCGACCACCACGCCTGACAGCCCCACCCCGCGCCCCTCGCCCTCCCCGGGCGAGGGGCGCAACCACCGCACGGCGAAGGCCAAGGCGTCAAACCAGGCAGGAAACAATTATCGCGCCCGACCGGACCGACTGCGCCCGGCCGTCGGCTGCGGGATCTGCCGGGGGCGAGGCGTCTTCCTGCCGACAGAGTGACTCGGCCGACGTCCGGCGGGTCAGTTCGGCTGCTCTCCGAGGGCAGTGCGGAGCCAGTCGAGTGAGTCGGCCGCCAGAACGGCGTCCGCTAGCTCGTTGGCGGTCTTCGTGGTCAGCCGCCCACGGCTGTTGTCGATCCACCGCTGGGCGTTCGCATAGCCCTGAGCCCGGTACTCGATGCCTTGGATCAGGCACTCCAGCTTGTCGGCGTCCCGGGCGCAGATCGCCTCCGGCGACTCCTTCGCCTCGTACTCGGCGATGAGCTCCTGCACGGCCGACGCCAGCACCTCGGGCATGCCGGCGACTTGGTCGGCCGTCACCGCCTCCGGGTCGGCGCTGGTCGCGTACTTCTTCCCCACGTAGTTGACGTCCCCGGTCCGCGTCTCTGCGATGTCGTGCCAGGTGGCGAGGAACGCCGCTTGCGCGGGGTCGGCGCCTTCGAGCTTGGCGATGATCGAGGCGAGGAGCGAGGTGCGCCAGGAGTGTTCGGCTACCGACTCGGGGTCGCGGACGCCGGCCATCCACCAGCCCGTGCGCCTGGTCTGCTTGAGCGTCCCGGCTTCGAACAGGAAGCGCGCCACCGAGGACAGGTCATCGGACACCGTCGGGCTCCTCTCACGCCTCAGCGAGGCGGATTGCGTAACGGACGTTCTCGAGTTCGCGCCGCCCGCGCGACGAGAGCTCAGCGCTATCCAACATCATGGGAAGTCGGTCTCGTAGAACACTTGCTGCTGCTCCGGAGCGCAGCAGGTTCGGCCGGATCTGGAGCAAGGACCACACGCTGTGGATGTTCAGGTCGAGGTAGCCGTGGCGGGTGTCGATGCCATCGGCGAGGTGAGCGAGTAGCTTGTGTCCGGGCCAGGGGCCCGGTGCCGGGGACGCGATGAAGTCGTCGGAGAGTTCGAGTGGGATCTCGCCGATCCAGTACGCCCAGTAGTTGAGGTTCGCGGCTGCGCCGGCGTCGTCGGCGAGGGCGGTGTCGATGAAGTGGGACATGCGGTCCGGGTCGCCGTGGCGGGCGGAGACCATCGCGACGGAACGGAGGTTGAGCCAGTTGCTCAGCCAGTCGCTCGGTCGCGCGGTTCGCTGTTGATGGGCAAGCCACGAGCACGTGTCGTCCTGGTCATCAAGTCCGGCGAGGTAGAGCGCCTGGCGTCGGAGGAGGAACTGGTTGCTCCCACGGGCCTCCTCTGCTGTGCGCCGCATGTTGGCGAAGAACCTGGCGCGGTCGCTCGTGGTGAGCTCCGGACCAGTCGGTACAGGCCCCCGCCGGGAGCGAGCCGCTGTTGGCAACTCACGGAAACGCCGGGGTGTCCCACCGCCGAGTGGCCACGCCAGGATCTCGATGAGGTCGCGCTGTATCACCATCGACCCAAGCGGACCGGCGCCGGTCAGGGCGCTCTCTCCGAGGGCACTGACGAGGAGCACATCGGCCTCAAGGGCACGTTCGAGGGCTTGGAGGAGGGTGGGCGGAGAGCCCATCCGCATCAGCCGGTGGCGGTGCGCGAGCACCTGCCCGATGGGCACCGCGGTGAGCGGGCGTCGGCCGCTCTCCCACCCCGCGATCGTGTCCGCCGAGACTGCCAGACGTTCGGCGAACTCCTCCTGGGTGCAGTCCTGTTGCTCTCGGATCACCCGCAGGACGTACCCGGAGATGATGCCCGCGCGAGGGCGAGGGCCCCGACCTTGACTGGCGGTCGGGGTTTGGCGTGAGCTTGATCGCAAAGAAGCCCCATCTTCGGGAGTCCGCTCCGGTTTACCCGTACTCGTGGTCACTGCACGTTCCGACTGGTGACTCCTACCGTCGTAGACGTGCCCGGTCGAGGCTAGCCGGAGGCCGCCCTGGCGGGCCTCCCCCTTCCTCGAACCGGTGAATGGGAACCACCGAAACCATGGAGGCACCGATGTTCGCGTACACGGATCGGATCCCGACCGGGAGCCCGCTCCCGCAGGGGCACATGACCCCGACCCCGTTCGTCGTCGGACGGATCGCCCCGTACCCGCCGTTCGAGGCGGGCGTCACCGCTCGCCGGATCGAGCTGGACCCGGCGAGCCAGACCGCGAAGTACTTCGGTCCGGACGGAGCCCCGATGATGATGCCGGGTCATGGCACCTCGTCCGGCACGAACCCGCCGACCGGAACCACCGGGCAAGGCGACACCCAAGGAGGGGACGCCGCGGACAGCGACACGGGGAATGACACCGACCAGTGACGTCGACCGACACGGGACCGGTCGCGGTCGTCACCAACCTGCAAGACCCGACCGCTGACCTGGTGATCACCGAGCTGTACGACCGGGGTGTCCCGGTCGTACGGTTCGACGCTGGCGACTTCCCCGCCACCCTGTCCTGCTCCGCCCGAATCGGCGGCAGCACACGGGAATGGGAGGGAAGCATGCGAACGCCCACACGGCTCGCCGGGCTGGGCTCGGTTCGGTCGTTGTACTACCGGCGGCCGTCCGCGTTCGCGTTCCCCCACCTCGCCCCGCAGGACGCCCGGGTCGCCGCCGCACAAGCCCGCTACGGCCTCGGCGGTGTCCTCGTCTCGCTCCCCGGGTGCCTGTACGTCAACCACCCGAACCGGATCGGCGATGCCGAGTACAAGCCCGCCGGCCTGGCCGCCGCCGCGGCCTGCGGCTTCCAGGTTCCACCGACCCTGCTCACCAACGAGCCTGACGAGGCACGCCGGTTCATCAAGACGCACGGGCAGGTAATTCACAAGCCGATCAGCATGCCGACGTACGTGATCGACGGCGTAGCCCAGACCGTCCCCGTCACCGAGGTCACCGCCGGGGAGATCGGCGGCTCGGTGGCCGGCACGATGCACCTCTTCCAGCAGCGCATCGACAAGATCTCCGACGTGCGGGTCACGGTCATCGGCGCGCGGGTGTTCGCCGTCCGGATCGACTGCGACCTTCTGGACTGGCGCGTCGACTACTCCGCCCACACCTACACGGCGATCCAGGTCCCGGAGCGTGTCGAGCGCGCCGTGTTCGCCTACCTCGCGCACTTCGGGCTGGTCTTCGGCGCGTTCGACTTTGCCCTCACCGGGCCGGGGCACGCCGATGACAGCTGGGTGTGGATCGAATGCAACCCGTCCGGGCAGTGGGCTTGGATGGAGCCCCCGACCGGGCTGCCGATGACCGCCGCTCTGGCAGATCTTCTCCAGCGAGGAGCAGCATGACCGACACCGCACAGCTTCGGCGACGCCTCGCCGACGACATCACCGGGCACGGGCTCACCGAACCGGCCTGGCGCAGGGCGATCGAGGACGTCCCGCGCGAGGTTTTCCTCTCCGATGCTGTGTTCCGCCGGGGCCAGGACGCTCAGGGCGTGACGGTCTACCGGCCGCTGCGCCGCCAGGAGGTCACCGCGGACAAGTGGCTGGCGATGGCGTACAGCAACGAGACGTGGGTGACCCAGGTCGATGGGATCGACGCCGACAACGCGACCGGCCCGGTGCACGGGCTGCCGACCTCGTCGTCGACGCTGCCCTCGCTCGTCGTACGGATGCTGGAGGCAGCCGGTATCGGGGAGGGCGATCGGGTGCGGGAGATCGGCACCGGGACCGGGTTCTCCACCGCGGTCCTGTGTCACCGGCTCGGAGACGACCTGATCACCTCGGTTGAGGTCGACCCGGCGGTCGGCGCTCGCGCGCGCAGGGCGCTGCACGGCCTGGGCTACTCCCCGTCCCTGGTCATCGGCGACGGCCTGAACGAGCGGCAGGCCGGCGTCGAGTTCGACCGGATCGTGGCAACGTGCTCGGTGCGCAGCATTCCGTACCCGTGGCTCTGGCAGCTGAGGCCCGGAGGCACGATCACGACGTGCCTCGGCGGGTGGATGCAGGCCTCCGGGTTGGTGCACATCACCGTTCAGGAGGACGGCAGTGCGACGGGCCGGTTCACCGGTGAGCAGACGGCGTTCATGCTTGCCCGGCCCCACCAACCGCCACCGCGCCTGACGTTCACCATGCACTCGGGCGTCCCCCGGCCGACCGGCCTCGACCCGTCCCGCCTGTGGTCGTGGACCGGCAGGTTCCTCGCCCAGTTGGCCGCGCCGTCAGCCGAGTTGCTGGGCGCCGGTGCCCAGGTGATCCTGCTGGACACGGCAACCGGCTCCCAGGCGTGGACGGAGGTGGACGGGTCCGGCTGGACGGTTCACCAGCGCGGGCCGCTGCCGCTGTGGGATGCGGTGGAACACGCCTTCGAGCGGTGGGAGAGGGCCGGCGCCCCGGAGCAGGACCGGTTCGGCCTGACGGTGGCGGAGGATCAGCGGGTGTGGATCGGCGATCCGAGCGGTCCGAGCTGGCTCCTGCCCTCCTGAGCACCGTTAGGCTGGGCGCCCCGTCACGGAGGAGGACCAGGTGGACGAGGACGAGCCGCTGAAGCGGTGGGCGGCCCGCCGGGAATCGCAGCGCCGTTCGGTCGGCACGCTCAAGGCCGTCGTCCTCGGCTTCGAGGACGCTCCGTCCCACCTGCGCCAGGGCGAACCACGGCTGATCTCCCGCTGGGACGGCTACCAGTGGGTGCCCGAGACCATCGCACCGGACTACGCCGCCGCGCAGCGACTCGTCTGCGGCATCGAGGGGGACGGTGTGATCCCGATGCCGTCGGCCCAGCCGGCGAAGAAGCCCGCAGGCAAGCACCGCAAGCCCTGACCACTGGCCTGGTGCCTGGCCCCGGCGGGGGCCGGGCACCTGCGCACTCCACGTGGGCGACTTTCAGCTGTGGCGTCGCCGACATCGGGCACGCCGACCCGAACCTGGGCCAGACGGGAGAAGCCGGACCGGTGGGGCCGGTGCGGCCCCGGCGGCCGGTGGCAGGGCGGCCAGGGACAGCGTGCTGCCCGCGCCGAGTCCGACGGCCGTCCTCCGGCGCTTCGTGGTTCGACGTCTCGAAGCGCGGAGAACGGCCCCTCCGTGGTCCCCACTGGGACCGCGGTCCGACAGCTCAAGGGGTTCAGCCCGGGGCGGGAGCCGCCGCAGGACCGGGGTCGGTCTTCCCCTCGCCTCCTTCGAGCTGGTGGATCAGGGTCTTGAGCGTCGCGATCTCGTCGTGCAGGGCCTTCTTGCCCGCCTTGGTGAGCTGGATCCAGGTGCGGGCGCGTTTGCCCTCGTAGCCCTTGTCGATCGTGACCAGATCCGCCTTCTCCAGGACCCCGAGGTGCTGGGAGAGGTTGCCGGCGGTGAGACCGAGCGTGGTGCGGAGGAACGTGAACTCCACCCGCCGGGCTTCCTTGGTCACCGCGAGGATGCCCAGGCGGACGCGTTGGTGCACGACGTCGTCGAGGCTGCTGGTGGGGTGTTCGGTCATGCGGCCGACCGCTCCTTGCCCCGTTGCAGCAGGGCGAGGCCGATGCCGCCGAGGAGCAGCACACCTCCCTCGAACAGGATGCCCGGGAAGCCCCACGGTGAAGGGTCGGGAAGGTCGCCGGCGCTGAGCATGACGCCAAGGTACCCGCAGGTGATGGCGAGGAGCGGCCAGCTGCGTTCGATCCGGGCGAGCAGCAGCAGCGCCAGTCCGATCGTGCCGGCCGGGCTCACCACCGTGTTGAAGACCAGGGCGACGGGCGACGGTCCGTGGAGGTCGGCGAGGAAATCCGGGTGCAGGGCCCGCCACGCCACGTAGCCGGTGATGAGCGCGACCAGGGCGATACCCAGCGCCAGGTACGGTCCGACCCTGGTGCCCAGGCCGGTGCGGGCGGAACGCCGCAGGTAGAACCAGCTGATGGCGGCGTAGGCGAGCACCAGCGCCACCGGCCAGTACCACATGGCCGGCGGCAGGCCACCGGGGTGGTGGTCGCCTTGGCCGTAGCGGACCACCGGTGCGGCGGCGAAGCGCACGGCGGCGAAGACGAGGAGGGCGAACCAGGCGCCGCGTTGCTCACGACGGATGTGGCGGACCAGGGCCTGCTTCATCGCCAGGAGGTTGCGGGGGTCGTTCGAGGACGGGACATGGTGAGTCGTCACGCCAACCAGGTTTGCATGACAAACTGATTGCGTCTAGAGATCTCTTTGCGATGCCCGTGGACACCACTCCCGCGCGAACATTCAGTCGGTGTCTACATGTTGACGTCCCGTCGGTTGAATGGACCGCCGTCGCGTGCCGCAGGGGGCGCCCGGGACGGCCGGGACGCGGGCGGCGCCCGGGGCCTGCGGGGCCTGGCGCCGCCTGCC
>NZ_JAHSQD010000286.1 GCF_020103755.1 Streptomyces sp. LS1784
CCGGCCCCGCACCACCACTCCCCCGGGCCCGGCCCGTCCGAACCGCACACGCGGCTCGGACGGGCCGGGCCCGGCCGCGTTCCACGGCACCCGCACGCCGCCCCCGAATCCCCGCCCCGGCGCGTCACGCCGCGCGCCCGGGGCCGTGACGCCACGCGCCCGCCCGACCCCATAGCGCATGCCCCATATCCGCGTTTGCACTTATCGCGCGTCTGCAACTATTGTGGAAGCACGCAAGGCGCTCCCTCAAGCAATCACAGAAGGGTTCGGGCCCATGCCTCTCGCTCTCATCGCCCTGGCCATCGGCGCATTCGGGATCGGGACCACCGAGTTCGTGATCATGGGCCTCCTGCCCCAGATCGCCGGCGACTACGGCGTCTCCATCCCCAACGCGGGCCTGCTGGTCACCGGCTACGCCCTCGGCGTCGTCATCGGCGCCCCGCTGATGACCGCCCTCGGCACCCGGATCAGCCGCAAAACCATGCTCATGCTGCTCATGGGCCTGTTCGTCGCCGGAAACCTGCTCTCCGCGTTCGCCCCGTCCTTCCCCGTGATGCTGGCCGGGCGCATCGTGACCTCGCTCGCCCACGGCGCCTTCTTCGGCATCGGCTCCGTCGTCGCCGCCGACCTCGTCGCCCCGCAGAAGAAGGCCGGCGCCATCGCCACCATGTTCACCGGGCTGACCATCGCCAACATCGTCGGCGTGCCGCTGGGCACCTTCATCGGCCAGGCCGTCGGCTGGCGCACCACCTTCGCCGCCGTCGCCGCACTCGGCGTGGTCGGCCTGCTCGGCATCGCCAAGCTCGTGCCCGCCGTGCCCCGCCCCGAGGGCGCCCACCTGCGCCGCGAGCTGACCGCCTTCCGCAACCCGCAGGTGCTGCTCGCGATGGCGATGACCGTGCTCGGCTTCGGCGGCGTCTTCGCCGCGATCACCTACATCGCCCCGATGATGACCACCGTCGCCGGCTACGCCGACGGCTCCGTCACCTGGCTGCTGGTGCTGTTCGGCGTCGGCATGTTCCTCGGCAACCTGCTGGGCGGGCGCTACGCCGACCGCAAGCTGATGCCGATGCTCTACACCACCCTCGGCGGACTCGCCGTGGTGCTGGCGCTGTTCACCCTCACCGCCCACAACAAGATCCTCGCCGCCGTCACCGTCCTGCTGGTCGGAGCCCTCGGCTTCGCCACCGTCCCCCCGCTCCAGAAGCGGGTCCTGGACCAGGCCCACGGCGCCCCCACCCTGGCCTCCGCCGTCAACATCGGCGCCTTCAACCTCGGCAACGCGCTGGCCGCCTGGCTCGGCGGGATCGTCATCGCCGCCGGCCTCGGCTACACCGCCCCGAACTGGGTCGGCGCCGTCCTCGCCGGAGCGGCCCTGCTGCTGGCCTTCTGGTCCGCCGCCCTGGAGCGCCGCGACCACGCCCGCGAGGCCGTCACCACGGGCGCGGCTCCCCGCCACGCCGCCCTGCACCACTGACCATCGACCTGGCCGGGCCCCACCCCCACCACCGGGAGAACCACCATGAGCACCACCGCCGTCGCCCCGCTGACCACCGCCGACGCCGAGACCCTCGTCGCCGCCGCCCGTACCGCCGCCGAGGCCGCGGGCGTGACGGTCAGCATCACCGTCCTGGACGCGGGCGGCCACCTGCTCGCCTTCCGCCGCGACGACCGCGCCGTGCTGATCTCCGGCGAGACCAGCACCCGCAAGGCCTACACCGCCCTCCAGCTGAACGCCCCGACCGCCGACCTGGTCGACCTGGTCAAGCCCGACGGGCCGTTCCACTCCCTGCCCACCGCGCTGGACCGCCCGCTGCTGTTCATCGCCGGCGGCATCCCGGTCCACCGCGACGGCCGGCTGATCGGCGCCATCGGCGTCGGCGGCGGCGCCCCCGAACAGGACCACTCCTTCGCCACCGCCGCCCTCGCCGAGCTCGCCCGATGAGCGCCGCGACCCGCAGCCCGCAGGAGGTCTTCGCCGACCATGGCGAGCGCCTGGGCACCGGCGACCTCGACCTGGTCAGCGGCAACTACACCGAGGACGCCGTCGCCGTCACCCCGGCCGGCACCTTCCACGGCCGGGTCGGCATCCGGCAGGCCCTCGGCCGGCTGCTGGCCGACCTGCCCGACGCCGACTGGCAGCTCACCCCCCGCTTCGCCGGCGAGGTGCTGCTCCTGCACTGGAGCGCCACCACCCCCGAGCGCGAGGTCGCCGACGGCGTCGACACCTTCGTCTTCCGCGACGGCCTCATCAGCGCCCAGACCGTCCACTACACCCTCACCGACCGCACCGCCTGAAGGAGCCCGCGACCATGACCACCCCCGGCGTCCCCACCGTGAAGCTGAACAACGGCGTCGAGATCCCCCAGCTCGGCTTCGGCGTCTTCCAGGTCCCCGACGAGCAGACCACCGCCGCCGTCGCCTCCGCCCTCCAGGCCGGCTACCGCAGCATCGACACCGCCGCCATCTACGGCAACGAGACCGGCGTCGGCCGCGCCCTGGCCGCCTCCGGCGTGGCCCGCGAGGACCTGTTCGTCACCACCAAGCTGTGGAACGCCGACCAGGGCTACGACGCCACCCTGCGCGCCTTCGACGCCAGCCTCGCCAAGCTCGGCCTGGACTACGCCGACCTCTACCTCATCCACTGGCCCACCCCGGCCCGCGACCTCTACCTGGACTCCTGGCGCGCCATCGAGCGCCTCGCCGAGGAGGGCCGCATCCGCGCCGCCGGCGTGTCCAACTTCCAGCCCGCCCACCTCCAGCGCCTGCTGGACAACAGCTCGCTGGTGCCCGCCGTCAACCAGGTCGAGCTGCACCCCGGCCTCCAGCAGGCCGAGCTGCGCGCCTTCCACGCCAAGCACGGCATCGCCACCGAGGCCTGGAGCCCGCTCGCCCAGGGCGCCGTCCTGGACGACCCGGCGATCACCGCCATCGCCCGGCGCACCGGCAAGTCCCCCGCCCAGGTCGTCCTGCGCTGGCACCTGCAGCTGGGCAACATCGTCATCCCCAAGTCGGTCACCCCGGCCCGCATCCGGCAGAACCTCGACGTCTTCGACTTCGAGCTGACCGAGCAGGACATGGCCGCCGTCGCCGCCACCGACCGCGGCCTGCGCACCGGCCCGCACCCGGACCAGTTCAACTGATCCGGCCCGCCCCACCACTCCCGTCCCGGGCGGTCGCACCGCCGCCCGGGACGGGCCCTTGCCTCCAAGGACCCGCCATGGCACTGCCCCACCCCGCACTCGCCCGACTGGCCCCCGCCGACGGCCGGCTGACCATCGGCCTGGAACTGCCCCTGGACAACGACTGGGGCCAGGACCGCGGCCGGGCCGACCACGAGGTGGGCCGTCCCTTCGGCGTCCCCGACCTCGCCGAGCACGCCCGCCTCGCCCGACTCGCCGACCGCCTCGGCTTCGCCGCCCTGTGGGTGCGCGACGTCCCGCTCTACGACCCCGTCCAGTTCGGCGACGCCGGCAGCGTCTTCGAGACCTTCACCCACCTCGGCCACCTCGCCGCCCTCACCCACGACGCGGTCCTCGCCACCGGCGCGGTCGTGCTGCCGCTGCGCGAGCCGCTGCTGGTCGCCAAGGCCGCCGCCACCGTCGACGTGCTCTCCGGTGGCCGCCTGCTGCTCGGTCTGGCCAGCGGCGACCGCCCCGTGGAGTACCCGCTGTTCGAGCGCGACTTCCACAACCGCGGCCAGGCCTTCCGCACCGGCGTCGAGACCCTGCGCGCCGCTTGGCGGCCCGGCCCGCTGGAACTGCCCGCCGCAGGCCTCGGCGCCGAGCGCCGACTGGAGGTCCTGCCCCGGCCGGTCCACCCCGCGGGCATCCCGATCGCCGTCGCCGGCGGCGCCCAGCAGAGCCCCGAGTGGATCGCCGAGCACGCCGACGCCTCCCTCGACTACCCGCGCGACCTGAACGCGCTGCGCCTGCGGATGCGCCAGTGGCGCGACCTCGCCGGCGACAAGCCCTACCTGACCCCGATGGTGCTCACCCTCGCCGAGGACCCCACCACCGCGCCGCGCCCCGTCCGGCTCGGCCTCAGCACCGGGCGCACCGCCCTGATCGAGTACCTGGAGCTGATGTCCGAGCTCGGCGTCGCCCACGTCTCCTTCAACCTGCGCCCCAACGACCGCCCCGTCGACGAGCTGCTGCAGGAACTCGCCGAGGAGGTCCTGCCCCGCTTCGCCACCCCCGCCGCCGTCGCCGAACAGCGCGGCTGAGCCGGGCGATTTCCGCCGTGGGTGGACGCGGCCGGGCCCGCCCGGGCGCGGAGGCTCGGACGGGCCCGGGCGGGGCCGAAGAGGTCAGCCGGTGACGGGGCGGGTGTCGAGGCGGATGTGGTCGACGGCCCAGTACCAGTTGTTGCCGGCGTCGTACATGCGGAACTTGAGGGTCACCGAGCGGGCTCCGGCCGGGACGGCGAAGCTGCGGGTGATCCGGGTGTTCTGCGCGTCCTTGCCGGCGTTGTCGTTGCCGGTGGCGTCGGAGCTGTAGGCCAGCAGGCGGGTCTCGGTGCCGTTGTCGAAGACGGCGGTGACGGAGGCCTTCTGCGGGGCTTCCTGGCGGTAGTGGGAGTCGAAGGCGAGGTGGAGGGTGTCGGTGCCGGCCGGGATGGCGACGGCGGGCGAGACCAGGGTGGAGTCGAAGACGCCCTTGCGGGAGGGCGAGCCGGTGTCGTCCCAGTCGTCGGGGTCGGCGACGGCGACGACGCCCAGGGCGCGGGTGAAGTTGCCGCGGTCCTGGGCTCCGAGGGCGGCCCATTCGCGCTTGGTGTGGAAGGTCCAGCCCTGGAGGCGGACGGTGCCCTGCGGCATGGCGGGGGCGTTGACCACCGACCAGCCCTTGGGGGCCTGGGCGGTCCAGCCGAGCAGGCCGGCCTCGGGCCGCAGGGCGTCGGCGAGGGACTCGAAGTCCTCGTCGAGGAGGTGGCCGGTCATCACCGGGGCGGGGCGGGCGGCGAGTTCGCCGTCGGCGACGGCGAAGCGGCCGTCGGCCTGGGCGCGGGCGGTGACCAGCAGGCGGTGGGTGGCGGTGGCGGGCAGCTGGGCGGGCGGGGTGACCTGCCAGACGGCGGTGGCACTGGCGCCGGCGGCGAGCTTGTCGGGCGCGGCGACGACGGCGGTGGCCGTCCAGCCGGGCGGGAGCAGCGGCTGGGCCTCCAGGCGGGTGAGGGCGGTGGTGGCGGTGAGGGTGGCGGTGACCGTGGCGGGGCGCCCGGGCAGCAGGACGGGTTCGTCGATGGTGGCGGAGGCGGCGCCGAGGGCGAGGTTCACGGTGAGCGGGTCGGCCAGGCCGAGGGCCGGGTCGGTGACGGTGCGGTCGTCCCAGGGGAAGCGGCCGGCGATGCGGCGGCGGAAGCCGAGCTCGCCCTGGACGCCGACGGCGACGTCGTACCAGCCCTCGGGGCCGACCTTGAGGTTGACGGTGCGGTCGTCGCCGGCCGCCACCCGCACCTCGCGCAGGCCGTCGCCGTAGGCGAGGTCGCCGACCAGGAAGGTCTGGGCGGTGCGCGAGCGGTTGATGACGTCGACCTCCAGCACCTTGCCGTCGCTCTCCTCGGAGAGCGAGATCTCGTAGGCGGAGGTGGT
Source organism: Streptomyces sp. LS1784 (assembly GCF_020103755.1). GTDB lineage: Bacteria > Actinomycetota > Actinomycetes > Streptomycetales > Streptomycetaceae > Kitasatospora. Next base: position 5,594 of record NZ_JAHSQD010000286.1, read on the forward strand.
GTCGCCGCGCAGGTGCCACAGGGCGCCGTTGGGGCCGTGGACGCGCAGGTCGTAGCCGGCGGGGCCGACCTTCCAGACGTCCGAGAGGCGGCTCTTGGCGGCCACGGTGTAGTGCTTGGGGGCCTCGCCGGGGGCGGGGTAGACGGCGAAGACGGCGCCCTGGCGGCCCTGGTTGACGAAGTCGACGGTCAGTTCGTCGCCCTTGAGGCGGGGCTTGACGAGCAGGTTGTACGGGGCGGGGCGGGAGGAGCGGGTGCCGCGCTCCTGCTGGGGGAAGGTCTGCGGGCTGGGCACGGTGGGGGTGGGGAGCTTGCCGGTGTCGATGACCTTCTGGCGGTTGCCGCTGGTGTCGGGCAGCTGCGGCCAGGCGGGGTTGCGGCCGGAGAAGTCGAAGACATTGGTGAGGTCGCCGCAGACCGCGCGCCGCCAGGGGCTGATGTTGGGCTCCTGGACGCCGAAGCGCTGTTCCAGGAAGCGCAGGACGGAGGTGTGGTCGTAGACGGTGGAGTCGACGACGCCGCCGCGGGTCCACGGCGAGACGACGACCATCGGCACCCGCACGCCCAGGCCCATCGGGTAGGGGCCGGAGACCAGGGTCTCGCCGGCCGGGAGGGTGTCGGACCAGGTGAGGGTTCCGTCGGCGGCCTTGACCCGGTACTTGCCGTCCTGGCTCACCACCCGGTGGTAGGTGGAGGAGCCCTTGCTGACGCGGACGACGACCTCGCCGTCGACCGGGACGTTGGACTTGCCGCGGCCGTCGGCCAGCGGCGGGACGGGCGGCAGCTGGTGGTCGAAGAAGCCGCCGTGCTCGTCGTAGTTGAGGATGAAGACGGTCTTCTGGAACACCTCGGGTTTGGCGGCGAGCGCGGAGAGCAGCCGGGAGGTGAGGTGCTCGCCGTTCGGCGGCGCGTAGTTGGCGTGCTCGGACAGCGCGGCGGGGGCGACGATCCAGGAGACCTGCGGGAGGCGGTCGGCCTGGACGTCGGCGGTGAAGGCCTCGACCAGGGCGTCGCCCATGGCGAACGGGTCGTTCTTCTTGGCCGGGTCGCCGACGGCGCGCATGCCGCGCTCGTACAGCGGCTCACCGGGCCTGGCCTTGACGAAGGGGGCGAACCAGGCGAGGGCGTTGTCGTCGAAGTTGTCGATGGCCTGGTAGGTCTTCCAGCTGACGCCGGCCTGCTCCAGGCGCTCGGCGTAGGTGGTCCACTCGTAGCCGCCGGGGATCTCGGTGTTGTCGGTCACCGGGGTGTCCCGGACGGTGCCGCCGCTGGTGCCGGTCATCAGGTGGTCGCGGTTGGTGTTGGTGTTGCACTGCACGGAGGCGTAGTAGGCGTCGCAGACCGTGAACACCGAGGCGAGGGCGTGGTAGAAGGGCATGTCGGCGGACTCGTAGTAGCCCTGGCCGAGCCAGCCGGAGGAGCGGCGGGTGACGGAGCCGTCGGCGCGGCCGTCGTTCCAGGCGTTCATGGAGTCGCCGTAGCCGAAGGAGGGGGCGCCCTGCTGGTAGGCGTTGGTGTGGGCGGCGTTCATCGCGAAGGGCAGCAGGTAGCCCTCCTTGCGGCCGGGGTCGGGCTGGTGGAACACCGAACGGCCGTCGACGCCGCGCACGGCGGTGCGGTCGCCGAAGCCCCGCACGCCCGCCAGGGTGCCGAAGTAGTGGTCGAAGGCGCGGTTCTCCTGCATGAACACCACGACGTGCTGGATGTCCGCCAGCCGTCCGGGCCGGGCCGGTGCGGCGAGCGCCTGCTGGACGCTGGTCGGGAGGGCGGACAGCACCGCGGCCGCCGCCGCGCCGCCGAGGATGCTGCGGCGCGACAGTTCGGGCTTCGGACTCATGGGGGTGGGGCTCCTTGCTGACGGACCGCGGGTCTTCGGTACGGGGGCCGGCCGCGCGGTTCGGACCGGACCCGTTATGTGTACGAGACCGAAGTGGACGCAGCCGTGGTGTCCGATGACCGGCCGATGACCGGCGGGAGACTCCGAGCTGTACAGACAACTTGACGCCAGTTGATCAAGCAGTTGACCGATCAACCACGCCGGACCGGTGCGCGCAGCCGGGGTGTCGCACCGCGCGCCGTGGGCAGACGCGCGGTGTGAATCCGATCGAGCGGGGCCTGCGCGCCGTGGACGGCTTCCAGCAGCGCCACCGGGCCCCCGGCCTGGTGGTCGGCGTCGTGCGCAAGTACGGGGACGACCGGGGCGGGCTGCTGTCCGCCCTGATCACCTACTACGGCTTCGTCGCGCTGATCCCGCTGCTGCTCCTGCTCAGCACCGTCCTCGGCTTCGCCCTGCACGGCCACCCCGGGGCGCAGCGCGCGGTGCTGGACTCCGCGCTCGCCGACTTCCCGATCATCGGCGACCAGCTGCGCCAGAACGTCCACTCCCTGCAGGGCAACGGCCTGGCCCTGGTGATCGGCGCGCTCGGCCTGCTGTACGGGGCGCTGGGCATCGCGCAGGTCCTGCAGCACGCCATGGCCGAGGTCTGGAACGTGCCGGGGGTGAAGCGGCCCGGCTACTGGCCGCGGCTGGCGCGCAGCGTGCTGCTGTTCGCGGTGCTGGGCAGCGGGCTGGTGCTGGGCACCGCCGCCGCCTCGCTGGTCGGCGCCACGCTGGCCGGGCCGGCCGCCCGGATCGGGGGCCTGGTCGTCTCGGCGCTGGCGAACGCCGCCTTGTGCCTGGCCTGCTTCCGGGTGCTCACCCCGCGCGAGGTTCCGCTGCGGGCGCTGTGGCCGGGCTGCGCGCTCGCCGGGCCGCTGTTCACCGTCCTCCAGGCGACCGGCTCGTTGCTGGTCGCCCACGAGCTGCGCCACGCGAGCCAGGTCTACGGGTTCTTCGCGACGGTGATCGGGCTGCTGTTCTGGCTCTACCTGGCCGCGCAGGTCACCGTGTACGCGGCCGAGGTCGACGTCGTGCTCGCCCGGCGGCTGTGGCCGCGCAGTCTGCTGCAGCCGCCGCTGACGGACGCCGACCAGGCGGTGCTGTCCTCGGTCGCCCGGCAGGAGGAGCGCCGGCCCGAGCAGCGGGTCGACGTCTCGTTCCACGACGGGCCGTCCCCGCCCGGTGAGCCCGAGGGCCCGGACGGGGACGGCGGGCAGGGCGGCGGGGACGGCGGGGAGAACGACGGGGACGGCGACAGCGGCGGCAGGTGACGGCCCTGGTCACGCCCTGTGCGGGGGACGGGGATCATGGAGCGGTGCGCTCCGGCGCCCCGGTGCTCTGACATCCCGTCAACGAGAAAGCGGTGCCCTCCTCGTGATCCCCGCCGTGCCCGACCCGACCGTGCTGCACCCCTTCCCCGAGCAGCCGCGGGTGGTCCTCCTCAAGCCGCTGGTCACCTCGCCGCTGATCGAGGTGGGCGAGTACTCGTACTACGACGACCCGGACGACCCGACGGCGTTCGAGACCCGCAACGTGCTGTACCACTACGGGCCGGAGAAGCTCGTCATCGGCAGGTTCTGCGCCTTCGCCACAGGGGTGCGGTTCGTCATGAACGGCGCGAACCACCGGATGGACGGGCCCTCCACCTTCCCCTTCCCGATCATGGGCGGCGCCTGGGCCGAGCACGTCGACCTGATCACCGGCCTGCCCGGGCGCGGCGACACCGTGATCGGCCACGACGTGTGGCTCGGCTACCGCACCACCGTCATGCCCGGGGTGCGCATCGGCCACGGCGCGATCGTCGCCGCCGGATCCGTCGTCACCTCCGACGTCCCCGACTTCGCCGTCGTCGGCGGCAACCCGGCCGAGGTGATCCGGCTGCGCCACGACGAGGCCGACATCGCCCGCCTGCTGGACCTCGCCTGGTGGGACTGGCCCGTCGAGCACCTCACCCGCCACCTGCGCACCGTCATGTCCGGCACCGTCGACGAGCTCGCGGCCGCCGCCCCCGGAGTCTGAGGGGCGGCGGACGGGGGTGGCCCGTCCGGCCGACCCGCCGCCCTCAGGCCGTGGAGTGGTGGAGCCTGCGGGCGGCGGTGCGGATGGCGAGGGTGTACGGGGCGTCGAGGGCGCGGGTGCGGGCGTCGAGGTCGTGGAAGGGCACCAGGGCCTTGTGGGTGTCGTCGGTCGTCTGGGTCCAGGCCGTCCAGGCGTTGTGGACGTCCTCGTCGGTGACCTGTTCGCCCTTGGCCTGGAGCAGCACGGCGTAGATGCGGAAGAGGTCGTCGGAGCCCGCGGGAGGTCTGGCCTCGGAGGGCAGGCAGGCGCGGATCAGGTCGGCGATGGGATCGAGGTGGCTCATACGGCCAGTGTGCCGGTGGCCAGTGTGCCGGTCAGCAGGATCAGATGGGCCACCGCGAATATCATCGGCACGAGCCGTTCCGTGGTGCCGAGTTCGGTGTAGTGCCGGTGCCGGCGGCCGGGCGCCGCGCTGTTCCTGAGGACGTCCCACTCCTCGGTGTAGATCCGCGCGGACAGTTTCTCCTCCAGGCTGTTGATGACCTGGAACTTGGCGCCGTTGAGGTCCCGGTAGCTGCGCAGCTGCATCCACCAGGCCCCGGAGAGGGTGATGCCGGCCAGTGCGACGGCCGTCGGCACCCACCACGGGGATTCGGAGAGCTTGGGTATGCCGAAGCCGATCAGGGTGACCAGCGCGGTCTGCACGGACAGGAAGAAGGTGTTGGCGCTGCCGCGTCGGGCCGAGACCCGGTCGGCCATCTCCACGGCGAGCTTGTACAGCTCCAGCAGCTCGTACTGACGGTCCGGCTCCGGCGGTGTGGTCATCGCAAAGCCCCCTCGGGCCGATGGTGTGCCGGTTTCGCCCGCTGCCCGGGCTCTCCCCGATGGGTGCATCCTTCCCGCCGGGACGGGCCGTCAGTGCTGCGCGCCGGCCATGGCCGTCGCGGCGGCGGCCACGGCGGCGCTGCCGGCCGACAGGGCGCGCAGGGC
>NZ_JAHSQD010000287.1 GCF_020103755.1 Streptomyces sp. LS1784
TGCGGCACCGCCGCCGGACGGTGGTCGGCGCCGTGGCACTGACCTCGGTGGTGGCCCTGACCGGCGGGGTACTGGCGCAGCTGCGCCCGAACCCGGTTCCCGCCCACGGGATCGGCCCGGCGGGCACCGGCGCCGTGCTCGCCCCGGCGACCGCCCCCGCGACGAGCGCGACCCCCGCGGTGCGAGACCCGCTCACCCCGGTCCGGGTGCTGCTGGGCCAGGACCGGACCCCGGACGGCAAGCAGTGGCAGCTGTGGGAGTCGCTGTGGCCCGAGGCCCCGCAGGAGCGGGCGTTCGAGCAGGCGACGGCGGTGTGGGAGGAGCGCAGCCGGTACGACCCGGCGGTCCCCAGGCCGACGGAGGACTTCGTTCGGCAGTACTGGCAGCCCGACTCCGATGTCGTCAACGTCTATTTCACGGTGGACGGGGTGCGGCTCGGCCATGACTCCGAGGGCACCCAGGCGGCCCCGGGCAAGGTGGACCCGCGCAGCAGGACGAGCTTCGGCGGCGGCATGGTCGGCCACCGGGGCAAGGACGACACCGTGGCCCCGCTCGACGTGGTGCTGCTCTCGCTCGGCCCGGACGTCGGCCGGGTGGTGGTGACCTGGGCGGACGGCTCCACCACCGAGCCGCCGTTCGTCACCGTGGCCGACTCCCCCGTCCGCGCGATGGTGGTGGCCCGCCCGGGGACCCTGCGGGCGAAGTCCTGGCAGTTCTTCGACAGGGACGGCAACAAGCTCCCGGACGCCGGCTCCAAGTTCCTGACCGAACCGGCCTCATGAGGGAAACGGCCTCCTGAGGAACCGGCCCGTGGCTGGCTGGAGCGGTGACGGCTGACGGGGTTCCGGCGAGGCAGGCGGCGGGGTGGGGCGGGCTGGGACCGGTACTGCTCGCCTGGACGGTCTTCGAGGCGGTGAAGCACACCGGTGCGACGGTCCCCCTCGCGGTGGTGGGGTTCCTGGTCCCCTTCGTGGCGAAGCTCGCGCCGGGCAACGTGCCCGTCCGGCACCTCGTGCTCGGCCCCTGGGTGCCGCTGGCGGTCGACGCGGTCTGCGTCGCCGTCCCCGGCCCGCGGAGGACACCGCCGCACCGTTCACCTTCGGGCCGGCCTGGTTGACGCACCTCGCCCTGCGGCGTGCCCGGGGTACGGCGGCCGGCTAGGAGGCCTGCTCCTCCACGCCGAGCGGGTGGCGTTCGGCCACCATCGCGGCCATCGTCCGCAGGTCCGTGAAGTAGGAGGCGCCGTACTCGTCCTCGATCAGGGGCAGGGCCTCGTCCAGCACGGCGAGGTACTCGCGGAGGGCGGCCACCTGCCCTACCAGCGGTTTGCGGAGTGGGAAGTCGGCCCCGCCGACTTCCCACTCCTCGCCCACCGCTCAGCCCAGCAGCAGCTTCGCGGCCACCGCTACGCCGTCCGTGCGGATGCCGGCGGCGAGGGCGGCGGCGCGCTCACGGGTGGCGGGGGCGAGGGCGTGACGGAGGGCGGCGGTGAGGGTTTCGGTGGTCGGGGTCGGGCCGTCGTGGGCGACGCCGATGCCCAGTTCCGCCGCCCGCGCGGCCCAGTACGGCTGGTCCACCATCTGCGGGACCAGCACCTGGGGCGTGCCGGCCCGGGCGGCCGTGGTGGTGGTGCCCGCGCCGCCGTGGTGGACGACGGCGGCGACCTTCGGGAACAGTGCCTGCTGATTGACCTCGCCGACCACGAAGCAGTCCTCGGCCCCGTCCACCTCGGCGAGTCGGGCCCAGCCGCGGCCGAGCAGCACCCGCCGGCCCTGCGCCCGGACGGCCTCGACGGCGGTCCGGGCGGCGTCCGCCGGGTCGCGCAGCGGCATGCTGCCGAAGCCGACGTACACCGGTGCGTCGCCGGCCGCCAGGAAGGCCGACAGGTCGGCGGGCAGCGGGCGTTCGTCCGGCAGGATCCACGCGCCGGTCTGCACCACCTCGGGCCAGACCCCGCCGTCCCCCTCGGAACCGGGCCACGGGTCGAGCAGCGGGTCGGTGGCCAGCCACGGCCGTCCGGTGAGGACGTGGTCCCGGACGTTGTCGACCTGCGGCAGCCCGACCGCCGCCCGGTGGGTGTTGACCGCTTCGCCGAACAGGGCGTTCATCGTCCCGATGTTGAGCTCCCACAGCTCCCGGGGGTCGGTCACCTCCGGCGGGTACGGCCGCATCGGGTACTCGAACGGCCGGTGGTGCGGGGAGGGCAGCATGGTCGGCTGGAGGGCGACGCACGCGAAGCGGGCGCCCAGTTGCTCGGCCGCCGCCTGTGCGCCGGCCACCGCCGGGAACAGGCCGGTGGCCACCACCGCGCCGCCCGGCTCGGCCGCTCCGAGCACCGCCGCGTGGAACTGCTCGACCAGCCGGGCGGCGCGCTTGGGGAGGTCCGAGGGTGCCGGGGGCGGCCCGCTGACCAGTGAGCGCACCGACTGCCCGACCGGCACCGGCTCCACTCCGGCCTCGGCCAGCCGCGCCGAGGACTCGTCGTCCGGCGGCGCGCACACCCGTACCTCGGCGCCCAGTTCCTTCAGCCGCAACGCCAGCGCGGCCATCGGCTCGACGTCCCCGCGCGACCCGTACGTCGACAACACCACTCGCACTTCGTGACTCCCCGTTCGTGCACTGCGTCCTTGAGCCGGTGATTCTGCGGCATCACCGGGGCCTTGCGGCAAGGCCCCCCGTGCGCTATACGTTGAGAGTGGCGAGGAGTGGTGACACCTCCGCAGACGCCGCCGCAACGCCGACACGGCACTTCACAGCACCGAACTCCCCTTGACCGCCCGGCCCTTCCGGCCTTCCTCAGCGCGCCGGGCACCCGGAATTCCCCGGCCGGGCGCCGCACCACCTGCCAGACTCTCCTCCATGCGCGCGATCATCGAGGACATGGCCGGCCAACTCACCCGCGTGCCGGGCGTGGTGGGGGTGATGCTCGGCGGGAGCCGGGCGCGGGGCGAGGAGCGGCCGGAGTCGGACTGGGACCTCGGGGTGTACTACCGGGGCGGCCTCGACCTCGACGCGCTGCGGGCGCTCGCCGGGCCGGAGGTCGAGGTGGCCGGCCCGGGCGGCTGGGGCCCGTGGGTGAACGGCGGGGCATGGCTGCGGGTCGACGGTGTCGCCGTGGACTGGATCCTGCGGGACCTCGACCGGGTCGGGCAGGTGTGGGCGGACTGCCGGGAGGGCCGCTACGAGGTGGGGACGCAGGCCGGCCACCCGCTCGGCTTCTGGTCGCCCTGCTACCCGGGCGAGGTCGCCCTCGGGCAGCCGCTGGCCGACCCCACCGGGGAGTTGGCGCGGCTCAAGGAGCAGACCGCCGACTACCCGGAGCCGCTGCGCGGGGCCCTCACCGCGGCCGCCTGGGAGGCCGGCTTCCTGCTCGACACCGCCGCGAAGAGCGCCGCCCGCGCCGACGCCCTGCACGTCTCGCTCTGCCTGTCCCGCGCCGTCGGCATCCTGGTCCAGGCCCTGTACGCCCATCACCGCCGCTGGTGCCTCAACGAGAAGGGCGCCCTGGCCGCCGCTGAGCAACTGCCCGACACCCCACCGGACTTCGGTCCGCGCGTGCGCGGCCTGCTCGCCGCGCCCGGCGGGTCTGCGGCCGAGCTGACGGCCACCGTCGCCCGGGCGCGGGAGCTGACCCGGGAGACGGTGGCCGCGTTGAACCGCTGAGCCGGCCCGGGGTGGGGCGGAGGGCCCCGGCGGTGCCCGGTGGCACGGTGCGGGGGTGGTCAGTCCCGGTACCAGGAAGCGGTGAGCTCATGGTCGGGTTCGGCCGTCACCGCGACGGCCGCCGCCCTCAGTTCCTGCTCCCATGTCTGCTGCGTCCCGGGCGCCCAGCCGTCGAGGCAGTCCGGGCAGCAGAGCTGGTCGACCACCTCCACGAGCCGCTCTTCCGCCGCGGTCGCGTTCGAGCCGCCCAGGTGCCAGAGCCTGACGACGGCCTCCCCCGGCGTGATCTCCCCCGACGTCAGCCGGGCCGCCGTGCGGTGCAGCACGCAGCGCCGGACGAGGTCGTCGTCCGGCACCGGCAGGCCGAGCTCGGCCATCGCCTGCCACAGCAGCTCCGTCAGCTCGGCCGAGGGCTCGCCACGGCCCCGCCGCCCCGCCAGCTCGCACAGCGCGGGCGACTCCTCGCCGACACCCGCCGCCAGCAGTTCGGCGGCGGCCATCGGCAGTCCCTCGGGGTGGACGAGTCCGGCGGTGTACTGCCAGGCCAGGGTGAAGGCGTCGTTCATGGAGACATCCTGACAAGACGACCGCGGCCGTCGCCACTGGATAAGCCGCCCTGCGGAAAGCCGCAGGGCGCGGCGGTGCGGTTTCCCGCAGGAGGTTCGCCGGAAACCCTCATACCGCCGCTGACCTGCGATTTCTAGCGTGGAGAACAGAGCCGGACGCACCAGCGCCGGCGCCCCGACCACCCTGGAGCCCCGCATGCAGCACACCGTCCTCGCCATCGCCCAGCAGCCCGCCGACGGCTTCGCCGGCTGGGCCGCCGACCTGGTGGACACCATGGGCGGCCCCGGGGCGGGCCTGGCGATCGCGCTGGAGAACCTGTTCCCGCCGCTGCCCAGCGAGGTGATCCTGCCGCTGACGGGCTTCGCCGCAGGGCAGGGCGTGATCAGCCTCGCCTCCGCCCTGACCTGGACCACCCTCGGTTCAGTCGCCGGAGCCGTCGTCCTCTACTGGCTGGGCGCCCTGTTCGGCCGGGAGCGGATGCACGCGATCTGGGCCCGGCTGCCGCTGGTCAAGGCCTCGGACCTGGAGCGCACCGAGGCCTGGTTCGCCCGGCACGGGACGAAGGCGGTGCTGCTGGGCCGGATGGTGCCGATCTTCCGCAGCCTGATCTCCGTGCCGGCCGGGGTCGAGCGGATGCCGCTTCCCGCGTTCGTCATGCTGACCACGATCGGCAGCCTGGTGTGGAACAGCGTGCTGGTGATGGCCGGGTTCCTGCTCGGGGACCGCTGGGACGTGGTGGAGACGTACGTCGGCCTGCTCTCCAAGGCGGTCCTGGTGCTCGTCGTGGTGGCCGTGGCCGGGTACGTCGCGATGCGCTGGCGCGGACGCAACAGCGCCGCCCAGCACCGCCGCGCCCGGTGAGCGGCCCGGCAGACCCCACAACCCCGGCGGGCCCCGTAGCCCCGGCAGGCCCCGTAAGCTCGGACCCCGTGCAGGGGGATGGAGCAGACACCACGTCATGGCCGCGCCGGGCCGCCGGAGTTCTGATCGGCTGCCCGAGCGCCGTCCTCGCCGCGCTGTACCTCCTCCTCGCGGCCGTCGCCCTCGGCCCGTTCCTGCTCTGGCCGCGCACCCGCCCGTACGCGGCGCCGGCCCTGCTGTCCGGGGTACGCCGGCTGGCCGCCGTGGAACGGGCCCGGCGCAGCGCGTTCTTCGGCGACCGCTTCCCCCGCCACTACCGGGCGGACGACCGCAGGCTGCTGCGCTACCTGGTGGTGCGCAGCGGCGGCGGGCTGGTCGCCGGGGTGGTGCTGGGGCTGCTGGTCTTCGGGACGGTGCTGGCCGTGCTGCTGGTCGGCGGGGTGCTGCGCGGCTCGCTCGGCTGGGAGGAGCTGGCGACCCAGGTGCTGCTCGGCGGGGTGCTGCTCTTCCTGGCCGTGCAGGGCCTGTTCTCGCTGGCCGCGTTGGACGCCAGGACCGCCAGGGAGTGCTTCGGACCGTCCGAGGCCGAGCTGCTGCGCCACCGGATCGCCGAACTGGCGGACAGCCGGGCCGCGGTGGTGCAGGCGGTGGACACCGAGCGGCGGCGGATCGAGCGGGACCTGCACGACGGCGTGCAGCAGCGGGTGGTGGCGCTGGCGATGCTGCTCGGCCGGGCGCGGCGCGGCCTGGGCCGCGACCGGGACCCGGAGCGGACGGAGGCGCTGCTGCGCCAGGCCCACAAGGAGGCGCAGGAGGTGCTGACCGAGCTGCGCGAGGTGGCCTGGCGGGCGTACCCGTCGGCGCTGGACACCCTGGGGCTGGAGGAGGCGCTGGGCGGGGTGGCCGAGCGGTGCCCCGTCCCGCTGCGGCTCCGCTACGAGGTGGCCGGCCCGCTGCCCGAACCGGTGCGCACGGCGGCGTACTTCGTGGTGTCGGAGTGCGTCACCAACGCGGCCAAGCACTCCGCCGCCTCGGCGGTCTCGGCCCGGGTCGAGAGGACCGCCACCCTGCTCACGGTACGGGTGGAGGACGACGGCGGTGGTGGCGCGGACCCGTCGGGCAGCGGCCTGACCGGCCTGCGTGGGCGGGTCGCCGCGCTGGACGGTACCCTCCACGTCCACAGCCCCGCCGGGGGCCCCACCGTCATCACCGCGGAGCTGCCATGCGCGTGACCCTCGCCGAGGACTCGACCCTGCTGCGGGAGGGCCTGGTCCGCCTGCTCGTCGAGGAGGGGCACGAGGTGCTGGCCGCGGTGGGCGATGCGACGGCGCTGACGGCGGCGGTGGCCGAACAGCGGCCGGACGTCGTGGTGGTGGACATCCGGATGCCGCCGACCCACACCGACGAGGGGCTGCGGGCAGCGGTGGAGATCCGTGAGCGCTGGCCGGAGGTGGGCGTGCTGGTGCTCTCCCAGCACATCGAACGCGGTTACGCGGCCAGGCTGTTGGACGCGGGCGCGGAGCGGGTCGGCTATCTGCTGAAGGACCGGGTGGCCGAGGTCGAGGAGTTCCTGGACGCCCTGGTGCGGGTCGCGGCGGGCGGCGCGGCGATCGACCCGGAGGTGGTCCGCCGGCTGGTGGTGCGCACCACGCGCACCGATCCGCTGGCCCGGCTCACTCCGCGCGAGCGCAGCGTCCTGGAGGCGCTCGCCGAGGGCTGGACCAACGCCGCCATCGCCCAGCGGCTGCACGTCTCGCTGAGCGCGGTGGAGAAGAACCTCAACGCCGTCTTCGACAAGCTGGACCTGCCCCGCACCACCGACCACAACCGCCGCATCCTGGCCGTCCTGCACTACCTCGGCGCGTAGTCCGCCGCCCCGACGGCCCCGGCGTTTCCGACGTCACGGACCCAGACGGGGAAGAATCCGATCACCGACTCCTGTTCGTCCGCCTCGTCCGTCAGCCTGGTCACGCCGGGCTCCTCGTCGGCCAGGAAGTCCGCGACGATCGGCCCGAGGTCCGCCACCGGCTCGTACGCGCCGCGGAACGGCAGGTCGTCCGCGCCGACCGACCCGGTCGAGCACCGCAGCTGCCCGGCCTGGTCATCGTGCCAGACGTAGAACGTGGCCGGCCCGTCGTGGCCCAGCGCCCGGACCCGTTCCCGGAGCAGGGCGGCGGTCCGTTCGAAGGCGTCCACCACCTCCTCGGTCGTCAGCGCCTGCCGGTCCTCGACCTCGGCGCTCAGCCACCAGGTGTTGGTCTCCCACTCCACCGGGTGGTCGTCCGGCTCCAGCGCGAGCGGCTCGTCGGCCAGCTCGGCGATCCACGTCAACAGCATTGCGGCAGTATCCCCCGGCCGGGGGCAGCGCTCCGGCGCCCGGGCCTCAGCGATCCCGCAGCGCCCGGAGCGCGGCGACCAGGCTCGCGACCGGGCGAATACCCGAACCGGTGTCCGGGCCGGTGCCCCGGAGGCCGGCACCCTGGCGGTCTGCGCCCGGTGGACCGATGGTGAGCACCCGGTCGGCCAGCGACAGGAGGGCCCGGTCGTGGGTGATCAGGACGGTGGTGCGCCCGGCCATCAGGCGGCGCAGCGGGGGGATGAGCTGCTCGACGGTGTGCGGGTCGAGGCCGGTGGTGGGTTCGTCGAGGACGAGGACCGGGGTGTCGCGCAGTAGGGCGCGGGCGATGGCGATGCGCTGGCTCTGGCCGCCGGAGAGCTGGAAGCCGTCGGCGCCGATGGTCGTGCCGTAGCCGTCCGGGAGGGCGGTGACGAAGTCGTGGGCGCCGGCGGTCCGGGCCGCGCGTTCGATCTCGGGCTGTGGGGCGCCGGGGCGGCCGTAGGCGATGTTGTCGGCGATGGTGGCGTGGAAGAGCGGGGCCTGCTGCGGGAGCAGGGTGACGGCGTGACGCAGCGAGGCGAGGGTGAGGCCGCGGATGTCGTGGCCGTCGAGGCGGATGGTGCCCGCCTCCGGGTCGAGGAAGCGGACGAGGAGCTTGGCGAGGGTGGACTTGCCGCTGCCGCTGGGCCCGACGAGGGCCAGGGTCTCGCCGGGCGGGACGTCGAAGGCCACGCCGGCGAGGACGGGCGGGCCGGTGCTGCCGTTGCTGCCCGGGTAGGCGACGCGGACGCCTTCGAAGGTGACCCGGCCGCGCACCGGCCCGACGTCCCGGGCGCCGTCGCTCTCCCGTACCGGGCTGGTCATGTCGTGCAGTTCCAGGACCCGCTCGCCGGAGGCGCAGGCGGCGCCGGCCAGCGGGACGAGTGCGGCGAGCTGCTGGACCGGCTCGAAGAGCTGGGCCATGAAGGCCGCGAAGGCGAGCAGTCCGCCGAGACTCAGCTTCCCGTGGATGACCTCCAGCGCGCCGACGCCCACCACGACCAGCGCGGCGAGCAGTTGCAGCACGCTGAGGAAGGGCTGGTAGAGGTCGGAGACGCGGGCGGCGGCGAGTTCGGCGTCGAGCAGGGCCCGGCCCTCGCGGTGGACCCGTTCGACCTCGCGGTGCTCCTGCCCGTAGGTCCGGGTGATCACGGCGTTGCGCAGGCTTTCCTCCAGCAGTGCGGTGATGCCGCCCGCGCGGCGCTGGACCTGGCGTTCGCGGGCGCGGATGCGCCGCCCGAACAGGCTGGTGGAGAGGATGAACAGGGGGGCGACGAGCAGCGCGGCCACGGTGAGCGGCCAGCTGAGGTAGAACGCGGCGCCGATGAACAGCAGCAGGCTGATGCCGGCCACGGCGCCCTCGACCATGCCGGTCGCCACCATCTGTTCGATCGCCGCGATGTCGGCGGTCATCCGGGCCACCAGGTCTCCGCGCCAGCGGGTCTCCAGGGTGTCCGGCGGCAGGGTGTGCAGGTGGGCGAGGGTGTCGGTGCGCAGCCGCAGCATGTAGCGTTCGGCGATCCAGGTGCTCGTGTAGGTGCCCGCGAAGGCGAACAGGGCGGCCGCGACGGCGGCGCCGAGCATGGCGCCGGCGAGCGGCCAGAAGTCGGCGAAACGCCGTGGGACGAGGACGTCGTCGATGAGGTCCTTGAACAGCCAGACCGAGACGACCTCGCCGAACGCTCCGAGAACGAGCAGGACGGCGGCCACCGGGAGCCAGCGCGCGTCGGGGCGCACCCAGGGCCAGAACCGGTGGAACAGTCCGCGCAGCGGGATGGCCGGCGAGTCCGCCACCGGCCCCTGCGCGCCGGTACCGTCGGGCCTCTCGTCGACCTCCCGGTCCGGCCCCTCGTTCCCCCCCTCGTCCGTCCTCCCGTCGGATTCCTCCGTTCGGTTCCCCGAGGCCGTCGCACCGTGCATGGCGCACCCCGTTCACGATGATGGGGCCGGCGGTGGAACCGCCGGCCCCGGGGTTGGAAACTATGACGGGTTGCCAGAAGCGACCCGTACCGGTCCCTCCGTCACCACATGCCGAAACGACGACGGCGGTTGGAGCGACGACGACGGCGGTTCCGACGTCCGTTGCCATGGTCTCGACGGTCGAAGTAACTCATTGTGCGGCTTCTTTCTCTCGTCGCACCGGTGCTCCGCTCGCTCAGGCCGCCGCCGAGGCGACTGCGCCCAGGAGAGACGGGGTTGCGGCACCGGATCTGCCGTTCGTGGTCGGGTTCCATACCGGCGGGGCCGGAGGCGAAAATGACGCCCGGGTCCCTCCCACTCCTCCAGTATGTGGCCGGCCACGGAACCCGCAGCTCGACATCCGCCATCCGGCTGACGGACGGGGTTCAGCCAGGCGTGACGACGGACGGGGTTCCGGCTGTCACCCGCAGCAACTCCTCGTACGTCATCGGTACGACCGTGTGCGGGTGCCCGGCGGCCGCCCAGAGCACGTCGTACTGCTGCAGCGCGGTGTCGACCACGGTGCGCAGCCGGGCCGGGTGGCCGGTCGGGGCGACGCCGCCGATGGCCTGGCCGGTGGCCTCGCGGACCTGGACGGCGGTGGCGCGCTCGATCGGGCCGGTTCCCAACCGCCCGGCCAGGTGGACGGTGTCGACCCGGTGGGCACCGCTGGTCATCACCAGCAGCGGCGCACCGTCACAGAGGAACACCAGGCTGTTCGCGATGGCGCCGACCTCGCAGCCGAGCGCGGCGGCGGCTTCGGCCGCGGTGCGCGCGGAGTCGGGCAGGAGGCGGATCCCACCGGGGACGCCGGCCGCCGCCAGGGCCTCGGCCACGGCCTGGCTGCGGGTGGGGAGGGAGGAAGTCATCGGCCCATCATGCCTTCCGCGCGGCGGCCGTCGTCGGCGTCGGCGGAGCCCGCGGCGGCCGGTGCGACGGCGCCCGGCACCGCCCGGACGTCCGCGGTGAGCACCGGGGCGTCCCGCAGGGAGAAGGCTCCCCCGGGGGCGCGTCCACGGC